>JAYPXF010000361.1:0-5299 GCA_038154405.1 Verrucomicrobiales bacterium | reverse complement strand
GCCGAGAGTGATGTAGCCTTCCGGCCTGTTGTAATGAACAGCGCTCACCATCTTTCCTTTGACCATCCGATCGTTCAGATCATCCACGTCAACCCAGGCGCCTCGCGGGTCTTCATCGACGATTTCACGTTGTGCTTTTCGCACCGCCACGCATGACGGGCGATCCAGGGCGTAGTCTCCGATGCGGCCGATGACAATGTTCATGTCCGGGCGTTTCAAGTCGCGACGCAGCTTGGATATCAACAGCTTCAAGGATTCTTTGTAAGCTGCTTGCGCGCCTCCGTTGGCGTCGCGTTCACCCTGCATCCAGCAAAAGGTGACTGAAGCCAGCTTGGGGTGTTTCTCCAGCATCTCCTGATACTGATCGAGAATCGGCTGATAGAACTCGACTTTTCCACCCTTATGGATCCGTGCCCGGTGTTTGGCATCCAGTCCCTTCTTTTCGGCGATGTCCAACCATTCCTCCAACCAGCGGCAGATCGGCTGACCGCCCTTGGCCACCTTGATGTAGACGACCTTGTCGCCTTTGAAGAGTTGCTTGGCCTCCGGCATGAACCCGGTCTCCGGATCCATGCCCTGCATGTTGGATTGCCCGGAAAGGATGAACAGATGAACGGGCTTGTCGGCGGCAGCTCCGACTGTTGCCGATGCGGCAATCAGGAGTGTAAGCAGAGTTATCGTTTTCATGTATTTAGCGGAATTCGAAGCAGGTAATTCAGCGACTGGCGAACTTGGCGGGCGGCTCGTAGGTGTCGACCAACTGCACTTGAACGGCATCGAGGTAAAGGTCAGACACGGGCCTGTCAGGATCGAGATGCCAGACTCCCAACGAAACCATGACACTACGGGTCCCTTCAGGGATTTCGAGCGTAGCGCTGACTTCATGCCACTTGCCTCGCTCGTCTTTCTTGGGAAGATGTTTGCGCTCCACTCCCTGCAGGATCATGGCGTCAGAATTCCACCGATCCCTCCAGGCCTGCCGCACGTCCTCCGGCGCTTGACTGAAAGCCACCAGCCCGACGCGAAATCCCGGTTCTTGCTCGGTAAAGGGAGCCGCAAAAGACGCCTTCACCGTCAGGCTTCGCACATGCCCCGGCGCCAGCTCCGGGAGATCGTGAAGATCCACCACATAGCGGGCAGATTCGGTTCGATTGCCGGCTACCGGACTCAGCAGGCCCACCCGGTTTCCCTGGACAGCAGAAACATCGCCTTTTGGCGCCACCGAAACCAGTCGCCCGAACCACTGATTCGCTTTTTCCGGAAGGTGCGGCTTCAGCTTCATCTCCGGATCCTCGAAGTCCTCCGACACAATCTCCTGACTCGTCCGGGTAATGGCCTCATTCCGCGGAATGGCATAAGCCCACACCATCGACGCACTGAAAATCCCGATCACCATCCCCGCAGCCATCGCGGAGATTCGCGGCAACCGGAACAGCCATCCCACATTCGCCGGCGCCACAAACTCCTCACCCGTGGCTGCCTTCAACGATGCACTCTGCATCGACTGCTCCACCATCCCGTGAACCGATGCCAACTCCCAATAACGCTCCCGCGCCTCACTCGATTCCTCGATCCATCGACTCAACCGCTCCGCCTCCGCGTCACTCAGTCGATCATCGAGACACGCATCAATCAATGCGTCGAGCTCTTCAGTATTCTTAATCTTCATCTTGTTCGTAATCTTAATCTTGGTCGGCTCGCAGAATCCCAAAGGGATTCAACCCCATAGCCCAGGGTTGGCGCACCAGCGCCTACCCTGGGGAGAGGTAGAATAAACAAGCCAACCCTGAAGGGGTTGGACTTCGATTGCGTGATCTGGTGCAACCCCTTCAGGGTTGGTTGATTGGTTGCATGCATACCCAGGGTAGGTCGTTCCGACCAACCTTGGGCTTTGGGGTGAAACGTCGTTGACGTTCTTTGATACTTGAAATCCCGTGCACTCGATCCCCCTCTCCCCTGGGAGAGGGAGTTCATACAGCCGCTGGATCTGAAACCGAACGCAACAAACCCCATCCCACGTTAAATCCTTTTCCCTCTCCTTGGGGAGAGGGCCAGGGTGAGGGGAAACGCGATTCTCGGTTGTCCGAAAACTTTCCATCATCCGGCTTGCTGCAATTGAGAATTGATGCAGTCCCGCAAGGCGACCCGCGTTTTGGAAAGCGCCACCCTTACGGCCGTTGTAGTCATCCCCGCCGCCGCCGCCATCTCCGTCGAACTCTGTCGCCGGGAATAACGCCGCCACAACAGATCCCGCATCTTCGGAGTCAGGGTATCGAGACACCCGGCCAAGGCATCCTCCCGCTCCCGCAACGACTCAGGCGAAGGCGCATCCTCCGTCAAAGCGACAATGGCCGCCTCACTGAGAACATTGGCCCGTTTTCGCTGACGGAAAATCTCCAACACCTTGAGCCGGGCAACCCCGCAGGCCCACGCCACAAAATTCGTCCCCGGCTCAAAGGTCGCAGCCTTCCTTGAAATCGTCAGAAAAGTCTCCTGCATCACATCGTCCGCATCCGAGAGAGATGGCTGCAACGCCCGCACAAACGCCCGGATCGAATTCTCATGACGCACAAAAAGCAACTGAACCTGCTCAGTCGCATCCGGTGCATCATTTTCGATCTCGGGATCGGTCATTTAGGGTAATGACACAGAATCCTCAATTGTTTCCGAGAAAAAACCAGAAGGTGATCAGACCGTAGGTTTCCGACCTCCGAATACGGGGAAAAACGTGGATTAAGCAGTTAATTGCCAGGTTCTTCGTTGCTATTGAGCCGCGGGAATGGGCCCAGGTGCGGATGTCCAAGGAAGGGCTCGACGAGCCGCCGGCGTTTCCGGTGTGATTGGATTCACTGATTTGCCATGACCATCACGAGCGTCACCACGGACGATAAGCGCTTCCAGCTCAAGGAAGGCGAAGGAGCTGATTCGGTGCATACCGATCCGGTCTATTCCTACGCGGTCACCTGCCTGCACACCGATGCGGGGAAAACGGGGATTGGGCTCACCTTCAACCTGGGAGCGGGGACAAACTTGATCTGTCAGGCGATCGAACTGATGTCGCGGGATCTGGTCGGCCAAGACGTCGAGGAGCTGATGGCGAGTTTCGGTGAGGTTTCCCATCGCCTCGCAAACCATCCGCAGTTGCGCTGGCTCGGTCCGCACAAAGGCGTCGTTCACCTTGCCCTGGCCTCGATCGTGAATGCCTGCTTCGATCTCTGGGCGAAGCAACAGAACAAGCCCCTCTGGAAGTTGCTGATCGATCTGGAGCCGGAGGAAGTGGTTGCCTTGTTGGATTTTGCCTGGGTGGACGATGTGCTCGATCGGTCCGAAGCACTGGCGATTCTGCAGGCGGCAAAGGCAGACAGGGAGGCGAGAGCTGGCGTTCTGGAGACCGGATACCCGGGTTACGATACCTCGGTCGGTTGGTTCAATTACAGCGATGAGCTGATTGCGGAGAACACCCGTCGCGCAATCGACAATGGGTTTACGGCGATGAAGCTCAAGGTCGGCTCGGATGATCCCCGGCGAGATCTACGCCGGGCCGGTTTGATTCGGGAGATCACCGGGGACCAGGCCACGATCATGCTGGATGCCAATCAGAAATGGTCACTGGGCGAGGCCACTCGCATCGGCCGGAAATTTCAGGCGATGAATCCCTACTGGATCGAAGAGCCCATGCATCCCGACGACGTCCTGGCTCACGCGGAGTTGGCCCGCGAATTGTCACCGACCGCGATCGCGCTGGGCGAACACGTTTCCCATGCGGTGCTGTTCAAGAACTTCATGCAGGCCGAGGCGATGCAGTTCTGTCAGGTCGATTGCACGCGGGTGGGGGGCGTGAATGAGTTTGTTCTCGTTGCCCTTATGGCGAAAAAGTTTGGACTCCGTGTCGTACCGCACGTGGGCGACATGGGCCAGATCCATCAGCACCTGGTGCTCTTCAATCACATTTCACTGGGCCTCGAGAAAGTATTTCTGGAATATATCCCGCATCTCCGCGACTACTTTGATTTTCCCGCTCGAGTTGAAGAAGGCGTTTACCGCGTGCCTGATGAAATTGGAGCAAGTTGTGAATTTGCTGCTGCCTGACAGAATCTCCGGAAGAACGAAAAAACTTTGATGAAAAGATGGCCTTACCAACTGGTCCTCGTGTCCGTTCTGCTCCTCGGCGGATGCCAGCCTGAAAGCAACCCAGACGGTCGACTGCGCTTGCGAATGGCGCATGTCTACGAGGTCACTGCTCCAACGCATGCGTATGGAACCGCATTTCTGTCCGAACGAATCCGGAAGAAATCCGACACCTTGGACGTCACCGTCTATCCGACTTCACAACTGGGCAGTGAATCCGAACTGCTGGAGCAACTGGTGGCGGGCGAACTGGATCTGGCAATCACCGGACCTTCCTTTCTCGCGATGTGGCACCCGCCGATCGGTGTGTTTGATGCGGCCTTTGCTTCCCGCGACCTCGACCAGATGCTCGAGAACCAGCGCAGCGAGGAAATGAAGAAGGAGTGGGACACGCTGCGCGAAAAGTACGGCGTGCGCGTCTTGGACTGCTGGGCCTACGGTTCCCGGCATATCACCTCGAACAAGCCGATTCGGCATCCCGATGATCTGAAAGGATTTCGCTTGCGAATGCCCGGGAGTCGCGTCTGGCAGTCATCCGGCGCCTCGCTTGGCGCCAGTCCGATGCCGATTGCCTTCAGTGAGGTCTACCTGGCGCTGCAGCAGGGAATTGCCGATGGTCAGGAGAATCCCGTCCCGGTGATCAAGGCCATGGGATTTCATGAAGTCCAGAAGTGCCTCAACCTGACAGGGCACATTCAGTCGTCGCTGCAGATCCTGGTCAATGAACGCACTTGGCAGCGTTTGACTCCCGAGCAACAGAAGGCCTTGCAGGATTCCATCCAGGAGTTGGGACGCGAAGTTCATCGCGGAACAGTTGATGACGAAAAGAAGCTGATCGAGCAGTGGCGCAAGGATGGGACGATGGAGATCATCGACGATGTTGACGTCGACGCTTTTCGCAAGGGCTGCCGCGAATATTTCTCCAAGGGATTTGCCTTCAGCGAACTTTACAACCGCCTCACTGCCGATTCTTCGAAACAGCCATGAATGACGATACCAAACCAGACGACACTGAGTCCGCTGGCGAAGAAGCACTCCCGCTGGCGAACTGTGTTCGCTTGATGGTCCGAGCCGAGCAGGCGATTGCCGCCCTGCTCCTCTTCATCATCTTGAGCACGATGGCGGCGCAAGTTTTCGCCCGTTATGTTTTCGGCGCCCCGTTTACCTGGAG
>JAYPXF010000360.1:0-5380 GCA_038154405.1 Verrucomicrobiales bacterium | reverse complement strand
ATCGCTCCTGGCACTTGAAGCTGACAATCTGTACCGAAAGCAGATTGGCATCCAGCTTTACACCCTTCGCAACCAGATCAAGAAGGACACTTCGGGAACGATCAAGGCCGTGGTCGATGCCGGTTATCATCAGGGCGAAATGTATGGGTTTCCCAATTGCCAGCCGATGATCGACGCCGCCAAGGAACACGGTTTGAAACTGCATTCTTCTCACTTCCAGTGGCAGTCGGTCACGGAACCGGACAAGAAAGGTGTGACCCCATTTTCGGAGATTCTTGATAAGGCCAAGGATCTTGGTCTGACCCACCTTGTAGTTCCCTATCTCGAGGACAAGCACCGGAAGAATCTCGATGGTTACAAGGCGACCGCGGAGAAACTGAACAAGGCTGCCGTGCAGGCGAATAAGGTCGGTATCCAGCTCGCCTATCACAACCACGCTTTTGAATTCAAACCCATGGTTGGCGGCAAATCCGGCTTCGATGTGTTTATCGAAGAATTCGCGCCGGAGATGAAATTCGAGCTCGATGTCTTCTGGGTTCAGGTCGGAGGTCACAGCCCGAAGAAGGTTCTCCGGAAACTCAAAGGGCGCGTGTCCCAAGTGCATCTGAAGGATTTGAAGAAGGGGCTGAAAATTCCGAACTATGGCCGACTGAACCCGGATGCATTCGAGGAACTCGGAGACGGATCAATTTCGATGGAACCGATCATCAAGGCTTCGAAATCCGCCGGCGTCGCGCACTGCCACGTCGAGCAAGACCACTCGCCGAACCCGATCGCGAGCATCCGGCAGAGCATGAAGTATCTGAAGGGATTGTAAGGATCGTTCGAGCGCTACTCCGTTGATTGTAGCGGAAGATGCAAGATCTTCCGATGGGCAGGCATCGGTGTCGGAATTTTTCGCAAATTCCGCGACGGCCTCAGAGATTCAGGCCGAATGAGGTCATCTGATAGATTTGCAACAACTGACTATTGCAAAAAAAGCCGGTGCCATTCGACACCGGCCTTTTCATTTTCAGAGTGTTAGAGTGACCGCTCAGCCTACTGGAGCTTCTTCACCTTGATGTTCCGCACCCAGAAAGGTTGGCCGTGATCCTGGATGGCGATCTTGCCCTCGGCGGCCAGCTTCTTGTCGGCCGGTTTCTTGGCGGCGAGATCCAGCTTGTCCTGGACGGTCTTGCCGTTGATCACGACGGTGAGCTTGCCTTTGCTCAAGGTCACCACCATGCGGTTCCATTCGCCCGGTTTCTTGGCGGCATTCGTCAAGGGGCCGGCGGTCTTGATGACGCCGCCGAGATCGTGCGGACCAAGTTTCTTTTTGCCGTAGACGTCCAGGATCTGCACTTCGAAACCATGGGCCGTGGCGTCCGATTCGTCGTAGATGCGGAAGTAGAGTCCTGAATTGCCGCCCTTGGGGTGCTTGTATTCGAAGTCGATGACGAAGTCCTGGTAATCGTCTTTCAACCAGAGGTAGGAGCCATAGCGCTTCCAACCCTTTTCGCCCGCGCGAGGCTCAAGGTAGAGCGAACCGTCTTTCTGAATTTTCCAGTTTCCCTCGGTCTTGATCTTGGACAGATCCTTGCCGTTGAAAATGGTGATGAACTTGTGGTGGTCCGCCGATGCCAGAGTTGCACCTGCGATGAGCACACCGGCGATGAGTCCGAGTTGTTTTGCTTTCATCAGTGACACGGCGCAGTCATACGACAATGAGGACGAGATGAAAGGACAGAATCAACTCGGAACGACTTGATTCAAGAGACCGTGGCCGATCCACATGATTCCAAAATCGACGACCATATGAGCGGCCCAGGCTCCGGCGAGCGTTTTTTGTCGTTCATACAGGATGCTGAAGATCGCTCCGCCAACTCCGACCGCGAGACCGAAGAACAGTCCCCATCCGAATGGAAAGAACTGGGTGGTGATGACGACATGATGCGCGGCAAAGGATATGGCCCCAACAATGTGGGCCGCCCGTTTGCTCACCACCGTACGCAGGTGACCGCAGACAAACCAACGCCAATAGTATTCTTCCAACAGGGAGTGAAAGACAGAGATGAAGATGGCGAAGAGCCAGAAGTGGTTGATCAATCCAAATTCTGCGGTCTTCCGGGTGATTGCCGGAGCCGCGCTGTTGATGACGTCTCCCACCGGTGTTTGGGTCAGGGTCATCATCAATATCACGACACCTCCTCCACTCAGCAGACCGAGCGGAAGTGCCTTGAGATGTGTGGCATCTAGGAGTTCCAGTTTGGGAAGTCCCGTCTTGAAGATCCAGATGACGGCGACGATCGGCCACACCAGCGTGAAGACCTTGGTGCCCGCATAGATGGCTCGGGCAAAGGTGTATTCGCTGAACAGGACGAAATAGAAGAGGGAGGCGATGAATGGCAGAATCATCGCGGGAAGAACGGTTTTCCAAATGATCGTACGCTTCGGATCCATACGGCAAAGTCTACCGCATCTGGTGTGCATCTCCCTAATTCGATAAATCGATGCGAACCGCCGTTGTCATCGATGTTTGCCTATCGAAATGCCTGGTGCAGTGACTTGCCAATGTAGCATGTGAACAGGAGTAGTACATTGCCCAGCACGATCGTCGGACCGGTAGGGAGATCATGTTGGGATGAAGCCCAGACCCCGGTTACGGGAATGACCAATCCGATTGTCAGGGCAACGAGCAGGAGGCTGCGAAAACTTACGCTGAGGAGTTTGGCTGTGGCGGCCGGAATGACGATCAGGGCACTGAGCAACAGTGCGCCCAGCATCTTCAAGGAAAGGGCGACGGTCGCGGCGACGAGGACTGCGAACAGGTAGTGAAGCAGACTTGAGGGGAGGCGTTGGACGTGGGCAAGTTCGGGACTCAGGGTGCTTAGCGCATAGGCGCGCATCTGGCTGATGAGAAATGTGATGACGATCACCGACAGTATGGCCTGGCAGATTACGTCCTTCAGATCGTTGGCGTAAATGCTGCCCAACAGGATGCTGTCGAGGAGTCGATATTTCCCGAGCCAGGAGATGATGACGACCCCAAGGGCCACGCTGCCGGTGAAGGAGAATGATATGACCGTATCCGGTGCGAGTGCGCTCTGATTGTTCATCCAGGCCATGAGCAGTGCCAGCGCTATGGAAAAGATGAACACGAACCACATCGGATCGAGCGACAGCCCCATGCGTTCCTGGAGCAGAAGTCCAATCGCCACTCCGGTGATTGCGGAATGCGCCAGCGCATCGCTGAAGAAGGCCATGCCTCGCAAGGTGACAAAGACGCCAAGCAGTGCGCAGGTGGGGCCCAGAATGAGCGACGAAATCAGCGCGTAGCGCATGAATTCGTAATTCCAGAGATCACTCCAGCTCATCGGCTGCGCTCCAATGCGGGAATGCCGCCTAGAACCGGAGCGAAGGTGTGCTGATTGCTGCCGGAGAGGTAGTGCTCGTCCAACATCTCCTGCGGGGAACCAAGCCCACAAAGTTCTCCATTCAGACAGGCGACGTGGTCGGCGAGGTTGGCGACCAAGTGAAAATTGTGCGATACGAAGAGGAGGGTCAGTCCGAGATCTGAGTGAAGATTTCGCAGCAGCTCGCTGAGGTTTTCGACCCCGCATCGATCGATGTTGGCGGACGGCTCGTCGAGCACGAGAAGTTGTGGCTTTTGCAGCAGGGCGGCAGCAATCAGCACGCGTTGCAACTCGCCGCCGGAACAGGCGCCGAGGCGTTGTCGTGCCAGATCGAGCGTGCCGGTCTGCTGCAGCGCATCGGCAATGGCGGCACGACTTCGGCGCGGCACTCCGCCATACCAAGTCTGGGGACCTGGTTGGTTGATCGCGACAAACTCCTCCACGGTGAGCGGAAACTGAGTATCGAAATGAAGCCGCTGCGGAACGTAACCAATGGTTGGCGGAGGTGTGCCCACGTTGTGTTCGCCTCGGGATGTCGTCTGCATGCCAAGCTCCTCGAGTTAGGATGTAGTTTTTCCCGCTCCATTGGGACCGACAACGGCCATGCGATCACCCTGCCTCAAGGTAAGATCGATTCCCTTCAAGACCGGTTGCCGGCCGAAGTCGACAGACACGCCATGCAGTTGCAGCAGTGAAATGCGCGGTGAAATCCCAGCCAATCCCGGCTGCATCGGAGTATCGTTGACCGTTGTTGAATTGAGAATCATTGGAGGATCGGTTTGCAATTTGTCATCATGGGGAAGCCGTAATAAGGTGCTTGAGAATTGAATCCTCTCTGAATTCTGAGAGACTTGCTCCGTGCCATCGAACACTCAACAAAGGTCCTCCATCCTACATGTGCTCGATGAACTTGGCCGCCCGGTGACACCGCAGGAGTTGCAGGAGGCTGCTTCGGCCGAGTCGCCCGGTCTTGGACTCGCCACCGTTTATCGGACCCTCAAGAATCTGGTTGAAACCGGTGAGGTCCGAAAAATCGAGGTGGCAGGGGTGCCGCCGCACTACGAAATGGATCGCGACAAACATCACCACTTTTTCGTGTGCGAGGATTGCCACAAGTTGTTTGATCTCGAAGGTTGCCCCGGCGGTTTCAAGAAGCTGCTGCCGCCCGGATTCTCCATGAAGTCTCACGAGGTGGTGATCTATGGAGAATGCCGGGATTGCGTCGCCTAGAAATCCCAAGCAGCTGACCAGGGCCATACTGCGTTCTGCTTGTGGATTCGTTTTCCCAAGGAATTTGCGGCGAGCCATTGCCATCGCGCTGGTGATGGTGAGCGACCGGTCGGGATGCTTGATCCGTATCATGGTCCGTGGTTTGCCTGCGTGGTGAAAGCCGCGCGCAAGGCGGCGAGGTTGGCGCGCATCCGATCAAGGTAGGCGCTGGCGTGGCCCTGACCGACTTCCAAGGTGTCGAGTTGGGAGACCTTGGCTCCGCTCTGGGCGGCGACCCGCTTCAGCAACCGCGGGGCGTAATTGGCTTCGGCAAAGAGCACGCCGACCCGTTGCGTCTTGATTTTGTCCAACAGGGTCGCGAGTTGTTTCGGCGTCGGATCTTTCTCCGGGAATTCCGAGATGTAGCCGACGTAGTTGAGACCGTAACGCCGTGCGAGATAAGGGAAGGCGTCGTGAAAGGTGACCAGATTCTTGTTGGGCAATGAATCCATGGCCGTTTTGAAATCCGCGTCGAGCTTCTTCAATTTCGCGAGGTAGGACTTTGCGTTACGGGTGTAAGTCTCCGCGTTGGCGGGATCGGCTTTTCGCAAGGCGCGAAGGATGTTGGCGACCTGCTGCTGGGCGATCAGAGGATCGAGCCACACGTGTGGATTTTCACTGTAGCCGGAATCGCGACGTCCGGATTGGAATTCCTCCGGACTGGCGAGCAGAGTAGCGCCTTTTGAGGCGTCGATGACGACGGGTTTCTTGCGACCGAG
>JAYPXF010000359.1:2315-5435 GCA_038154405.1 Verrucomicrobiales bacterium | reverse complement strand
GACTCATATAGACGCACGCATTCAACCCCTTCCAGTTCACTGAATGCATCATGCAAGGCACGCGTGCCGACGGGATCCGCCCGCAGAGAGGAGTAGGGGGCGTAGAAGTCGCCCTGATCGAAGCGCAGTTCAAATAGTGTGCTGATTCCGTAGCCGAACAGGCTCAGCAACACGGGAAACAACACGAGATTGAGACGGCGGCTCAACATTCACGGATCTTTCTCAGGTTGCCTTCGAATTGTTCGAACATCCCCCGCGTGACGTCGTGCAGGCCATACCAGACGCGTTCGAAATCCCCCACGTTCTGGTGGAAGGCTGCCCGCATGTCTTCCAACAGTCGTGCCCGGCGGTTGAGCTCACGCTGGTATTCCCGGTTTGATTTCGCGCGGGAGATCGTGACCAGTTCACGTTCACCGAGGTGCGCCAGACAGGCGAGGTAGAGGGCTCGCAGGGCCAGCCGTGAATCGCCCTTGTTCAGCAGGTCATGCGCGAGCTTGAGCCATTCGTCTTCCGGTAGATCGTCGGCGGCGATGTCTTCGTCGTTCAGGTCCGGCATGACCGGTTCCGCAACCGCGACCGTGGCCGGACGTTGTCTCCAGAGTTTGACGAGCAAAACGGCGAGCGCGATGCCGGCGAGGGCCAGCAGGATGTAGACGAACGCGCGGAGGTTCTCCCGCCAATTGCCGCTGCTGCTGGAAGGCGGGTCCGGGATCCGCTGATCGCGCTTGAAGGGTTCATCGAGCCACTCGATGAAGGACTTGACGTTCTCGCGCAGCCAGACCTCGACATCGTCGAGGTATTCGGCCATCGATCTGATCGCGCGACCCAGCCAGCCCAGTTCCCGTTCGTTCTGGACCACCTGCTGTTCGCGCGGCATTCGCCAGGCAAATTCGGGGCGCTCGAGCACATCATTGAGCGCCTGATCCAATTGGGTTTCCCGGTTCGCGTTCCCGGTCGTTTCTGCCGCGTTCAACGTGAAGGAGCATTGCGCGAAGAGACAACCGCCGATCGCAATGGTGACCGCCACCTGTTTCAGGCTGGATGAACGCAGGAACTTCAGCTCCGCCCGCAGGTCTTCGCCGGTCTGCAGCGCTTCACTGTAGAAGCATCGCAGTGCAAAGATCGCCCGCATGAACGGGCTGATGCAAAGCCAGGTGAGAACACAGACCGTGACCTGGTAGGTGGAATTTGCAGTGGTCCAGTTTCCGGCGCGGGTAAAGGCGGTTTCGATGCCGAGCAACATCTTCAGCAGGTGTGGCAGTTGCGCCAGGGTGATCATCCAGTTCAGGAACACGAGCAGCGCGAACATCTTCATCGAGAGGATGAGCAGGATGTTCTGACCTGTCCACAGTCCGGCGGCACGCCAGGCCCGGGCGATGTTGGTTCGCAGGGAACCTTCCTCGCCATCGGCGAGCACGGTGATGTTGTGATAAAACGCGTAGACGTGTGGAAAGGGAATGGTGAGGACCAGCGCCACCGGCAGCAGAAAGAGCGCAGTGGAATGAATGGCGGCGTTCAGCAGCAGGATGTTCCAACGCCGACGCAGGGTGGGGCGCCGCTTGGGGTGTCCGTGGATCACCGCCCGCAGCGATTGGGCGAACATCGACTGCCAATATTTCATCCAGAAGAACAGCCCCACCAACATGACTGACAGGGGGGCGAGTCGTTCTTCGGCGTAGGCACCGCGCGACATGTCAGCCCAAAAGTAGAGCAGGCCGAGGGCAAAGGGCAGGCAACCGACCGTGAACTCCAGCCAGGCGGAGACCGGAAGTCGGCGCAGCACGTGACCCGCCTCCTCGATCATGTCGAGCGCGGCCATGCCTTCCTGTCGATGTTTGTTCGCCTTCACTATTTGTCCATGAAACCCACCCGCCAGAGTTCCCCGTCATGAAACTCCGACGGGATGGCCAGCAATATCTTGCCGACCCACAGGAAACAGATCCAACAAAGCACCGCGCCGACCAGACCGGCAAAGCCTCGCAGGATGAAACCGAGACTCCAGCCCTGCTTCTCCTGGTCCAGTGTCTGTTTCTTCAGGCATGCGGTGCAGATCACGATGTCGTCGTGTTCGGTGACGCATTCCCGGCAATAGAACTGCCGACATTCGGGACACCGTGCCGCCGCCTCGCGATCGAGGTGCACGTGGCATCGCTTGGCGAGGAGTTCAGACATTCGGTGGCTTGGGATCGGCTGAAGGCGGCTCTGGGGCGTTGCTTTGAACCGGCGGCGCGTCCGGTTCCGAAATCTCCCCGGAAGAATCCGGTGCTGCCGGCGCGGTAGACGATTCCAAATCAGCGAGCAGGGAGGTTGCGGACGAAGGTTTGGTGGGAACTTCCGGCGGCGTTTCGCTTACCGCTTCGTCGGCTTGTTTCTCATGATCGCGCGCCCACAGCAGGCCGAGCATACCTAGGAATAGCGAAGCAATTCCGAACACCAGGCAGTGGACGAGGAACCAGGTTTCTTCGAACGCATTGATCGAGGCCAGGTGCTCGAGCATCCTATCCTGTTGCACGGCAAGTCCCGGGTTTTTGACCGACAGCGCAATCGATTCGATCCAACCCACGAGGATGGACAGGCCCATGTAGGCCAGTATCCAACCGGTCAGTTTCTGGACCCGACTTGAAAGCCGTGAATCGGACTGACGTGAGTAGGCGATGATCGCGAAAATGAGGTCGCCACAGTACAGGACCATGCCACCGAGAATTGCGGCCATTCCGTTCGCCACGATTGTAGCCAGGGTCAGGAGGCCGTCCGCCACCAGCAGACGAAATGCAATGCGGTGCCAGCGGCCACCGTAATCGCTGTAAACTACCGGGCGGGCGGTTGCGGCTCGCGGAGCGGGTTTGCCGATGTTCGGAACGGTCGACCCCGTTCCGCCACCTTCCAGGCGGAGCTGATCAACCTTGGCGCCGAGTTCCTCCGGTTCGAGTGCACCCTGCACGCGCTCGGTGTGGGCGCTTATTTCCGTGATGGCCCTTTCGGCATTGGCCAGTCGGCCGAGGTTGGTGAGTTCGACGACGCTCACCGCCGTCTCCAGGCGCACGGAAACCGTCGGCCCCTTGACCAAGTGCACGAGCAGCGCCAGCCCCAAACCGGACGCATACGCGAGCAGGATGGTGG
>JAYPXF010000359.1:421-2305 GCA_038154405.1 Verrucomicrobiales bacterium | reverse complement strand
CACCTCATCCGACACCGAAAACATGAGCCAGAGAACGAGCGCGCATTTGACACTGAAGACGCAGATCCACACCGGGTAACTCGAGGTTCTCATCATGCGAACAGCCTGGATATCCTTGAAATTGAAGAAGCGATAGACCTCCTGATAACCCTCCTCGTCAACCGTCAGCACATGGTCCGGGCCGAGATAGGCGAGTCGGCGACGGTAAAGCGTCAGGACGAAGATGCTGATGATGAAGAACATGAACCCGATGAGCGAAGGGGACGACGTCGTGTAATATCCCGAGCCGGGCAATCGCTGGTAAATGACCTGCTGCTCCTGGCTCACAGGCCCTCCCATTCCGCCGCCCAGGCGATGCCGAATGCAATCCACGCCAAGATCTGCAATGTCGCGAAGGCCGCTGCCACCCGGATTCGCCATCTGGTTGGTTTCACGATGCTTGTCGGCGCCTTGCGATAACGGACGCACAGATACAGGGCAATCGGGGCGGTGATCGGGGTCACCCAGAAGAAAAAGACGAGGAGAACGGGCAACACGGCCACAGCGAACGCGACCTTGTCATGGCGCTGCCGCTTGTTGTCCATCGTCTGAATTTTGCCCTTCTTGCGGCCGGTCTCGACGCAGGTGGAACACAGGTGATCGTCGCCCAACTGGATGTCGCACAACGAACAGATGAAACGTCCGCAACTGTCACAGGTCACCGCTGCCTTTTTCTTCGGATGGAAGAAGCAGCTGGCTTCGCCGTCCGTCAGCACCTTTTCTCCGGTGCTGCCGGATTCCGGTGGACGGAAGTAGGCCGGGAAGACGCTGATGCGCAACCCGGTGTTGCAGAAACGGCACGGCACGAAGCCGCCGAGATTCAACAGTTCTTCAGAAACGACACCGCCGCACTTGTCGCACTTGAGGACAGATTCCAATGTCGCCCCCAGAATTGGATCAGCCGCGGATGACGCGAGTGTCGCAGATGCGATCGTGCAGTGCGCGGTGTTGCTCCCGATCAAACGCCGCCATGAGATAGCCGATCATGAGCGTGATTGCGGACAGGAAGGTTGCAAAGTGACGACCGAGCACCCGGAGGTAGGAGACCGGTTCGCCATCGGGCCGGACAATCTTCAGCTTCAATGCCATCTTGCCGGGGGTGGCGCCGAATTTCCCGACGAAGAACACCTCGTAGGCGAGGCCGAACAACGCGTTGAGCAGACTGGCTATCAATTGATGGGTCGCAGCTTGGTCCTGGGTTCCCGAGGATGCCATGGCGGCGGCGGCAAACATCATGCCAATGCCGACGATCTGCAGAATGATGCCGTCGACGAATCGGGCGGCGAACCGGATCCAGAAACCGGCATATTCCATCGGCCCCGCGGCGATACTGCCTTCCTGCATGCGTTGGACGAACACCGGCTTGCAGGAAGCGCAGACGTAGTTCTCACCGAAGCGCACGACGTCCTCGAACTGAAACTGGTTGCCACATTCGGCGCAGACGATGCCTGTGCCACCGGCACCGCCGGATCCACCGCCGACGGTGGAGTAGGGAACCCAGTCCGCCATCCCTTCCTTCCACACGAGTGTGGCATCCGTGACAGTGCCCTGTTGGACCAGGTTGTTGAGATCCTCATCGGAAACAGGGCCCAATTGTTGGTCCCCTGACGCATAGTACCAGCTCATATCAGATTCTTTGGTGGGTGGTTTCGGGTTGCCTCTTGAACGAAGTCATGTGTGACAGAGGGGCTGCCGGTTGCCAAGGCGAAATCCGTCATTTGACGTAGAATCACAGGAATTCAACTGGACTCTTGCGTCGTTGGGAACACTTGGTGTAGTTTCCGCGCTCGCCGATTTTCCGGTGTGCCCACGTGGCGGAATTGGCAGACGCGCTAGATTCAGGTT
>JAYPXF010000359.1:0-411 GCA_038154405.1 Verrucomicrobiales bacterium | reverse complement strand
TTTGCAGGCATCCCCATGCGAAACATTCAATTCTGAGAAATAAAACCTTGCGGATACCGAGGTGAATCCATTAAGCAAGTGGGGCGTTGCCCGCGTGGCGGAATTGGCAGACGCGCTAGATTCAGGTTCTAGTCCCAGCAATGGGGTACAAGTTCAAGTCTTGTCGTGGGCACCACTTAATCTTTTGTCGCGTTCTTGACCCGAGAGGGCCAAGGCGCTTTTTTTTTGTTTCAACATGCCAGCCGAAATTCGAAAAGCCGGTCCTGACGATGCGGACGGATGGATCCAACTGCTGCGGGAGACCTTGGGAGAGGAGCATCCGGCCAAGCAGATCTTCGAGCTGGACTGGGCCAAAAAGGACTTGGCGGATGATTCGGGGCCCGAGACCTGGGGGGCTGTGACGGAGGGCCG
>JAYPXF010000358.1:0-5482 GCA_038154405.1 Verrucomicrobiales bacterium | reverse complement strand
ACGGACAGACTCGGCATGCAAGCGGTCCAAGTGCGGTGTCTTGAGAATCGGGTTACCGTGACACGCCAAGTCTCCGTAACCTTGGTCATCCGTCATGATGAGAATGACGTTGGGGCGAGTTGCCGCCAAACCGCACGTCATCACCCCGACGACAGCAAGCGAGTAGGCGATACGGATGAAGGGGAGATCCGACATGCGGGTAGCTTTACCGCATGCAGACGGACTGGAAACAGTTTAATCCGGACTCAAGGCAGCACGTTCACGGTGTGCATGATCTCCTGACGAATCTCGGTCCCATCCTTCGTTTCCAAACCGAACGAGATCGTCTGCTGCATCACAGGTTTGAAATCCTCGATCTCGAGGGTCACGCTCCGGCCATCCGCGGACAGTTTGGCCGAATTGATCGTCAACGTATCCTTGCCGCGCTTGTTCGGATCAGCCACGGAAAAATCCGGAGATCCATAGTTGCTCGTGCGCTTGTAGTTCCAGCGTTTGCCCGACCAATTGCCCAGATCTTCCGCCGACTTCCGGTTGAGCGGCTGGGTGAAGGTGAGCCTAACACCCGTCTTGATGACATTGAGGCCGCGCACGGAATAGACAGGTTTCCCGGTATAGCGCACGCGATCGAAACCGCCCGGCTGCACCGCATTGCTCTGCCAGCCTTTCAATCCGGCGTTGTAGAGCTGACCATCGACCTTGTTGAAACGAAGTCGCATGGCGGAAGACGTAAACCGCACCGGGAGTTTAACCACCCCGCCCTGCATCAGGCCTTTCACCTTTTCCTTCATGACGAGATAGAGCGATGAACGACCATATGAGGCGTGCAACAGCTCGCCCTGGAACGGCCCCCAGCGTTCGCTCGTCACCCATTCCTGCCCGCCACCGGAATTATCCCAGCTCTTGTCCAGCCAGCACAGCGGCTGCTTGAACGATTTGATGTCGAATCCGTGCGCGAGGTCTTCAACCCCGTAGAAGCCACCCGGCTCGACCCAATTGATCGGACAACGCGGAACCCAGGTGCCTTCGTTATCCCCGGTGGTAAGTTGACCATCCGGCCCGAGTCCGATACCCGTCGGCGCGCGAAACCCGGTCGCCACCACCTCCAACTTCCGACCGGTCTTGTCGACCTTCATCAAACTCCCGGCACTGAGCGAGACTTCCCCGTTTCCCCCTCCTCCGCCGAAACCTCTGCCACCGGCCCGAACCGGACCTGCCTTCGCAAAGTAGAAATTACCCGCGCGATCTCGATGTAGATCGAAGATAAACTCGTGAAAGCCCTGTGACGAAGTGTGCAGATTGCTAAAGTTCTGATAGAAATCGATTTCACCATCCCCGTTCATATCGTGATAGCGGGTAATTTCATCCCGACCGGTCGTGTAGATCACACCATCCACGATCACCAGACCAAGTGTCTCGAAACCGCCCGATGCAATGCGACGCCATTTCAGTTCATCCAAGTCTTCATCAATACCTTCGACGATCCAGATGTCACCATCCCAGGTGGACAGTGCCGCTGATTTGCCATCTTCAAAGAAATCCATCCCCCCAAAACGCACACGCCGGTTCCAAGGATTGCGCAATGGCGGGGTAATCCGATCCGTCACATAGGCGCCATCGGGTGTCTTGCTCGTGGCCAACGCACCTTTGGTAACGATTTCGTCCGGCCAACGCCGCGTGCCCTCGCGCTGAATTCCCACACGACGAACCGTGGCTTCCATTGCCTTCTCCAAGTCATCCGAACCCTTGGGAGCAATGATCACTGCGAACATCTTCGGGCCAAATCCCGCCGGAATGGTCAATGTCGTCAAACCGTCGACCGTCTCCATCTTCGTTCCCTCACCGTGCTTGACTCCGATGAGGATCTCCGGATGCCCACTACCGGTCTCCGCGAGAGCCAGTTTGAGTTCTCGTTCGTTCCCCCCAATTTCGAAGGTGCGAACAAAGGCCTCCCCAATCGAACTCGGTTGTTCGGTGATCTTCACACCATGCACGATGTAATGGAGCATCACCCGCATTCCCGCGACGGATATCCCCTCCCAACGGCACCATTTCTCCGGCAATGGGCCGAATGGCTCCTTTCGGGGATCATCGAACGTGCCCGACGCATCTGCCCAGGCCGGCTGATTGCCTAGCCCGAACACTTGTTTTCCGTGAATCGCCGGATGTTGCCCATGCGCGCCATCGAAACTCACACCTCTGGTGGTGATGAAACCACCCGTCCAGCCTGCAGCCATGCGCAAGAGGTCCGTGTCAAACAGCACCGAATTCGTCCCCAAGCGAATCGCAATTCCTTTGTTCGCAAGATTCCCTTTCGGAAAATCGGCGCGAATTGCAGCCCGCTGGAACGGAAAGTCTTTCTGCAAATATCGGTCCTGCACCTGCGTCGGCGGCTTCCGCTTCTTCTTCGCAGCCACGAGGTCCCCTACGGTGAGAAGATTCGTCACCACAAGCATGCACAGCGGAAGATTGTGGAGAACGGGTTTGATCAGGCGTTGTTGGTTCATGGAAAAGCGTTTTTGACCGGTGATGAGGAGTGGCGATACAACCATTCGCAGCACTTGTCAGCCAATTTAAAAGCAACTGTTTGTCGGCACCGGCTGAAATCGCTAGCCTCCGGGGAATGAGTCTGGGCCCCATTTACCGGAAGACCGTTCAACTGGCCGTCGAACACGCAGGCAAGATCGAGCGTTTTCTCGACATCGGCGCCGGCCGCGGCGAGATGGTCCACATGTTGCGGGAGAAAACCCGAGGTGAATCGTTTGTTTGCGATTACACGGACAAACTCCTGCAAGTGCCCGACCAAAAGGTCGATATCGCCGACCTCAACACCGATCCGCTACCGTACCCGGACAACCACTTCGACCTGGTAACGGCCACCGAGGTGATCGAACACCTGGAAAACCACCGAGCGGTGATGCGCGACATCTTCCGTGTCCTGAAACCAGGCGGGCTGTGCGTCCTGAGTACACCGAACATTCTGAACATCGGCTCGCGTCTCCGCTTTCTTTGGTTCGGTTTTTGGAACTTGTTTGGTCCCCTCCCTGTACGCAACAGCGACCTCTACACCACGGGCGGCCACATCAACCCCATCGGCTATTTTTACATTGCCCATTCGCTTACCGACGCCGGTTTCGAGAAAGTGGAGCCGCATATCGACAAACGGAAACGCTCGGGCGTCGCCCAACTGCTTTTCTGGTCGCTGCCGATCAAATTCTTCGCCGCGCTCTCCTGGCGACGGGAAGTGAAACGCTTTCACACCATCGACAAGGAGAACGCGCCGTTTGTCCGGGCCATGAACTCCCGGGATCTCCTGCTGGGCCGGACCGTCATCGTTGCGGCGGTAAAACCTGCGGCCAAATGAGCGATCCGCATTGTTATTCCTTGGAATTTCGAAATACTCACCACGATGTCTGACAACTCGAAGCAACAGATCGCCGAGTTTTACGAAAAACACCAGAGCCGCGGCAAATACGACTACTTCTATGGCGACCGACGTCGCAAGGAGCTTTACATCGAGTTGATCGGCAAGGGTAAGAAGATCCTGGAGGTTGGTTGCCGCGCCGGAAACCTGACTCAGTTCTACATCGAAGGCAACGAGGTCGAGGGCGTTGATATTGATCGCAATGCACTGAAGGAGTTCGAGAAACGGCTTGGTTGTCGGGGGCAATGGGTGGACGTGGACACCGAAGATCTGCCCTTCGAAGCGGACCAGTTCGATACCGTCGTGTTCTCCGAAGTGATGGAACACCTGCGCTTTCCCCAGAAAGCGCTCACCGACATCGCCCGCGTATTGAAACCCGGTGGCGACCTGGTCGGTTCCGTTCCCAATGCCTTTCGCTTGCGCAATCGTTGGAAATTCCTTTGCGGCAAACCGTTTGAAACCGACCCCACCCATTATCGCTCCTATTCCCATCGCACGCTGCGCAAGGAACTGGAGACCACGTTCAAGAATATCGGGATCCATCCGATCTCCGGCCATGTTCTCGGGGGAGGCAGCACGGGTATTCCGGTCTTCACCTGGCTGCCCTATCGCATTCGCACGCTCTACGCCCTCGATCTGATCTTTGTCGGCACCCCGAAATGAAGCTGGCACTGATCAGACGACAATTCTCGGCCACCGGCGGCGCCGAACTCTATCTCCAACGCCTGCTCACCGCACTGCGCAACGCGGATCACGAACTCCACCTCTTTGCGGAATCATGGAATGCCACCCCGGAGGGGGTGAAACTCCACCGCATTCAGGTCAACACCTCGCGTGCCCAACGTCCTTGGCAGTTTGCCCAAGGCGTTGAACACGAACTCAAGCAACACGATTTCGACTGTGTGTTCAGCCTTGAGCGCACGCTGAAGCAGGACGTCTATCGTGCCGGCGACGGACTCCACCGTGTATGGTTGAAACGCCGCCGTCAATTCGCCCCGTTCTGGAAACGCCCCTTCGTCGGCAACAGCGCGTTCCATCGCAACATGATTGAGCTCGAAGGACGGACATTGGATCCGGCGAACACGCGGCACGTCATCGTGAACTCCGAAATGGTCCGCGGCGAGATCATGGAACATTTCGAATTCCCCGCCCACCACATCCACCTCGTGCGAAACGGCATCGAGCCCGATCGCTTTCATCGCGGTGATCGCAAGACGCTGCGGACGCAACTGGATATCCATGAAGACGAATTCGTGATGCTGTTCGTCGGTTCGGGCTGGGAACGCAAAGGTCTAAAATTCTTCCTCCAGGCCTATCGTGGAGTCGCTGAAGAAAATGTCCGCGCGCTCATCGTCGGCAAGGGCAAACGCCCCACCTTCGGCACCTCCGACGCAATCTTCACCGGTCCCATGGATAGTATTGAAGACGCATACGCCGCGGCGGATCTCCTCGTTTTCCTGCCGATCTACGAACCCTGTTCAAACGTTGTGGCCGAGGCGCTCGCAGCCGATCTGCCGGTGATCACCACCCGTTTCAACGGCGCTGCCGAACTCATCCGGGAAAACAAGACCGGCACCATCATCAACGACCCCGCCGACACGGAATCCGTGGTGCACGCCATCGAACGCTGGCACGCCCGGCGCGGACAGAACGAAACAACGCCTGACAGTGAATTGAGCCTCGAACGCAACGTCAGTGAAACCATCGAAATCCTCAACATGGCCGTGGCCGACAAGAATCGATGAAGATTTCCTTCTGCCTTATCACCCTCAACGAAGAGGCCAACCTCACCCGCTGCCTCAACAGCATCAAGGATCTCGCCGACGAGATCATCATCCTCGATTCCGGCAGCACGGACAAGACAGCCGATATCGCCCAACAATTTGGCGCCCGTTTCGAACATCAGGACTGGCTGGGCTACGTGGGGCAGAAGAACAAGACCATCTCTCTCACCCGGAACGAATGGGTCTTCAGCATCGACGCCGACGAAGAGCTTTCGCCCGATCTGCGCGATGAAATCCAGGCCATTGAATATGAAGCTGTGAAGGACGAGATCAGCGG
>JAYPXF010000357.1:3434-5502 GCA_038154405.1 Verrucomicrobiales bacterium | reverse complement strand
CTGATCAGCGGCGCTTGCCCATGTGGGCGTCGATCATGTCCAAACGCTTCCGGACCTTGGCGGCGCCTCCGGTGTGGGGATGTTTCTCCACGAGTTGACGCATCATTCGGATGGCGCTGTTCGAATCCTTCAGTTTTCCGCTGTAGATGTTGCAGAGGCGGACCGCGGCCCAGCTCCATCGTTCCGGATGAAACTCGTGCTTGAGCGCGAGCGAATACTCGTTGGCAGCGGCTTCAAAGTTGTTCAGATCCTTGTCGTAGACTTCGGCGATGCGTAGCTGTGCTTCGAAGTGATCCGGATCATTGACCAGCACCTTTCGCAGCAGCTCAATGCCAGCGACATGTTTGCCTTTGAGGATCTGGTATTCGGCCTTCTCATACATCTCGTCCGTCGAAGATACTTCGTCCACGTAATCGATCTTCTTGCCGAGATCAAAGCGCAGGAAATCGCCGGCCTGATGCGCGAATCCAAACCCGGTGATGGTGAACAGCACGGCAAACGCGACCCCGTTTCCGATCAAGCGGATATAGTGGCGGCTGACGGATTTGTTCTTGCGGATGGTGCGCAAGGTTTCTTCCTCCTCAGCCAGGACGTTGCCATCATCGACCCGGGATTCGTCTTCCGCCTGATCCGACACCGCCTTCTGCGTGCGGGTTTCCATCTCGAGCTTGTCCTTGTACTGCAATTCCGTTTCTTCTTCGACCGCGTCATACATGAGCATCGAATAGTCGCGATAAGTGGCGAAACCGAACCAGATCGTGGATCCGAAAAACAACAGGACGAGGAACAGGCGGAGAGCGATACGCATCGTGATTACTTCCCGGCATGCTTCACGAAAAACGTCAGCAGGTCACGCAGTTGTTCGTTGTTCAAAGCGGCGGTGAGACCCTCAGGCATCAGGGAAGTGTGGCTGGCTTCGAGGTTCACGATGTCGCGGCGGGGAATCACCTGCTTGGTTCCGGTCATGTCCATCATGGTCACCGACTGCGGATCCTCGCGGGAAAGGAAACCTGACAGGTTCTGACCATCGCGTGTGAGCAGACTGAAGGTGGTGTATTCTTCCCGAATGGCCAGACTCGGATCGACAATGGCAGGAATGATAAATTGCAGGTTGTCGCGTTCGTAACCGGTGAGCTCCGGTCCGATACGCTTACCGATGCGTCCCATCCGGTGGCAGTTGGCGCAGAGCATCTTGTAGAGTTCCTCGCCCTTCTTCTGGTCGCCGTCAAGTTTCGCGGCGAGTTGCATCACGCGGCTGATTTCCTTGCGCTTGTCTTCTGGGGAGTTTCGCAGGCGGCCCCAGTGCTTGCGAATCAAGCCGTCGCAATGGTCGCAGCCGAATTCCTGGATGGCCAACAGGTTCCCGACCGCAACCCATTCCTTTCGGATGGCATCGGCATCCACTGCATCGAGCAACAGCTGTGCCCACTCCAGGCGGCTGGCCATGGCGTTCATGGCGGCAATTCGGACGCTACCGCTCCACTTGGGAAGCTCGTCAATGAACAGGTCGGCGACTCGAACGGTGCTGAATCGCTGCAGCGCGGTGACGAGTTCCAGTTGACGGCGCGAGGATTTTTCCAATCGCAAGAGATTGGAGAGGGTGGGGATGGCACTCTTGTTTCGTTGTTCCGCGATCAGTGCGATCAGCTTGCTCTGATCTGATGCTGAACCCTTGCGGTCGGCGATCGTTGCCAAGGCCTCATTCAACGCGTCGGGGTGTTGCAATCGGATCGCGAGCTTGGTCAGGACCGCGTCGTGCGTGCGTTCTCGCCAGAGTTTGGAAATAGCCGCGGCCATTTCTTTCGGAACGTTCTCTACCGGGTCACCTTCTAGGCCGGTCTCCATTCCCTTGATGAGCGAACTGACGGCGCCCTCATTCGGGGCGTGCTCAAGCAATTTCGCGGCAGCACGCAGATTGTCGTCGCTGCGTTCCGCGGTGTAACGCTGGCCAATGCGTGACACGATGTGATCGCGAACCACGGGCGTGCGCCAGATGCGGCTGCTGCGAAACATCTTCAAAATGTCATCACGGTGGCTTCCCGCCTTGTTCTCGAGCGCCCACCAGAGG
>JAYPXF010000357.1:0-3424 GCA_038154405.1 Verrucomicrobiales bacterium | reverse complement strand
GGAGGCGGCCTTGTGTTCCAGAGCCCACCACACGAGCAGGGGAATGTGGATGTCTTCGTGGTCCTTGGTTTCGGCTTCGAAGATCTGGTCCAGCAGAGGTAGCGAAAACTTGGCGGGCAGGCGTTCGGCGGTGCTGGCGATTTGTACCCGCACTTCGGGGACGCGTTCCATGGCTTCGGCTGAACGGAATTCCTCGCCGACCTGTTCAATCAGCGACTGGTCTTCGCCAATGAGCCGCCAGTTCCAATACCGGATCATGTCGTTGTGGTGGTGGAACATGGTGGTGGCGAATTGGGCATCCAAGCCTCCTGAGGCATTGATCGCCCAGAATGCTTCGAGTGCCAATTGGGCGTCGGTGTCGGTCGAAAGGACCAGAGTCTTGAGTGCGGGCAACAGGGAACGGTCCTTCCGGTCATGCAGGACGCGCAGCGCAGTCTGGCGATGCCACTTGTTCGGATGCTTCAGCGCTTGGATCAATTCCGCGCCCGATGCATTTCCATAGTCCAAGGAAGACTGTGGTTTCGTTTGCTTGCCCCGCAATCGATATATGCGTCCGGTGTCCTTGCTCCAGGTATCGCGAGGGTCCAGATGGCTCAGGCGACTGTCGCACCAGTCAGCAAAGTAGATGGCGCCGTCGGGGCCGGCCTTGGTGTCCACCGGACGGAACCAACGGCTCTTGGAATCGATGAGGACTTCGGTGTCCTTGGTTTGAAACGACGAGGTGTCACGTGACAAGGCACTCGCCTGGGCGCGGCTCGTCAGCGCCATTCCGGCAACGATCTGTCCTTCCAACGACGGGATCGCACCGCCTTCGTAAATGATCATCGTTTGAGCAAACCTGGGCGCATAGCCCTCGTGTTTCATGTGCTCAAACCAGCCGAAAGAGTAGGGGTTCATCAACGGGCCATGTTTGCCCCATCCCTTGATGAAGGCACCGCCTTGCGGATAATGGAGGCCACGGGTCTTTCCGTAATTGGATCCCGAGAACGTCCGCCCTTTCTTGTCGAACTCGACGCAGTAAGTATTGCCACCGCCCTCGGCAAAGACCTCGAAACGATCTGTCTCCGGGTGATAACGCCAGATGGCCTGTCCGAGGAATTTCACGCCCCGAATATCTGCCGTACAGGTGCTGCCATGGGCGCCATAGAGCCAGCCGTCCGGTCCCCAACGCAGACTGTTCGCGCCCGAGTGGGTGTCTTCCAAACCGAAGCCCGTGAGCACCACCCGCGGATCGGAATCGGGGAAGTCGTCACGATTGCGATCCGGATAGAACAGGAGATAGGGTGGCATCAGTACCCATGCACCTCCGCGTCCCGTCACGACACTGCGGGCCATGTTCAGTCCGTCTAGAAACGTCTTGTGCTTATCGAACTTCCCGTCCCCATTTGTGTCTTCATGGATGGTGATCTTGTCCTTGCCGCGAAAGTGGTTGGGCGGAGGTGGCGGGACCTTGTCGAAGACGGCACGGAGGTAGCGATCGTATTTGACCACCTTCAGCCCGGCGGGGAAGGGGTATTGCAGATATTGAATCACCCAGAGGCGGCCGCGCTCGTCGAAATACATGTTAAGTGGCTGCGCGACGTGCGGTTCGTACAGCGGTGCATCCACTGTGTAACCGTCTGCAACTTCAAATGCCGCGAGTGATTCCTCTGGTGTGGGTGCCCGGGATCCGTCGGACAAAGCACCACCGGGTGTGAAGTTGTCGACAAATTTGGAAATTGCGGGCGTGAATCGCTCCGGCTTGTCCGCGCCCAGGGCGATTGACATTCCAGTCAAGACTACGGCGCCACAGACGATGTTGGTGAAACGGGACATGCGCATCTTTAGCGTGACGCCTCCGCTTTGGGCAAGTACGGGAATCCGCCGCGCGTGATTGCGGCTGCGGATCGATGTGGATGCGCCTACCGAAGTGAGCGATCGTACTCGACTACGTCGGCGTACGAGATGGAGCCGCCGAAGATGTCGAGGGCGGACCCGATGGTCAGGTGGATCCTGCCGTTGCCGCTTTCACAGACCTGTCGGAGATCTTCCAGGGATCGGGCTCCACCGGCATAGGTGCATGCGATGGGAGACCATTGCGCGAGCTTCCCGACCAGCTCCACGTCAACGCCTTCACAGAGGCCTTCGACGTCTGCGGCGTGGATGAGGAATTCGTCACAATAGCCGGAGAGCTCGACAATGTTATCGTGTGTGAGCGCGTAGTCCGTGAATTTCTGCCAGCGATCGGTGACCACCCAATACTTTCCATCACGCTGGCGGCAGCTGAGGTCCAACACCAGGCGTTGGCGCCCGATGGCATCGACGAGGGAGCGGATGCGATCAAAGTCGATTCGGCCCTCAGAGAACACCCATGAGGTGACGATCACGTGGGAGGCTCCCGCATCGAGCCATTCGCGGGCGTTGTCGAGATTGATTCCGCCACCAATCTGCAGTCCACCCGGAAAGGCGGCCAGCGCCTCGCGGGCCGCGTCTTCATTGCCGGCGCCGAGCTTGATCACATGTCCCCCCACCAATTCGTCCTTGCGATAGAGTTCGGCGAACCACCCTGGGGGCTTTTCGGCGACGAAGTTGGTGCGCAGGCCGGCATTGTCGTCGCGGAGGGAACCGCCGACGATTTGTTTTACCTTGCCGTCATGCAAATCGATGCAGGGGCGAAACATCGCGGGGAGTTACGCACGTTCATCGAGATTTTTCACGAACGATCGTCGGAGGGTGCCCGTTCTATGGTTTGACACTTGCGGGAGAAATCCGGAATCTCACCGTTCGCATACGCAACGGAATAGTCCCGTTGGACGCGGGTCTGCACGGGGTAGACCTGAAATTGAAGAAATAGAACATGAGCGAAGAACAGAGCGTTTTTAATTCGAAGAAGACCTTCAAACTCGGAGATGGAAGTGACGGCAGTTACTTTTCGTTGCCCGCCTTGGCGGAGGCCGGGCTTGGTGACATTTCACGACTTCCGGTTTCCATCCGTATCGTGTTGGAATCCGTCCTGCGCAATTGTGATGGCAGTCGGGTGACGGAGCAGAATGTCCGCGATCTCGTGGGTTGGAAACCGAGGGAGTCTCGTGTGAACGAAATTCCGTTTGTGGTTTCCCGGATCGTGCTGCAGGACTTCACCGGAGTACCACTGCTGGTGGATTTGGCAGCCATGCGTTCTTCGGTAGCACGACTGGGCAAGGATCCGAAGATCATCGAGCCGCTGGTGCCGGTGGATCTGGTGGTGGATCACTCGGTGCAGGTCGATGTGGCCGGCAGCGCCGATGCCTACGAGAAGAACCTTGAGATCGAATTCGCCCGCAACCATGAACGCTACCAATTCCTCAAGTGGGGCATGCAGGCCTTTGACACCTTCAAAGTTGTGCCGCCTGGCATTGGCATCGTTCACCAGGTGAATCTCGAATACTTGGCGCAGGGCGTACTG
>JAYPXF010000356.1:4058-5509 GCA_038154405.1 Verrucomicrobiales bacterium | reverse complement strand
GTTTATCGGCGGGTGACAACGACTATCGGTATTATCAGTTGTCATTTGGCAAACGGGAAGCGGAAGAGCTTTTCGACATGCGGAACGATTCGGATTGCGTGAACAACCTCGCCGTGAATCCGGAATTTGCGACGACAAAGAACCGGCTTTGGAAACAACTCGAACGTGAGTTGAAGGCACAGGGTGATCCGCGGGTGCTCAGACAGGGAGACATCTTTGATTTCTATCCGAACTGCCGGGTTGATCGGCAACAGAAGCTGTACGGACAACCAGGATATGATCCGGTGAAGATCTTTGAAGAGAGGTTCGGAAAAGCGCGTTAGCGAACGCGTCCGTTATGGAACGAAGAGGCGTTGGAAGTTTCTGCCGACGAGGTGGGTGAGTTCCTCCACCGGCAATTCGAAGGCGGACGCCGCGAACTCGTAGATCGCCGAGAGATTCGCCGGGTGGTTCAAGTTGTCTTCCAATGGATGCGGCTTGAATTGCACCGGCGGAGTCATGTCAGGCGCGTCTGTCTCAATCAGGAGACGTTCGATCGGGATCTGTTTGAAGACTTCCAAATGCTTCGCCTTGCGGTCGTGGGCAAAGTATCCGGAGATGGAAAAATAGGCCCCAAGTTGCTCAAAGCGGGGAATCATCTCGGCCGAGCCGTTGTAGGAATGGAGCAGGAATCCACGGGGTGGAACCGGGCCGTCTTGCAGGAGTTCAAGCAGACGTCCGGACGCTTTGAGACAGTGGATGGTGACCGGGAGGTTTCGTTCGTTGGCGATTGCCATCTGCGCCAGGAACATCTCTTCCTGAAGCGCCATGTCGTAATCCTTCATCCAACGATCGACGCCGATCTCACCAACCGCATGCGGAGCGGCGTCGAGGTGGCGGTTCAGTCCGTCTCGCCAATCCTTGGTACGTTGTTTGAGATACCACGGATGATAACCAAAGCTGGGTAGGATGAAATCGTGTTGCTTCGACAATTCCAAGACGCGTGGCCAGTCCTCCTCGCAGGTGCCGTTTACGACCATCAGGGAAATCTTCTCTTCGCGGCGGTTGGAGACAATCCGATCCAGAGTCGTTGCCAGTCGTCTGTCCTGCAGATGGTTGTGGGCGTCGTAAAGACTCACTTTTCGGGCATGAAACTCTTACGAGTTCCGCTACTGGGTGGCTGCGGCGGGGAGGTGGGTGCGCGCGAATTCCTTGATCATTTGCTCAAGGTTGCCGAGACCGTTTTTGCGGTTGGCGGTCAGATGCTGGTTGATGCCGACATCAGCGAGGAACGAAGTGTCCACCATCATGATTTCACGAGGTTCCGCACCGCTGTAAAATTCGCAGAGTAATCCGGCCACTCCGTGCACGATGGCAGAGTCGGAATCAGAAACGTAAAAACATTTTCCGTTCCTGAAGGAGGGAACCATCCAGAGATTGGCCAGGCAACCGGTCATCTTGAACTCGTCGAT
>JAYPXF010000356.1:1281-4048 GCA_038154405.1 Verrucomicrobiales bacterium | reverse complement strand
CTTGTAGACGGATTCGAGCGGAGCCCTGGTTGTGCCCTTGGCGATCAGATGCGCAAACCGGTGTTGCTGATCACGGATGCCGCTCAATTCGGCAACGAGGTCTTCCTTTTTCCGTTCAAGACTCATGGGGCTGGTTCGCTGGATGGCAGTATTCCGCGCCGGGTGGTGATTTGCAACGATTCAGTCGTTTGACGCTCCATGCACCAGACTCAATCCTCACTCAACCCGTGGCCGGTCTCCCGACCTGGCTACAAAAGCGACCGAAGGTCTCCCGCGCGCTTCGGACAGGTGAGACCTTCGGTCCGGGACAGTGGTTCGGTCAGTAGACCGGCCACAGCGGTTGTCAGGGTATCCCTATTTCTTCAGGTCCTTGGCGTTGGCGAGGATCTCGCGACCCATGGCAGCAATGGCGATTCGCTTGCCGTCTCGTGAAAATTGCGCGTCGCGGACATGGGTGTTGGGAGGGATGAAATCGAACTTCTTCGGCAATGCCCCTGCAACGGCATCCATGATGAAAATCTTCATCCCTCGGCCGTTCTCATTGCGACTATACAACGTGAAAATGAGTTCCTCTCCCGTCGGCGACCAGTCCGGCCAGGTTTCCTCATAAACATTGTGCCATTCTTCGCGAAAAAGCTCTTCGCCTTTATTGGAGGCTTCGTGCGTCTTGAAGATGGTCATGGCCCGTTCCTTACCATCGAGGACGGTGACCGCGAAACGCTCGCTGTCGGATGCCCAAGTGGGGAGGCCCACAACAACCTTGTCTGTCAAAATCTCTTTCCAATTGAATCCTTCACCTTCAAGCAGTAGCAACTTGCGTGGGCTTCGGTGCGAATTGACGGCCAGGATCTTCTTTCCATCCGGAGACCATTGGGGATAGAAGCCTGAGCCGATTCGTGCCGTCCGTGTTCATCATCCACAATCCCGATTTGGCCTTCATCGGATTGTTGCCATTGAGGAAGAATACGATCTTTTTTCCATCGGGTGAGAAAACACCACCCAGGCCAACGCCGAGATCAACGATCTTGCCTTTGTCCGGTCCCGCGACTGCCACCTTCATCGAATGGGTGGCGCCGAACCGGCCGTTCTTTGTGATGTCGAACAGGACCCAGTTTCCGTCCGGCGACCAAGAGGGGGATCCGGGCCATCGATGATCTTTCAAGGCCGTGTCAGCGGCGACCATGGTGAGGTTCTTTCCGTCACGGTCGACGATATAGATGCGGCTGGAATTTTCGGCGAGTGTGATGGTGAGTGACGCAGGGCGGGTGGTTCGGGATGGGGGTAGCGTTATTCTTTTCAACGCTTGCCGAAGGATGTATTGACAAATAGACTTTGCAATGCAAAGTTAACGGTATGAGTTCCAACTGGGCCGAGGAAAACCTGCAGGTGATCCGCCATCTGATGGAGAGGACGGCGGAATACCGCAGGAAAATGGCGCCCATGATGTTTTCCGCCGCGTTGTTGGGAACGTTGGCAGGATTCTGCGCCGATCTCCTCAAGGTGGATACCACGAGGACGTTTGCCGGCTATTGGGGGTGCGTCGCCTGTATGATTCTGCTGATCTCCGGATACATCGTCCGCGGACAGGCGATCCGAAACCAGGAACCGTTTTGGACCGGCCCCACCAAGAGGATCTTCCTGGCGTTTCTGCCCACCTTTGTGGTGGGTGGTGCCGTCGGAGTTGCATACATCGTTGGTCCGGATGAGTTGATCGGGATTGGTGGGCACATCATGCTGACGGCGTGGTGTGTGCTCTACGGTCTGGGGCTTCATTCGGCGGGATTCTTCGTTGCGAAGGGTATTCGCCGGCTGGGCTGGATATTCATAATTGCCGGATTGGTATCGGGATATCTCTTGTTGACGGCACATCCAACGTATTTGCGCTTGGGGGCGAATTTTCTGATGACGACCGTGTTTGGCGGTCTTCATTTGATGAGCGGGATCTACCTCTTTTACACCGAACAGTCAGATGAGACGGCGTGAATCCGGAGATGTTTTTGCAGTTGGATCGAGTGATCCACGAAAAAGGCCGAATGGCGATCATGTCGCTTTTGGCTGCGAATCCGTCGATGTCTTTCACGGAGTTGCGGGACACGCTGAAGCTGACCGATGGGAATCTGACAACCCACATCAAGAAGTTGCAGCAGGCGGGTTATGTTGGCGTGACGAAGACATTTCTGAAGAAGCGACCGTTGACGACCTGTTCTTTGACGGAAGAGGGGAGAAAGGCGTTCGAGGAATACCTGGCGTTGCTGGAACAGATTGTGTCCGAGTCCCGGTCAAGTAAGTGAATCCTGGGAAATGATGAACGAAATCAAACCGTTATGGTCATTAGCTTTGTGTTGCAAAGTTTTTGGGCGCACAGATGGAGAGACGATGTGAGAATCCTACTGGCAGAAGATATGGGTATGTGCTTCGGGGTGCGGGACGCGATTGCCCGAGCCAAAGAGGCGGCTGAAGTTGAAGCGGTCACCGTCTTGGGTGAACTGGTTCACAACGCGACCGTTCTCGAAAGAATGCGTTCGAGCGGAGTGCGATTTGCCAACAGCCCGAGGGAAGTGCATACCAAGACCGCGCTGATCACCGCACATGGCGCTTCCGACAAGGCCATGGAACGGGCAAGAGCTGCCGGACTGGGATTGATCGATACCACCTGTCCCTTGGTGGCATTTGCTCATCGTGGAGTGAGGAGTCTTGTGGAAGAGGGGTTTCATCCAGTGATCATCGGCAAGCGCGGACATGTGGAAGTCAATGGTCTGACTGAAGA
>JAYPXF010000356.1:0-1212 GCA_038154405.1 Verrucomicrobiales bacterium | reverse complement strand
TTACGTAGTCGGTTTCCGGCAGCAGAGGTGAGGATGATCGATACGGTTTGCCAACCAACGAAACAACGGCAGTCAGCGGCGGAGGAATTGGCTGGGAAATGTGACGTCGTGGTGGTGGTCGGTGGAGCCAACAGCAATAATACCAGAGAACTGGTCGAGCGCTGTCGAAAGGATTGTCGGCGGGTACATCACGTTCAGTCGGCAGGAGACGTTGAACCGAAGTGGTTCGGTGCGACTGACACGGTGGGTCTGACCGCCGGGACTTCGACACCGGATGACGTGATCGCGGGAGTGCATGCCGCATTGGAACGAATGACGTGGGATGATGCTTTGTGTGACAAAGTGAGAGCGGGGGGGAGGAGTGGGCAATGAACGCACGAGCGAAGGTGGGTTTGGTTGATCGCATGATGGAAAAGGTGGGCGGGATGATTGATCGATTTCTTGCTCCTGATCCCCATGAGATCAATGACGTCGACTGCGCGAAGTGGCTGGAGCGCTTGCATGACCAACGGTTGCGACGATCGGAACCGAACTGGGGCGATTTGAACAAGTGGATGCGCCCGGATCTGGTGAAGCGACTGCTTCCATCATTGCAACAGCATGAACTGAGCGATGACTGGGAATCGGGAAGACTGGTTGCCTTCAATGCCGGGCGATTTGTCAGGCGGCATCCGGATTTTGCGGAAGTGATCGAAGCCTGGCTCGCGGGCCAAAAGGAACACGCCAGGTTGTTGGGGCGGGCGGTGGATAGATTTGACGGTGTCCATATCGATCAACACTGGTGCATCTCGTTATTTGCAAGAGCCCGCAGAATACTCGGAGTTCGTTTCGAGCTACAGGCCTTGTTGATTACCGAAATAGTCGGCTCCGCCTACTACCGGATTCTCGAGCGACGTGCCAACGATGATCCCGTAAAGCAAATGTGCGACGTAATCATTCGCGACAAGTCCGGCCATGTCGCTTTCCATCTCGACCGGTTGGCGATTGCTGATCGGTCGATTCTCGCACTCACTCGCAAAGCTTGGGAGACCCAGTTCCGGATGATGGGGCATGTGACCGCGATTCTGTTGTGGGTGAATCATGGTCCTTGCCTGATGCCTCTGGGGGCGGACACCGAGGAGTTCTTCCGCGAGGTGCAGGCCGGAATTTCGGATTTTGTTATACAACTTCGCCGACGGACGGAGTCTCGTATGTGGTGCTCACCATCGAGTT
>JAYPXF010000355.1:3374-5543 GCA_038154405.1 Verrucomicrobiales bacterium | reverse complement strand
CCCACCCAATTTTGGTTCGCTGTCGCTGGCACCGGGAGTTAACTTCCATTCAATCCCCCATGAGAACTCGGATCTGCATTCTTGTTGGAGGAGGAACGGCCAGTCTGATCATCGGCATCATTCTGATCATGGCGGTCGAGGCGGATCAGAATCCGGACGTGCCGGTGTTCGTGGAAATGGTGGAGGAGGAGAGCTCGCTGCTGAAGCATGCTCCGGATGACCTGATCGTCATTCCCAGTCGACAGGTGATGGAACACGTATTGCAGCACGTCCCCTTCAATCCACTCGAATGGCTGGACGAGGAACGACGGAAGGAGATCCTCGCCGTGAAACTGAAAAAGCGAAAACAACGGAAGACATGATCAGGAATCTGCCGTTGCTGTTGGCGATCTGCTTCACGGACGTGGCCTCGGCCACCACGCTGCAGTTCAACGTAATTGATGGGGAGACCGGCAATCCAACCGCCGCCCGTTTTTCCCTGAAGTTGAACGACATCCCCTGGTATCCCGACCGCGTGCGGAGGAATGGCCTGCGTTTCGTCTCACACCACGTTTCAAAGAATTAGCTGTTCGTGGCCACTTACGCAAATGGCAAGGGGCAGGTGGATGTACCCTTGCCGGCCGGAACGGAACGTATCGAGATTTCGGTGGCGAAGGGTTTCGAATACACCCCGGTCCGGCAAACGATTCGCCGGGCCGATTTCGCCAAAGTCCACAAGGTAGAGCTGAAACGTTGGGTGAACATGGCTGCCGAAGGTTGGCTCGCTGCTGATGCCCATTTGCACTACGACCGGTTCAGCCGGCGTGCCGATCCGATCTGGTTCACAATGATGCAGGGAGACGATCTGGCATCGGCACACTTCATGTATCTCATCGGCGGAATGGTTTCGGGTGAATGGGCGCTGCAATACGGTTACGGCAAGAAGGGGGAGGCAAGCAACGGAGGGCGTCTACTGACGGCGGGACTGGAATATCGCGATGGCTACCAAGGTCACATCAATCTCTTGGGTATGCCCGAGATCGTTCAACCGGTGATGGCCGGGCGTGGTGGGCTGCCGAACTATCCGACCTTGGATTCAGTGCTCCGTAAGACTCGCGCGAAGCAAGGGCTGCCAGTGGTGGCCCATGGTGGAAGTCTCGGAGGCAAATCAACCGTCATCCTGGATGGCGTGCTGGGCGCTCCGGATGCGATCGAGATCGGCAATTCCCATCTCTTTTCCTTGGACAACTGGTACCGGCTTATGAACGCCGGTTTTTTTTATCCGCCCCTGGCCGGGACCGATCTGCCGAATTTCCCCGAACGTGACTGGTGGCAACCTTTCCTCGGCGGCATGCGCATGTATGCGCAGGTCGGCGACAAGCGCGATTTCGAATCATGGAAACAGGCGATCAGGGCAGGGCGGGTGATGGTGACGAGCGGCCCGATGATTGGCCTCAGTGTAAATGAACAACCCGTCGGTTCAGTGATTCACCTCGATAAGCCCGGAGAGATTCGTTTGGAAGGACGCCTTGAATCACCGCAGGGCATCACTCAATTGGAATTGATACAGAACGGTGAAGCCACCGATGTTCCGCTGCGAAATCCCCGCGCCGGCATCAGTAGTGACGGCATTACGCCGCACGATCGTAGATTCGCCGTCACCCTGCGCCGCCGGATTCACGTCACCGAGAGTTGCTGGCTGGCATTGCGCGGCCGCGGTATTCCCATCCAATCTCTTAAGCGCGCGCAACTGTCCCCAACGCCCTACCACTGCAGCGACGCCGTGGCGCACACCGGAATCATTCGCGTGATCGTCGAAGGTACGCCAATCGGTTCAAGAAATGCGAAGAATAAGCTGGCTGACCACCTGCGGACACAAAAGGCGTTCTATGCCGAGCGCGCGAAATACGAGAATGGAGAACAGCGGACAGAAATGCTAGACCTCTTCGATCGCGCCTTGGAACGTCTGAAATAGCACCGGCTCGCGAATCTCCGATGAGCAGGGCAATCCAGAATCCCACCGGGACGGCGAACAAGGGTGCATGGATCACCGACACCGCGGCCGAATGCATCCATGGCTCGTTGAAGGAAACGAGATTCAATCCGCCGGCGATGACGAAGTTTGTGAGCGTGAATCTGCCCAGTGCCCAAATTGCCGCGCGCAGTTTCTCGCGCCAGATGGTGTCGCGC
>JAYPXF010000355.1:0-3364 GCA_038154405.1 Verrucomicrobiales bacterium | reverse complement strand
GAATCGGTTGCGCCATCGACATGGTCATCCTGCCCAAGTTCCAATCCCGCGCAAACGGCGCAATCGCCATTGCGCAACTTCCCATCCAGAAGGCACCGGTCAGCAATGGCAGTCGTGACTCTGATCCGGCGGCGGCACAGAGCAACAAGAGCACCGAACTGACCAACGCAGCAGGCGTCAGATTGTGCGCTTCCTTCAGGATCCGAGCGTTCGCATTAAAGGCAATTTATTGGGCTGTTGCTTGCTCGCGTTTTCTTGCGTTCAAGGTGGTGAGAAAGACTTCTTCGTTGATGGTGGCGGCACCGAGTTTCTTGAGCTCTGCGACGGCTTGCTCGCGATCGTCGCGGACGAAGACTTCGGCTTTGTTGTCGTTCAGGTGGGAGTAGAGGCAGGCGAGGCCGTTCAGTTCGGTTGCTTTGTCGCTGGAATGGGCGGTGATCTTTTTGAATTCCTGGCGGGCGTATTCGGTGCACATGTGGAGGATGTCCTTGCCCTTGTCGAGGACGGTGAATTCGTCGATCAGGCTTTCCAATTCGGTTATGAGGTGGATTGAGACAAAGACCGTGCGATTCTCCGAATCGCCTTCCTGGTAGGTTCCGATTGCGGTGCGGATGAGTTCGCGCCGCACGAGTGGGTCGAGGCTGGAGATGGGTTCGTCAAGAACGAGCAAATGGGGTTCGGGACAGAGCGCATCGATGAGGGCCACCTGCATCTATTCACCCTTGGAGAGGGCGGTGACCTTGCGGGTGGGATCGAGTTCGAATTGTTTCAACAGATCGGATTCGAGCTGTGAGTTCCACTTTTCGCGGAACTTCGTCTCTCGCCGGGTCCATGCCGAAGATCTGGACTTCGCCCTTTGCCGGCTTCAGCAGGTTCAACAGGCACTTGATCGTGGTGGTCTTACCGTAGGAGCGGTGAAGATCCGCGATGGAGATGGCGGGTGTAGAATCGTTCATGAGCGTTCTTTGTTCCTTGTTCTTCGTGCTTGGTTGTCGATCGCTGTGAGCTTCTGGACTGGCTACTTGGCGTTGTCCTCGCGGAATTTCTGGATTCTTTTTTGGACGAGTTCCAGGAGTTCTGCGTCGTTGATCCGAAAGTGATGGGCCTGAACGAGCGCGGCATCGATGGCTTCGTTGAGAACCTGTTGGCGATAGCTCTTCTTGAGCGGGGAATGGTTGTCAGAAACGAAGCGGCCTTTGCCGGCGAGGGTTTCGATGACGCCTTCGCGTTCCAGTTCCTGGTAGGTCTTGGCGGCGGTATTGCGATTGACGCGGAGCTTTTCGACCAGAGGGCGGATGCCTGGAACGGACTCACCGGCATTCAGATTACCTGCGGCGGCGTATTTGATCTGCTCGACGATCTGCAGGTACACCGGTTTGTCGGATATGTAGTTGATGGGCGGCAAATTGGAATGCCGGGAAATGAGACGAGCCAGCTCGCTCCCCGCATCCTGTGGGTTCCGTGGTTGCGAAGGAAGGAACTGGTTCGGCACGATTGCGGCGACCCTTGCCGTCCAAATAAAAAGGGCGGCCACGAGGGCCGCCCTTCGGATTTTGGCTGCGTCCTAGTTCCTTGATTCAGCGGTTGCGAAGAATGCGGAGCTTCTTGCTACCGTCACTGATGAGTTTGATCACGATTCCCTCTTCGAGGTCCGCGTCACTGATGGCTTCGCGCATTTGACTGAGGGTCGAAGTACGGTTGCCATTGATGTGGGTGATGATATCGCCGGCAGAGATGTTGTTGCTTTCCGCGGGGCCGCCTTCGGCGACTTCTGTGACGACCACGGCGGAGCCGGATTCAATACCGTTCTTCCGGGCAAGGCTTTCGTTGAGCTGCTCGACCTTGATGCCGATCTTCTCGCCGATGTCGGTGTTTCCGCGCTGTCGTCCGCGCATGGACATGCGCCGGAGTTCGTCCATTGAAGGAAGTTCCCCGGGCCGTACTTTGACGTCTTGGGATTTGCCAGAGCGATTGACGGTCAAGGTAAGAGGGGCCCCGATTTTCTTGGAACGGATTTGGTTCTTGAGTTGTTGCACGGTGGCGACGTTCTTCCCTTCGACAGCAACGATGATGTCGTCTACTTCCAGAGCGGATTTGGCTGACGGTCCCTCGGATTCAATATCGGTCACGATGACCCCATCTTTCACGTTCTTGTATTGTCTGCGCAGGGCCGGTTCTTCGCGCAGCGAGGTGATGCGAATGCCCAACCAAGCGCGGGTGACTTTTCCGTGCTGAATGAGGCTTTCGCTGATTTCACGAACGAGGTTGCTGGGGATTGCAAAACCGATTCCCGTGCCAATTCCACGGATCATGGTGTTGATGCCGACAATTTTACCGTCGAGATTCACGAGCGGACCGCCCGAGTTTCCGGGATTGATGCTGGCATCGGTCTGGATGAAGTCGGCGTCGAACTGGTCGGGGGAGGCATAGATCGAACGCCCCTTGGCGCTTACGTGCCCGATGGTGACGCTGTAATCCAGTTCAAACGGGGCCCCGATGGCAATCGCGAACTCACCAACGCGAGTCTTGTCGGAATCGGCAAATCCGGTCGCCGGAAGATTGGATGCGTCGATCTTGATCACGGCCAAGTCGGATTCAGGGTCCAAACCTTTCACCGAAGCCTTGTATTCCGTGCCATCCTGCATGAGGACCTTGATGAATTCTGCGTCCTCGACTACGTGGCGATTGGTCACGATGTAGCCGTCCTTGCGGATGATGACGCCGGAACCCTGACCTTGTGGCGCGGGCATCTGGCGCTGGCGCTCCTCGAGGCGTTCGCGGAAACGCTCGCCCATTTCCTCTTCGAAGAACTCGAAAAACGGGTTGCCGCGAAACTGTTGCAAGCGACCCGATGTGTCCCGTTTCTGAGTGACTTTCACGACAACCACCGACGGCGAGACTTTCTCAACGACCTGCACGAAGGCTTCGTTGAGCTGCTTAGCGATCGCGATCGGCGATTGGGCGGCATGACCGGTGTTGGCGATGGGACTCAAGGTCATCGTTCCGCAAAGTCCGAGGATGAGTAATGCGCTTTTTAATTTCGTGAGTTTCATGATGTATGAATTGATTTCTGCTGGCTTGGAAACGGGGTGCGAACAATTGTTCAAACAAACTTTCTTGTCCGGTGAAGGATAACCAACGAAAAGGGGCTGAAAATAAAGGGTTTTGGTGCCTAAACGCCGCTTGACTTCGTCTTGGCCGATCACCATATTTTGCGGCTCTTTTGCGTCACTAGACCGCGCAGCAACTGGATACATATGGCAAAACCGAAGGTTACGAAGAAAAAAGCGACCAAGAAAAAGGCCGCAACCAAGGCCACCAAGAAGAAAGTCGCACCGGCTAAGAAGAAGGCGGCGAAGAAAGC
>JAYPXF010000354.1:0-5575 GCA_038154405.1 Verrucomicrobiales bacterium | reverse complement strand
ATGGCGGAACCCAGCCCACGCATCTGTATCTGGAAAACTTTTCATGGATTGCCGTCATCGCGCTCCTCGTCATGGGGCTGTGGCTGCTGCTCTTTGGAAAGATTCACTTCTTCTGGCTCATCGACATCGGTCTCAAGCAGGAACGCCCGGCGTTTTACGTGGGCTTCCCCCTGTTCAACATCCGGATCAGCGAGTCATGGACCAAGGGGTGCTACCGCATTCGCCGCACCAACATGTATCTGGTCGTGCCGACGATGCTGCGGCTCTTTGTGCTTGGATACCTGTGTTACGCGTTCTTCGGAATCCTCGACGACCGCTATTGGAAGGTCGCTTCATTTGTTGGAACCTGTGCGTTCGGTCTGGCAACGTGGGTGACGCACAAGAAGTGGTTTCCAGGCACGCCCGATCCCGGTGCCCTCGGAGAGGCGGTCGTTGATTCGATCAATGGCGAAGAGAAAGCTGGGGCAGAACCGATCGTCGGCGACAAAGACATTTCTGAGGCTGCGGACTGACCAGGGTTCATTCATTCCCAGAACGCCCGGCTTCTGCCGCCATAGTAATCGTCAAGCATCGCGTCCATCAGTTCGCTGGCACGGATCGCGGATTCGGCAAGACTGGGACAGGTGCCACGGCCGAGTATTTCATCCACGACACTCTGGATCAGCGGCTGATGCACATGTGCGGGATGCGGGACCTCGATGGCCCGGGTATCGCCATCTGTCGGTGAAAAAGTGATCGGTCCGTTGTCAAAACACGGAACGGAGATGGAACCCCTTTCGGCGGTCAGGGTCAGCAGGTCGGCTTTGCCGTCGGCCTGAAAATCGAACAGACCGTTCACCATCGCACCTTGCCCGGTAACGCATCGGAACTCGACCCGATCCTCGGCCTGATACTGCCCGCCGGTATTCGTCGCCGTCGCATTCTCGCAACGCAGCGGACCGACAAGGTGATCGATCAGATCCAAGGCATGACAACCCAGATCGAGGAACAGTCCGCCGCCGGAAATCTCCGGGACAACCCGCCACGGAAGATTATTCGGATCGACCTCCTGCCATGGCGGTTGTGTGAAACGGTATTCGACACCGGTCACATCACCCAAGTCCGCCAGCATTTCCTGCACTTTGACAAACCGGGGCAACGCGCGCCGATAGTAGGCGACAAACAACGGTGCATCAGCCTGAGCAAACGCGTCCATCAGCGAGCGGCATTCCGGAACATTGCGCGCCATCGGCTTCTCCATCAGGCAGGGTTTGCCGGCAGCGCCGACCTTGAGTCCCACTTCCACGTGTGATCCCGGCGGACTGGCGACATACACCGCGTCCACTTCCGGATCGTTCAGGAGTTCGTCCGCGTCGTCATACCAGCGTGGCACTTCGTGGCGGGCGGCATAATCCTGGGCCAGCTCTGCGTTGCGCCGCATGACGGCCACGAGCTCGCTGTCCGTCGCCTTTTGAAATCCGGGTCCGCTTTTGATCTCGCAGACATCGCCGCAACCGATGATTCCCCAACGAATTGGCATGCGTCGATTACAACGGGCGTGAGGTGAGGTTGAAAGGTTAAAGGATTGAAGGGCGAACGAGGCTACCGGTCGCCTTTCGACTCGAACTCCAGATTGAATTCACAGAACTGGACTCCGTTCCGGTTGATGGAGGATCCGCTGACCTGCAGGCGGTAAATTTTGAAGGATCCCTTGTTGTCAGAGATCCGGAAAGTGCGGGCCTGGAACCGGTTGGTGAACTCCTCATCGGTCCGCTTGTCCAGTGGTATCCATCTCTTGCCGTCTGCGGAACCAAGCAGCTCCCAGCTGCGCGGGTCACGTCCCGGCATGTCGTTGCCGGAGACAATGGTGTAGCTCTTGGCTCTTTTTGAGCCGCCCTTCAGATCGAACGTGAACAGGACCGGATAGTTGACTGAACCATTGAAGTATTTGGTTCGGAGATTGCGATCGAGTACGGTGGCAACGTCGTGTTTTCCCGATACCGGATGGGTGGTCGAGACAGTGGCGGCCAATGGCGGAAGTTTGGGCAGTTTCTTGGCCGCTCTCTGCGGCTTGCGCCGCTCGGGAGTGGGAGGCGCATCGAGATCCAGTTCATCGCCCATTTCCTTCTGCAACTCGAGGAACTCAGCTTTGAGCCGCCTGATCGTAGAGGCGTACTTCGGGTTGTCGATCAGGTCATTCTTCTCCTGCGGGTCCTTGGCCAGGTTGAAGAGTCGCATCTTCTTCTCGGCACGCGGATAAAAGATCAGTTTCCAGTCGCCGTTGCGGATCATCCGTTGTCGGTCGAGATACTTTCCGTAGATGCGGTCGTAATGGGTCTTGGTCTCACCCCGCAGCAAAGGCATCACGCTCTTGAATTCGACATGCTCGGGTTTGTCCACGCCGGCAAGTTCAAGAGCCGTGGCCATGGCGTCTTGCAGATAGATCGGCGTGTCCAAAATCTTCCCCTTGGCAATGCCGGGGCCGGCGATGATGAAGGGTGCGCGCATGGAGTGCTCATACATGTTCTGTTTGCCCGCCAGTCCGTGATGCCCTACGGCGAGACCATGGTCGGCGGTGAAGATGACGATGGTGTTGTCAAGTTTGCCGCTCTTCTCCAGGGCATCCAGCATGCGGCCGATATGGTGATCCATGTGGGTGATGATCGCGTAGTATTCCTGTCGATTCACCTTCACTGCGTACTCCGTCCGCGGGTAAGGCATGAGGACTTCATCGCGGAGTCCGCGACCACAGATTTCATTCACGTACGGGTACTCCGGCAGAAAACTCTCCGGCACCTTGATGGAATCGAGCGGATACATGTCGACGTACTCCTTCGGCGACTGTCGTGGATCGTGAGGCGCGTTGAAGGCCAGGTACATGAAGAACGGCTTGTCGTCCTTTTTGACCTGATCGAAGAACTCCAGCGTGTTGTCCGCGACAACCTTGCTCCAATGCGTGCCACCTTTCCAGAAGCCCTCGTACTGCGGATCCCAGGGCTTCCAGCAGATATTGTAGTGACCCTCATTCAAAGGGCGGTTGTAGCCGGCCTTCGTCTGGTTCGGCATGCCGCCTCGGACATCCTTCACCACGTCAAAGCGAGGTTCGCCCCGGACATGCCACTTGCCGGTCATGTAAGTCGTGTAACCGGCATCGTGCATCAGTTCTGACCAATGCGGAAACTGCGACAGCCCGACCTGCGCGCGATTGACGAAGCGCCCGGAATTCAGCATGGCCCGACTCGCCACACACACGGCGCCACTCCACGACCCCATGTTGTAGCAGTGGGTGAAGGAAACCCCGAGCCCCACCAGGCGGTCAAGATTCGGTGTCTTCACCTCCGAATTGCCATGCGCGGCGAGCGCCTCGTAGCTGTGATCATCGGCAAAGATGAACATGACATTTGGCTTGTTGCCGGCAGCGGCGGGCGCCAAGAAGGCCATCTGCAATGCGCCAATTACGGCGATGAATCGGTTGCGGTATTGGAATCTGCTTTTCATTCGATGTTTCCTGCGTTGTCGCAGTTGCGGACAAGCAGTGTCCCCCGTTCGGCGACGGAACGCAACGCGGGGAGCGCTCTGGCGTTCCGGCAATCCCATGTAGGGCAATGGGCGCGAGGCTGTCTTGGAGCAACATCTCTTCCCTGTCCCTTCAATGCCATACGGATTCTGGATGTCACCTGCGCGGCGAGATTCTTGGATCCTTTCGGCGTGTAATGCACGTCATCCGGTCCTTGAAAGAGTTCGGGTGGCAGGCTGACACTCGAGGCATTCAGGTCATTGATGGGGATGCCGTGCTTCTGAATTACGCAGGCTTGTAAACGCCCAAGTATTGGTGGATATCGACACCGCAACCGGTCAGACCGGACACGAACCCCGCAAGCTTGCCTAATCCGAATCGAATAAAGGAATTTACTGGACGGAGAATTCTGCCGGATTGGCTGGCATCTACTCCGCCAAGCGTGACCGTACGGATATCCAAACCGTGGTGGACATCCCTGCGGTTTTCGGCGCAACCACTTATTTCACGGAAGGTCTCACCATCGTCAGCAACGATCTCTATTGGACGGACACCGGCACGAAGAAGATCTACACCTCCGGTCTCGATGGATCGAACGCCACCGTGCTCATCGACGGCACCAGCGGAACGATCAATGACGCCGCTGGCATCACATCGGACGGGATTTCACTTTTCTGGTGCGACCGAGGTTTCGAAGGCATCTACACCGCCCCGATCGGCGGGGGGGACGCCGGTGCGGATCGTCGATGTCGCCCAGGCAACGGGCGATAGTTTCTGTGGAACTTGGGATATCGTCTTTGCGAACGGCAAGCTCTTTTGGACCGGAGTCTTTGGCCCGGCCGTTTATTCCGCGAATCTCGACGGAACGAGTGTCACGCCGGTCATCGCAAACTCAGCTTCGATAGGAGCCAATCGCTCCTTCGGGATCACCGAATATCAGGGCACCATTTACTTCGGTGACTCTGAACAGGCGTCGACTGCGATCTACTCGGTGGGCATTACAGGTCAGAATGCCCGGTTGTTGGTCAACGGCTCCTCCGACGATCGCTATCCGTTGGTTCTGCCCCCGGATAATTCCAATCCCGGCACGCAATCTCCGACCATCACCAGCTTTGGTTACGCCGCGGCTTCTGGTTTGGTTCAGATTTCCATCACGGGTGCTCCCAGTATCGGTTACAACGTCCGCGAGAGTATCACGCCCAACTTCTCCTCCGCGGGCGGGGCGAGCATCGTGCTCGTCGGTGGACAAGGTTCGGCGCCTTATGTACTGACCACCGATGCGGCCGGGATGGCCAGCGGCAGTTTCAGTCTGGACCCCAGCAAACAGATCAACTTCCTCCGCGTCGAGCAGGCTCCCTGGCCGGACCAGAGAAATCGCCCGGCCGCAGTCACCGCCAGAAGCGAACGGCGGGAGGAAACAAGGGCGAAAAGAAAAATGTAATTCAGCATCGCTGATTCACGGTTACCGCTCGTAGATTCGGGTCGTTTTCCTGAACGATCCGAATGAAAAATCTACTTGTTACTTTTCTCCTCACCTTCGTCGTCGGACTGAAGGCGGCTGACAGGCCCAACATCGTTTTCATCTTCATCGATGACCAAGGTTACTACGACCTGGGATGTTATGGGGCAACCGAGGTCAAAACCCCCCGTATCGACGCAATGGCTAAGGAGGGAACTCGATTCACGGACTACTACGCCGCGGCGCCGATCTGCAGCCCCTCACGGGCAGGACTCTTGACCGGTTGTTATCCGCGCCGGGTCGGCAATCACATCTGGGTGCATCGGGCGGATTCACAGACGGGGATTCATCCGGATGAACTGACCCTGGCGGAGCTGTTCAAGGACAATGGCTATGCGACCGCCTGCATCGGCAAATGGCACCTTGGATTCCATGAAGAATTCCTTCCGAAGAACCAGGGCTTCGATCATTACTTCGGCTTGCTGCACAACCTCGATCCGGTCGAGGTGGTCTACTTTGGCGACAAAGGAGTGCCATTGATGCGAAACGACAAAGTGGTCAAACAACCCGCCGATCCGAACGAATTGACCAAGATCTACACCGACGAGGCGATCTCGTTC
>JAYPXF010000353.1:0-5579 GCA_038154405.1 Verrucomicrobiales bacterium | reverse complement strand
CTGGAACATCGGCGGTGTGTGCTTGATTCGGCTGCGCCACATGCGCTTGAAAGGGCTGCCGAAGTGGTTCGGAATGAACTCGGAGAACGCTGCGCACCGGTTCGCCGTTCAATGGCTGGAGGACGGAAAGATCCGTGAAGGGGTCTATATTCCGGATCGCGATACCAATTCGAGTCTGAATCAGCTGGTTGGCGGACGCTTGTTCCCTGGAATTCATCATCTCGCGGATTTCGAAGTGTGGGAATCCGGTGGTCGCCTGCGAGTGGGCTATGATCGGCGACAGGGTGGATGTTCGGTCAAGGTGGTGGCACGAACCGTTCCGGCATGGCCGGCCGGGTCCGTATTCGAGACGTTGGACGGCGCTTCGGAGTTTTACCGACACGGGAATGTGGGGTGGTCGGACGCCGACAGCGGCTGTTGCCTGGAAGGAATGCAACTTGAATGTTCTCGCTGGGAACTGTCGCCGGTCTTGGTGGAGCGCTTTGAATCCAGCTACCTGCAGGATCCGAATCGTTTTCCACCCGGGAGTGTGGAATTCGATTCAGGACTGCTGATGTGGAATCTGGAACACGAATGGCACGAATGCGGGATCTTGAAAGTCAGGGAGACAGATGAATACAGAGGAAATCCGATCAGGAACGGAACCGAAGGTTTTGTGCCCGTTTGACGGGCGGAATGGCTTCGTACGAAGTGAAGGGCGACTACATCTTGTCGCTGATTGGGATGACGTGGTGTTTACGAACTTCCGCATCGCACCAAGGTGACTGCAACCATTTGTTCCGTTTCCCTTGGTGATCTGCGAAGGCAGCGCCTGGGTCAGTCTGCTGGCGTGCACCATGAGACACATGCGTCCTTCTTTCGGCGGTCGGATCGGACGAATGCTGTTCAAGCCATTTCGGATCTAGCGATTTCTGAACGTAAGAACCTATGTGAAGCAGGGGGAGGAAAGTGGGATTCATTTCATCGCCGAATGGATCTCGGATTGGTTCAACGCCCGACTTGATCCGACGTTATACGGCCCCCTCTACCGATTGGGGCGGTTGTCCCATCGATGTGGCGAGTCGATCATTTGCGGCAACATCATGGCGGAGGACAGGGAGTTCGCATTCGACTGCAATTGAGTTCCTGACGAAATGGGTTCATGTTCGATTCCTCGGGCCGATTCCTGCTGGAACGTTACGCGGCATACAATTCAGCCGGAGGCATGGGGCTGGCACGAGCCTTGGGAACAGACGGAGGCGGAGCTGAAGATCCACTCGGATCGTTTGCCGCTCGCGACTTTTCCGTGGTGGGAACGCGTCGAGTATGCGGGATGTCGCTATTCTCCCGGAGCAAAGGGCGTGCTGATAGGTAGGCCGAGATCGGTCATTCCGCCTCGATGATCAGCATGGCGAGATCATCCGCGAGACTGTCTGTCCCGTGCCATTCGTGGATGCGGGTGAGGATCCACTCAAGCATTACACCGTTTGATGCCTCGCTTTGATCGACTGCGGCATCCGTCAATCTCCGGATGCCGAACTGGACGTTTCGCGCGTCGACGCTCTCGACGAGACCGTCGGTATAGAAAAGGAAACGGTCGCCGCCGTAGAGTCTCAGCCTGACTTCGCGATAGTCCTCATCCACCGGCAGCAGCCCGATTGGTGGGCCATTGAGTTGCGCGAGTTCTGGGGGACGATCATCGCCGATGGGCAGCGGGGCAGGCTGGCCGGCATTCACACAGCGCATCTCAGACTTGTCCCGATCGATCACTCCGTAAAGAAGTCGGAACGAATGCGAGATCTTGGTGTCGTTCGTGTAGCGTTCGTTGAGTTTGGCGCAAAGTGTCGCTGGTGATTCCAGGTCGGCGGAGGTGAGCTCGCCTCCGCCGGGATCGACAGGGTTGTCGGCTGCCTTCAACAGCGCATCGTTCACCGATGTGGCGAGCAGAGCGGCGTGAATTCCGTGACCTTCGACATCAATGACGAAAAAAGCTGTTTGGCGGTCGTCCAGGCGAATCAGGTTTATGAGATCACCGCCCAACTCCAGGCAGGGGCGGAATTCCCACACCAGATTGATGCCGTTGCCGGAGAAATTGCGATCCGGCAGGCGGGACAGAATGATGCGCGTGGCTGCCTCAAAACTGGAACGCATCCACTTGTTGGAGACAGACAGCTGCCGTGTCATTTCCGCAATTCGACGGCCGGCGCGAATACGAACGTCGAGTGAATCTCGATGATACGGCTTGGTGAGAAAGTCATCCGCTCCGACCCGGAGGCCGGCGACGATGTCCTCCGGCGTCGAGCGGGAGGTCAGCATGATGATGTAGACGTAATCGGTATGCGCCCTTGCGCGGATGTGCTCCACCAGTTCGATGCCGTCCATTCCAGGCATGTTCCAGTCTGTGACCACGATGGAGAAATCACCCTTCTGAAACATCTGCCACGCTTCGTCACCCTCACGGGCAACCCCGGCGTCGTGGCCCCACGCTTCGATGTCGTTTTGGAGTTTGGTCCGGTTGGGTTCATCATCTTCGGCCACGAGAATCTGAATTCCAGTCTTGGAGACTTGCGATCCGTCATCGCGCGCGATCAGTTTGTTTGCGGCGGGCGGTTCATGATCACGGATCACCTGTCGAAGATCTGCGGCCAGATCAACTGCGGAAGTCTGGCGGTCGGCCTGATCCTTGGCCAATGCCGTCAGGCAGATATGCACCAGTTCTTTCGGTAGGTGGTGCACGTATTGGCGTGGCGGAACGGGGTAGTCGTGCTGCACCATCCGCATCAGTTCGGCGATGTCCTCCGAGCGGAATGGAAAGCGTCCGGTCAACAGTCGATAGAGGACAACCCCGAGGGCATAGATATCCGAGCGCCCGTCAATGCGCCCATTCTATCCCATGGTCTGCTCGGGAGACATGTAGTTGGGCGTGCCTTTGACAATGCAGTCGTGCTCTTCAACCCCCTGCGACCCCATCGTGTTCACTGCCAGTCCAAAGTCCACCAGCACCGGTACCATTCGATCATCGCGTTGGGTTATGATGATGTTGGCCGGCTTCACGTCGCGGTGGATTATGCCCTTGGCATGGGCGGAGGCCAGACCGTCCGCAATTTCCGCCACGATCCGGGCGGCGTCCCGCCACGAGACTTCATTGGTGATGATCCACTGATTGAGGTCCGGGCCGTGAAGATACTCGGAGACGATGTAACAGTGGCCGTTTTCGATTCCGACGTCGTGAACGGTGACGACGTTGGGGTGGGCAAGTTAGGCGACGCGGCGGGCCTCGTGCAGAAACTCGATCTCCACATCCGCGGAATTCCGTGAAACATCCTGCCGAAGGCGTGGCACCTTCACCGCGATCTCCCGATCGAGTCTTTCGTCGAAGCCTTTGAATACGGTTCCGAATCCCCCTTTGCCGATCGGTTCAAGAATCAGATAGCGTCCGATGACATCAGGTTGATCGGCATCCGCTGTGCTCCGGAGCATGCCTGAATTTGACACCAATGTTTCTGTTTTGTCCCCCGGGGCAACGGGTTACAAGGTCTGATTCAACGGCGTTTCGGTGGTCTTGCCGGCACCCTCGGTTTGTCGAGGTTGAACCTCGATCAGAGTGCTTGAATGCGAACTCTCCTCATCCAGAAGATTCTGATTGAGCACCTTTCGCAATTCCAACAGGAGCGCGGCCATATCCTGTTCAAATAGATCCGCCACGCGGCTGGCAGTCGAGAAATCCTTGGCGTTCTCCAGTTGCGACGCGGTATGTGCGGCTCCCCGGGCGAAGAAGGTGGCAACGCTGCCCTTGAATGCATGTACCTCCCGGTTGATCGTCCACTTGTCGCTGGCTTCGATGGCGTTTCGAAGCCGGGCCATGTGAGGGGTGTATTCACGTCCGAACGCGTCGATGACCCGGCTCAAAAGCTCCGGTTCACCGCGCTACTCGTCGAGCAAACGCGCTTGGTCGTAAATGTTGTCGGGCGAATCCATTGCGGAATCACGCCAAGACGCATTTTCTTGATTCACACCTCTACGGATGGATCGGCAAAGGCCTGCCGGGACGCCGGGACGATTGAGCGACGATTCCAAGGGAGATTCACATCGGAATCAAGCGCGGACCTCAGCAATTCGGCGATCCGTGTTGAAATACGGGAGTCAGCCGAAGCCCGTCAATGCGATCTGGTAGACTACTTACGCTGTCGATAGCGCTCCGGAGTGTCTCCCGTTTCGAAGGAGGCGGACGGATCGGATTCCGGTACCCCATATTGCTTCCGGAGACGGTTCAGTTCCGCATGCAGGCGCTTCTGAACCTTCGCGTATTGCGTCTTCCCATAGAAATTCCGCTGCTCGAGCGGGTCGGCCTTCAGGTCAATCAGTTCCCATTGCTCGATGCTCTCCTCGTAGAAATGCACCAACTTGTAGCGCCCATCTGCGACGCCGTAGTGGCGACGGACCAGATGCCAGCCCGGGTATTCGTAATAATGATAGTAGAACGACCTGCGCCAATCCTTCGGAGTATTGCCCTTCAGGACTGGAACCAGGCTGCGGCCCTGCATATCGGATGGCACCTGTATGCCGGCGATGTCACAAAAGGTCTCGGCGAAATCGAGCGGTGAGACGATGTCGTTGTTCTCCACTCCTGCCTTCACGACTCCGGGCCAGCGTACGATGAACGGAGTGCGGAGGGATTCCTCGTATATCCAGCGTTTGTCGAACCAGCCGTGTTCACCAAGGTAAAATCCTTGGTCTGAGCAATAGATGACGATGGTGTTCTTGGCCAACCCTGATTCGTCGAGATAATCGAGAAGTTCGCCGACGGCGTCATCCACGCTTTGGATGCAGCGGAGGTAATCCTTGATGTAACGCTGATACTTCCAACGCACGAGGTCCTTGCCGGTGAGCTTGGCTTCTTCGAACGCCTTGTTCTTGGGACCGTAGGCGGCGTTCCAGACCTTGAGCTGTTCGGGCGTCAAACCGCGAGGAGGATCGAGTTTGAGATCGTAGCGCGTCAGATCACGGTCGATCTGCATTTCCTGGTTGCGGTGAGCCTTGAGGCGCTTGTTGTAGTTCTCGAACAGCGTGGCCGGTTCCGGCAGATCTTCGCCGTCCCATTTGGCTAGATACTTCGGACCGGGCTGCCAGTTGCGGTGCGGCGCCTTATGCTGGGTCATCAGCATGAACGGCTTGTTCGGGTCGCGCGATTTCTTGAGCCATTTGAGCGTCAGGTCACTGATGATGTCGGTGGTGTAGCCGATGTGTTTGACGCGCTCGTGCTTTCCGTCGCCGTTCTCGTCCACCATCATCGGCGGGTTGTAGTAGGGGCCCTGGCCGATCAATACCTCCGAATAGTTGTAGCCTTGCGGTGCCATGTGCTCACCCAGATGCCACTTGCCGACCACCGCCGTCTGGTAACCGGCCTGTTGCAGCAGCTTGGGGAAAGTCTGCTGATGGCCGTTGAACTTGTTTCCGTTCCGCAGGAAACCGTTCAGATGAGAATACTTGCCGGTCTGGATCACGGCCCGCATCGGACCACAGATGGAATTATTCACGTAACACTGTCGAAACAGCATGCCTTGGTCGGCGATGCGATCGATGTTGGGTGTGTGGTTCAG
>JAYPXF010000352.1:0-5660 GCA_038154405.1 Verrucomicrobiales bacterium | reverse complement strand
ACCCGAGAATGCTCTGGATGTGCTGGCACCTGTGCAAGGGGTGGTCCGAGCAGGCGCCGGAGGAAGAAGGTCGTGGAAGTCTGAAATAGGGTGGCGGAGAGGGAGAGATTCGAACTCTCGAGGGCCTTTCGACCCCGCACGCTTTCCAGGCGTGTGCCTTAAACCACTCAGCCACCTCTCCGTCATCAAATTGGTCGGGCCGTTTTGGGGCTCCGTCCGCCGTTTGACAACCTCTGGCTGCCGCACGGAACCGGGATGATTTCTCCATCCCGACAAGAAAGGGAAGGTGGTGGCTGGACCCAGAATCGAACTGGGGACACGCGGATTTTCAATCCGCTGCTCTACCAACTGAGCTATCCAGCCAGCCACGAGGGGCGACAATCTAGGGAAACGGGTTTGGGGTCGCAAGTGTTTTTGTTTCCTGTCGAAGACGAAACTTCCGGTGTCGGTCACGAACGTCGCAACTCCGGCAATGATCCGTTTTCCCATTGGTTTCTCCAACCGGTTCGACGGTGTTCTCCGCCTACTTCTTGGCTGCGCCCGTTTCCGGAGCGTCTGGATTCGCGGTGCCATCAGTGGGAGAGGACGGGCCCCCACGGTTGAGAGCCGTGAGGTGCGATGGGGCGGGCCTTGGGCCAGTTCGAGTCGTCGTAGGCGATCTGCGTCCAGTTCTTGAATTCCGACTCGGACGTCTTCCAGGAGAAGTCCGTGGCGATGATCTGTTGCTTGCCGGTGGTGAGGGTGACGGTCAGCAGGGCGATCAAACCGCGTTCGCCCTCGGTCCGGTCTACCCGGATGGCAACCGTGTTCCGGCCGAGGCGGAGGCGGTTGGTGATGTCTTTCACCTGCGTTTTGCGACCGGGTTTGGGCGGGAGAATTTCATGTCCGTTGAGGAACACACGGGCTCCGTCGTCGGCGCAGACGGCGAGCTTGGCCGTCTGCACCCGGTTGTGAATGTGGAACTGTTTGCGGACGAACATGGAATCTGAGTTCTCGGTGGGGTTCCAGATCCAGAGCGGGGTCTGGGCATGGGTGGCGATCGCGCCCAAGAAGAGGAGGAACATGGAAATCCAGCAACATGGGTTTTGGGCTCCACGTCCTTCGAATCCAGATCCGCTAGCGTGTCTTGGAACTTCGGGGGAACGAAGGTTTATGTCGTACCCTGCTGTAATCCCTTCGGGATATTGAAATGGGCTCGCGGGTAGACTCTCCCCACCATGGTGTTGATCGCTGGCGCTTCGGATGGACATTTCTTCCGGCAGACCAGCATGAACTCAACGGTCCGCGGATAAAAGCACAAGACTTTGTGGAAACGGCGGTGTTACATTTCGCGAATGGGTTGAGGATTGGTGAGCGCGAAATGAACCTCCGGACCATTTTTCGATTTCAGTTTGGTGATCGTGAGGCGATCGAGGCGGTTGCGCGATCCAAGTCTGCCTTTGTCGTCGGTATTTGGCTCGTGTTGATCACCACTATTCCGCGCAACTATGATCAAACCCACATTTCCGAAGATCCGTGGCGTTGGTTGTTCGGCTCATTGTTCTTCTCGCTGATATCCGGTACGTGGATGTACTTGGTGGCATACCTCTTTGGCGGCTGGCGCGGGCGCTGGAACAATCAGTCGGAAATCGGTGACGGCGAATCGGGGTGGCTTTCGTTCATGGGTATGTTTTGGATGACGGCGCCCGTCGCATGGATCTATGCGATCCCGGTGGAGCGGTGGCTGGATCCGGTGGAGGCGGCAAAGGCCAACGTGGCACTCCTCGCGAGCGTCTCGGTTTGGCGGGTGCTGCTTCTGACCCGTTGCGTCGCGGTGGTCTGCCGCTCGCAATTCTCCAAGGTGTTTGCCTGGGTGATGGTCGCAGCATCCGTGGAAGTGCTGGTGGTTGGTATCTTCGGCGGGTTGTTTGCGCGGCAGATCATGGCTGGAATGGGAGGAATGAGGAACTCACCGGCTGAGGATGTGTTGGTGCATGCCATGGGAGCGGCGATGGGGAATTCGTTGTGGATCTTTCCCGTGGCATTGCTGATCGGATTTTTCTGGGGATGGCGGGGGACTGCATCTCGCCTGCCAGCGCGCTCCCCGGATTCGATCCCCTTCTTGGGGTTGCTCGTGCTGACGATCACCTGGATTCTGATTGCGCTGACACCGCAGAGGGAACTTGCGGTTGTCGCCGAATATGAACGGCGGCTTGAAGCCGGCAGAACGCGAGAGGCGTTGGATTTGCTCAGCCAGATTACACCCGATCAGTTGCCGGCAAGTCGCGTGCTTCAGCCCAAGCCGTTTGAGTGGGATGTGTTCAGGAAATTGCCGCCGGTCATTGGTGAGTTGCGAGAGACGGATGCTCGCTGGGTTCGGGAATACTTCGTCGGGCATCTTGCTACCGCTGTTTCACACTATCGATCGCGATGGGGATCGGTGGCCGATTGGGATACTTTTGATCGAGGCCACAGGTATATGGAATTGAAAAACGGATGGGAGCGATTTGGACCTGACGCCACGGGTGTCCTCAAGGTCTTGAGAGGCTTGAAAAGGATTCCTGAAGGTCCGGATTGGCTCGTCGAGAACTCACTTCTCCTCGAGGTGTGGATTGGGACCGCCAAGAGCGGGGAAACGATGCGGTCCCATGAGGACAATCGGGAGGAACAGCGGGCCGGATGGAAAGCGGTGTTGGAACTGATGGGGGAGAAGGGGACGAACGCGCCGCCGACGGAGATCGAGCGATGAAGATCGGGCTCATCGCGATGGGGGGCATCCGGGTGGTGAATCCGGAGTTGAGGCAGCTCGGGCTGACGTTGCCCGGGTTTGTTGAGCGGGGGGAAATCATTGCTTCGTTGCCGTCGTTGGGGTTGTTGACGGTGGCGGCGCATACGCCGGCGGAGAACGTTGTCAGTTACAAGGAGGTTGATGATCTGCCGGAGGAACTGCCCGAGTTTGATCTCGTGGCGATCTCTTCTTTGGCGGCGCGGATCTACGACGCCTATGAACTGGCTGACCGGTTTCGCCACCGGGGCGCATTGGTGGTCATGGGTGGCTTGCATGTGTCCGTACTGCCGGACGAGGCAGCGAAGCATTGCGATGCGGTGGTGATCGGAAATGCCGAGAAAGTATGGGGAAACTGTTGTGGGATGCTCAATCAGGGAGGTTGGGGCCGCGGTATGTGGGGGATGCCGACGGAGTATTTCGCGAGGCGTATCGAATGCCGGCATTTCATCTGTTGGCCGATCGCGATTACAACCGGGTGACCATACAGACTTCGCGCGGCTGTCCGCGTGCCTGCGAGTTCTGCGGGGCGAGTCGTCTGATCGCGCCCCAGTTTCAGCAGAAGCCGGTGGAACTGGTGATGGACGAAATCCGGTGCGCGCGGGAGCAAGTGGCGAAGCCGTTTTTCGAGTTTGCCGATGACAACACCTTTCTGAATCGCGAATGGGGCAAGTCGTTGCTGCGGGAATTGGTCAGCGAAGATCTGCGTTGGTTCACGGAAACGGACGCCTCGGTGGCGGATGATCCGGAGTTGTGTGACCTGTTGGCGGATTCGGGTTGCCGGCAGGTCTTGATCGGGTTTGAAAGTCCTCGTTCGGAAGATCTTGTCGGATTGGACCCGAATCGTTGGAAATCCGGCATGGTGGATCGTTATCAACACGTGATTGATGAGTTGCAGTCACGCGGGGTCAGTGTGAATGGATGCTTCGTCGTCGGCCTGGATGGTCACACCCCGGACATCTTTCCCGCCGTTCGAGATTTCGTGGAGGAGTCCGGTCTGGCGGAGGTGCAGTGCACCGTGCTGACGCCTTTTCCCGGAACGGAGCTGTATCGACGGCTGCAGCATGAAGGACGATTGTTGCGGGAGGCGTTCTGGGACCGGTGCACGTTGTTCGATGTCAACTTTCAGCCGGTCGGGATGTCGGTGGCGGAATTGGAGGAAGGCCTTCGTTGGTTGATTGAGGAGCTTTACTCCGGACCGGCGTATTCGCGCCGTCGCCGAGCTTTTCTTCGCGCGTCCCGATCAGGGCTCGCACGTGCGAATTGAAAACAGTTGTCGGATTCTCGTCTTCGGCGGTTTCTATTGGTAAATCAATGGGTGACGAACGACACATGCTGGCGCGGTTTCTCCGGACGGGGGATTCGGAAGATTTTGAGCCGATCGTTTCGCAATATATCAATCTGGTCTATTCGACGGCATTGAGGGTGGTGCCGCAGCAGAAGGCTCTGGCGGAGGATATCTGCCAGACTGTGTTTGCGGATCTGTCGCGCAAGGCGGCGCGTATATCCCACGAAACTCCGCTGGCCGGGTGGTTGTATCGTCACACCTGTTTCGTTGCCGCCAACCTCAACCGCTCCGAGCGTCGTCGGCTGGAACGCGAACGTCAGGCCGTGGAGATGAATGCCAACGAACATGCGGATGAGAAAGTGCCAAACGAGGACCTTCATCTGGCGATGGGGGAATTGTCCGACGGTGATCGCGATGCCCTGGTGTTGCGCTTTATGGACGAGCGCGATCTGCGTGGCGTTGGGGAACGACTGGGTATCAGCGAGGACGCGGCGCAAAAGCGGGTTTCGCGGGCATTGGAACGTTTGCGTCAGATTCTGCAGCGACGGGGCATCTCCGCTACCGTGGCAGGGCTCACGGTTTCCCTGGGGCAACAGGTGATGGCGGCTCCGACGGCGGTGACCGCAAAAACCTTGGCCGCGGTCACTGCGGCCGGTGGATCAGTCGGGATTCTGCCGTTTGCATTCGAGTTTATGAAGACTCCAATTGCGAAAGTGGCGTCGATCCTGTTGATCGGCGGAGGAGTGGCGGCGACGATTCATCAACAGGGACGATTGCTGGATGAATCCCGACAGAAGAACGCAAAACTTCAAAGCCGGTTGGCTGCTGCCGAAATGGCCGGGCGCGAACGAGGCGGTTCGTTGAAGCCGATCGCGGATGCACGTGAGATTGAACGCCTGCGTGAACATGCGCGAGAGGTTCATCGGCTGCGAGCGGCGCTGAGCGCGCTAAGAGCAGCATCCGTGCAAAAGCAGGGAACCACCCCGACGAAAGCGGACGTCCAACCGCAGCAGGAGGAGATTGCTTCCGGTCCGCCGGTATATCAGATCGCCTGCAAGCTGATCGGCTTGGGCAAGCAGACGAAGGGGGCGATAAGACTGGATTCGTTCATGGATTCGTTGGAATTGCCGGGAGGATCGTCGGCGTCGGGAGTTCTCGTGGAACCGATTGTGCATCATTTTCTGAATCGAGTGCAGCAGACGCCAGGGATTGATGTCCTGTCGGCCCCACGGGTGATCACCCGTGCCGGTGAGCCGGCACAGGTGGAAGTCGGACAGAATATTGAGGTTATCATCGGCTACAGACCGGCCAACAACGCTGCCGGCCGGGAAGCCGTGACGACCAACCTGATGGTTGGTCCGGTGATAAACCTGGAAGCCAATCCGGGATCAGCCGGCGATTCGATCGATTTGTCGGTGAAGTTCGCGATGACCACGTTTGACGGATACGTCGAAGGCGTTCCCGGTGCGGAAGACGTTCCGATCATCGATGCCACCCTCGTCGCGACGCGGGCGATTCTTGGTCCCGGGCAGACTTTGCTTTTGCGCGCCCACAGCGAGATCAAGGATACGCCATATCTTGTTCTGATCACGCCGAGCGTGGTGGGGC
>JAYPXF010000351.1:1694-5694 GCA_038154405.1 Verrucomicrobiales bacterium | reverse complement strand
AATGTGGATGGTGTGGGAGTCGGAGGTTAGTCTTTCCGAAGGACCCAGTCGGTAGGTTTATGCGCGGTCTCTATCCAGGTCGCAGAAACAGGCGTTACTCGTGCCTGAGTCTCCATCAAACAAGTGAAGCACCATCCCAAAGATGCTGATGTAGTGAGGCTCCCGGAATTCGGATCGAGTTTCAGTTCCCCACCCGCTCGATACAAGGATGACGAATGGTCCGCGTGGTTCTGGGATGCAGTAGTACGACGGCAATGGCGGTGGCACGTCAGCCGGAGATTCTCTTAGTGCGAGTAGGAGTTCGGAAATATCCGTATAGCCCGAATAGTTCGCCTCAGGCAGTCGAGACAGTGCGGTAGACCGGACTGCTGCTCCTGCGTAGTGGGAGGTGAGAAGCCATGACATGCAGATAAATACCGCCCCGGATGCAATCACAATGGCGATCCGTCGCGTAGAGTAACGGCGAATCAGGTGCTTGTTACTCCAGATTGACTGCACATCCTAAGTCGATTCACAAATCTGATCGGCTCAAGTATCGGATGGCGTTATGGGGGCTTGGTGTGGAAATCTCAGACAATGCGTGTGAGAGTTGCGATCATTCTCCTGCTGGTCGTGATTCCGTTGGATTGCGAGGCGAAGTGGCGGATTGAGTGGCGGGATCATTCCACGAGTATCATCTGGCGGGGGCGGTCGGGCTTGTATGGAATCATGGAGCGGCGGTATCTCGAGCGACAAGGTTACTCGGAGCCGTCGAAGGAACTGAGGATTCATTGGTCAGGTCATCCTCATGTCTTTCACTTCGGTTTGGATACGGTGTTGTTCGGATTCGTCTGCGCGATCGGGATGGGATGGTATGTGATCTGGTGTTGGCGACGGTCCACCAGGCAGGAGGAGGATGGTGAGATTGAATAACAAACCGCGGGAGATGAGGCAGCTGCATCGCTGGGTTCGGGGGAATGACCTCAGCGCGAAACGTTTTCCCACTTCTTCAATACTTCAGACGCCAGATCATTGATCCATTCCTTTTGGCCGGGTTTGTACATGGCCCGTTTGGGGGGGACGTCGGGGGTGTTCTCCGTCACCTCTTTGAGGATGCCGGCTCCGGCGGGGCCGATGTTTTCCAGAGCGTTGCGCAGGTCGGTGAAGGCGGGGGTGGGCAGGTCGCTGTATTCCTGAAACATCTCGAGAAGTTCCTTCACGATCGCGGGAATGGCGATGGGGCCGAGGGCGGTCAGCTCGGTCACCCAATCGGGCAGGGATTTGTCCAGGCGCTTGTGATGGATTTTGTGAACGAACGTGGCGATCTGGGCGGGGCCGATATTCTTGCTGCCGCAGACTTCGCAGACGTCGTGCCTCCAAAAGTGTCTGGTCGCGGTGCAATCCCGGGTCAGACCGCAGTCTTCGCACCGGTTTCCGTTCCAGCGATGCCATCCGATTGCACAGAGGAAGGACTTCATGAGGTTCGTTTTGGCACGCGGCTGTTCAAGATAGTTGCGTTGCGAAGGAGGGCAACGATCCATTGCTTTTTGAAATACGTCACGATCGTTTCGCTGGACAGATTTCCAAGTTCTCTCATGTTGGTGCTGGCTGTCGTTCCTTAAACGGCAGTGACGGAGGAATGGCCTCCACCGGGCCTTTCGGTTGTAGGAAAGCGATTCATGGAAGAAACGGAAAAAGAGAAGTCGGTCGATGATCTGGTGGCTCCTGCGAAGGAGTGCCTGGTCGATCTGCTGGACTTTGATGACGTGCAGGTCGACCAGTGGTTCATGCGGCTCTACACGGATGGCCGGGACAAATGGCGGCCGCTTTCGAATGACGCGGCCAAGAACAATGCGGCGATCCGAGGCAGCGTTCGGGAGTCCAAGGAGGAGGTGAAGGCGTTGGCGCTGGCATATTGTGGTATGGCGGATGTGAAGGGACAGCGGGAGCATGTTGTCTACACGCAGTATTTTCGCAAGGACTACGACACCGGATTGGTGCTGGGGCGGCGGATCAAGAAGCAATGGTTCACCGGTAAACTCTACTCCCACGGTTCGTTTCTGATCATGGGACAATGCCAGAACGTCTGGCTTTGACGCGCGATCGTGGGAGGGAAGCCTGCGGTCGGCCGAGTGGCTCGGGCAGGAGGCCGGCCACAGGCGGAAGTCGATTCAAGAAACGGGTGGCGAGTCTTGAAACTGCTCGCTCAGGGCCATCATGAGGGAGGCTACGAGCAGGGCATTCTGGAAGCGGCCGCCGCGAATGTGGTCCATTGCCGTGGCCACCTCCATGAACTCGAATTGGATTTCCTCGGTGGTGTCGAGTTGTTGTTTGCCTTGGATCGCCACGCCGCTGGCCACGAATGCATGGATGCGATTGTCCTGCCGGGCCGGGTTGGCAAAGACAGTCGGCAGTTCCCGATAGGAATCGGCGACGCAGCCGGTTTCTTCCTTCAATTCCCTTTTGGCGGCAGCCAGCGGGGATTCATCGCCGTCCACGCAACCGCAGGGAATCTCCCATTGAATGTCCCGGTTGCCGTGTCGGTATTGTCGGGTGACGAGCAGGCGGCCCTCGTTATCGAACGGAACGATGTGCACCCAGTCCGATGATTCCATCACGTAGAACGGATCGATCACGAGTCCGTCGGCGGTCTCGCACACATCGGCGCGGATGTTCATCCATGGGCTTTCGATGATTTGCTTGGAGGACCGGATGATCCACGTTTGCAGCTCTTTGTTTTCCATCTCTTCGGTCGGTTACCAGGCCACAGTCGTGCCGGGTTGCGCGATCGGATACCAGCCGTCCTTGTCCGGACGCACATTGGGCATGACGTCGTAGTCGAGTCGCTCGGGCATCTCGGTGAGTCGGGAGTTGATCGCCTGATCCCAAGTGACGGTTTTGCCGGAGTAGGTGGCCATGCGTCCCATGATGGCGACCATGGTGCTCTTGGCCCCGTATTCGGCTTCGTGATATGGCTTGTTCTCCTGAATGGCGTTGAAGAAGGGATAGTGCTCGAGCTGGTGTCCGTCCTCCCTACGCTTGAGCCGCTCCTGCCAGGCCTTGGGCCCGGTGATCTCGAACAACTTGCCCCCGGGCGGCATGAGGACGTTGCCTTTGACGCCATGGGCGTATTCTGCGACGAGCGGGAAACAGCCGCGGATCTGGCGGCATTCGCTGATCATGCGGGACCCGTCTGCGTATTCGTACTCCACGTAGTGATGATCGTAGATCTGGCAATGACGCTTGGCCTTGCGGACCTGACGACCGCCCTGGCCGTTGGCGCGGATGGGGTAGTCCTGCTTGAGCCAGCTGCCAACGTCGATGTTGTGGATGTGTTGCTCGACGATGTGGTCGCCGGAGAGCCAGGTGAAATAGTACCAGTTGCGTATCTGGTAGGTCATTTCCGTTTCGTCGGGCAGCCGTTCCTTGCCGTCGCGTGAATTGCCGAGCCAGTAGACGCGCAAGGTGTGCAGATCTCCGACGGCGCCGTCGTGCACGCGTTTGGCGAGTTCTTCGTAAGCGGGTTGATGGCGACGCTGCATGCCGACAGCGGTCTTGAGGTTCTTCCTTTTCGCGATCTTGGCGGCTTTGAGAATCTTGCGCACACCCGGTGCATCCACGGCGACCGGTTTTTCCATGAACACGTGTTTGCCCTGTCGCACGGCTTCTTCAAACATCATGGGGCGAAAGCCGGGAGGGGTGGCGAGGATCACGACGTCCGCTTCGGCGATGGCCTTCTTATACGCGTCAAAGCCTACGAACTGACGTTCCTTGGGAACATCCACCTGTTCCGGCTTCTGCTTGCGAATGACGTTCAGACTTTTGTCCAACTGGGATTGATCGACTTCACCCAAGGCAACGAGGTGAACGCTGTTGCTGATGTTGAGTGCCTGGACCGCCGCGCCGGAGCCGCGTCCGCCGCAACCGACCAACGCGAGTTTCAACGCGTAGCTGGGGGCACCGTGCGCGCCGCGTTCCACGGACAGGGCGGCGGCCGATGCGGGAATGATGGCTCGACTCG
>JAYPXF010000351.1:0-1684 GCA_038154405.1 Verrucomicrobiales bacterium | reverse complement strand
CTGAGGTGAATAGCCTCAGATCGATGAGTTGGCCATCGAAAATCCAGTAGCCGCTCGGAGCTTGCGGTTGAATCTGAAAGTCCAAGTCGCATAGCGACTTCAGTCGGCGGGATTAGAAACCGTGCTTTGCCGTATTGGCTCGGTCAAAGACCGGTCACAACGATGCTGTCGTTCGAGCTTTTCGGGTTAATCCCTTGCCGTTGCCGCGGGCTGGGCTTGGAAGGGTTGCAAAGGCATGGGGCGGTCGTGATTGAGGAACTGTTCACACACTTCGAAGAAATTGGCCGCGGTGTTGCAGCGTCGAATCCGATGCAGGAATTGGCCTTCTGCATCCACGCCGACTCCGAGGAAGTTCATGTGCTTCTTCACCCGCTGAACACGAGCGTGCTCGGCAGCGTTGTCATCGGTCACCGCCTGATAGAGGCGGCGGATGTATTCCAACACGTCGTGGCCCGTCGGTTGAAACACCGCCTCACCGTTTTGTTGCTGTCGAATCTGGTGAAACAACCAAGGGTTGCGGATGGCGCCGCGTCCGACCATCAAGCCGGCCGCGTTGGTTTCATTCAGGATCGATTGGGCCTTCTCCGTGGAATACACGTTGCCATTGGCAATCACTGGGCAGGGGACCGCATCGACGGCGCGGGCGATGTATTCGTAGTGCACTTCGGAGTGATACATTTCCTTCACCGTGCGCGCGTGAATGGTCAAAAGGTCGAGCGAGTGCTTGGCGAATATCGGCAACAGTTTCTCGAACACCGCCGGTTCATCGAAGCCGATGCGGGTCTTGACCGTGAACGGGATTTCGATTGCGTCGCGCAGAGCGCCCAAGATGCGATCCACGCGTTGGGGATCCCGCAACAGGCCGCCGCCGGCGCATTTGCGATACACGACCGGCGCGGGACAGCCAAGATTGAGATCGACGGCGACGACCGGGTGCTGTTGCAACTCACGGGCAATACGGGCCAGGTGCACTTCGTCATTGCAGATCATCTGTGCCACAACCGGTTTGCCGGTGGGGTTCTCCGTGATGGAACGGAGAATCTCGGGATAGAGAATCGAGGTGTCGGTGACACGGAAGTATTCCGTGAAATAGATGTCCGGTCCGCCGTATTGGGACATGAGGTACCAGAATTCGAGATTCGTCACATCCTGCATCGGCGCCAACGCGGTGACGGGACGGCCGGTGCGGAAGAGCGATTCGAATTCTTCGCGCGGGGACATGTCGGCTTACTTAGCCAATTCCTGCCAGAGATGAGCGCTCATGACCGAGCCCTTGTGATACTGGTCGAGACTGAACTTCTCGTTCGGCGAATGCAGATTGTCGTCAGGCAGTGCCAATCCCAGCAGCAGCGTGTCCACGCCGAGGATCTTTTTGAAATCGTTGATGATCGGGATTGATCCGCCCTCGCGCATGATGATCGGTTCGCGCTTGAAGGCACTCTTGAGCGCGGAGAGTCCGGCTTTCACCTGACTGCTGTCAGGCGCGACGATGTATGGATCACCTTCATGTCCGCCTTCGACCGTAATCTTCACGGATGGCGGACAGACGTTTTTCAGGTGCGCCTTCACCTTGCGAAGGATTTCCTGCGGCTTCTGGTTGGGGACCAGGCGGATGGTGACCTTGGCGTTGGCGTAGGAGGGCACAATGGTCTTGCTGCCTTCGCCCTGGTAACCGCTGGTGATG
>JAYPXF010000350.1:0-5709 GCA_038154405.1 Verrucomicrobiales bacterium | reverse complement strand
AGATGCCATCGGATGGTTTACTTCCTGCGGCTACAACCTCATTTAAAACGCTCTAAGAGCCAAGCTCTATCGACGCCCGTCAGAGACAAGCATCGCCATTGATCAGCACCCCTCTACGCAAAAAGAGCCGAGGAGTGCACCTCGGCTCTTGCGCTTAGTTGATTGAACGGTTTTTACGAGCAGCCAAGACTTTCACCACAGTTGAGGCACTTGAAGCAGGCGCCGTTGCGCACTGCGATGTGACCACACTTGGGACAAGGGGGAGCGTCTTTCATGAAGCTCTTCAGGGCTTCCTGCAGATCCTCTTCACTTTCCTTTTCAGGCTTGAGGATCTTGGACTTCACGAGGATGTCAGTGTCGGAAGAGATCGGCAATTCCGGCACGGAACGATTCACACGCTTGGCTTCTTCTTCCGCCAGACCGGGAATCGAGAACTCACGCTGACGGTCCTGCGGCAGGTGCGCTTCGCGGTAGCCCGGAATGAACTGCATGCCGAGCCAGCGGAACACATAATCGATGATCGACGACGCCTGGCGAATGTCCGGATTCTTGGTGAAGCCGGACGGCTCAAAACGTTGGTGGGAGAACTTCTTCACCAGCACTTCCAGCGGCACGCCGTATTGCAGGGCCATACTGGTCAATGCGGCGACGCTGTCCATCAGACCGCCGATGGTGGAACCTTCCTTCGCCATGGTGATGAACATTTCACCGGGCTGACCATCTTCGAAGAGGCCGACGGTCAGGTAACCTTCGTGATCCGCCACGCTGAACTTGTGGTTCAACGCCGCACGCGTCTCCGGCAGCTTCTTGCGCAGCGGTTCGGCGGCCTGTTTTTCGAAGTGCGCCTTCTCGGCTTCCAGCTCTTTGATGCGGGCATCGAGCTTGGCCATGATGTCCTCTTCGGTCTCGGCAGCATCATCGGTCGATTGTGACGTGTTGAGCGGCTGTGAGCGCTTCGAGCCATCACGGTATATGGCCACGCACTTGAGGCCCATCTTCCACGCCTGCACGTAGGCGTCGCGAATGTCCTCGATGGAAGCTTCCTGCGGCAGATTCACCGTCTTGGAAATCGCACCGCTGATGAACGGCTGCGCGGCCGCCATCATCTTCAGGTGCGCCATGTAGTGAATGCTCCGTTCGCCACGGAAAGCCTTGAACGCACAATCAAACACCGCCAGGTGTTCGGCCTTCAAGCCACTGGAAACGATGTCGCCCTTCTTGGAAGTGCCTTCCTGCACTTCGGGATCGTCGTCGGTCAACTTGATGTCTTCGATCGTGTCAAAGCGTTCGATGTGCTTGGTGATGGCCTCGATCTGTTCCGGTGAGTAATCCAAACGCTTAAGCGCGGAAGGAACGGTCTTGTTGACGATCTTCAACATGCCGCCACCGGCGAGCACCTTGTATTTGACCAAGGCAATGTCGGGTTCGACGCCCGTAGTGTCGCAGTCCATGAGGAAGGCGATCGTGCCGGTCGGAGCCAGTACGGTGACCTGAGCGTTGCGATAGCCGTGATCCTTGCCGGCGGTGAGGGCTTCGCCCCAGGTTTCGCGGGCGTTTTCCTTGAGGTAGTTGAACTCGGCACTCGGATGAATGGTTTCCACCGCATCCTTGTGCAGCTTGATCACACCGAGCATCGAATCGACGTTGCTCTTCTTCTTCGGCTTGCTCACGCCGCTGCACCGGGCGTCCTTGTAGCCCTTGAACGGTCCCATCACGCGGGAGAGTTCGGCGCTCTGCCGATAGGCCTCACCGGTCATGATCGAAGTGATGGCGCCGGCCAAGGCACGACCTTCATCGGAATCGTAAGGCAGCCCGTAACTCATGCAGAGACAGCCGAGATTCGCGTAACCCAGACCGAGCGTACGGTAGATGTGAGAGTTCTCAGCGATCGGCTTGGTCGGATAGCTCGCATTGTCGACGAGAATTTCCTGCGCCGTGATGTAGATGCGAACCGCAGCCTTGAAACGTTCGATGTCGAAACGTCCATCCTCCTGCTTGAACTTCATCAGGTTCAATGAAGCGAGATTGCAGGCGGTGTTGTTCAGGAAGACGTATTCCGAGCAGGGATTGGTGGAGTGAATCGGCTCGGTGCCCTTGCAGGTGTGCCACTTCTGGATCGCACCATCGTATTGCAGTCCAGGATCACCACAAACCCAGGTGCCTTCCGCGATCTTGTCGAGCACTTTGGAAGCATCCTTCTCTTCGAGCGGCTTGCCGTTCATGACGGACTTGGTCCACCACTTGCCGTTCTCTTCGGCGGCAGTCATGAACTCGTCGCTGACGCGGACCGAGAGATTCTCGTTCTGATACATCACCGAACCGTAGGCATCGCCATTGAAGTCGCCGGAATAACCCTGCTCGATCAACGCCCATGCCTTCTTCTCTTCCTTCATCTTGCACTCGACGAATTCCTCGATGTCACCGTGCCAGTCACGGATGGTGTTCATCTTGGCGGCGCGACGGGTCTTGCCACCGGACTTCACCACGTTGGCGACCTGGTCATAGACCTTGAGGAAGGAAAGCGGACCGCTGGGAGTGCCGCCGCCGGAAAGCTTCTCCTTACTGGAGCGGATGGGGGAAAGATCCGTGCCGGTGCCGGAGCCAAATTTGAAGAGCATCGCTTCGCTGTAGGCGAGCTGCATGATGTTCTCCATGTTGTCCTCAACGGACTGGATGAAGCAGGCGCTGCACTGCGGGTATTCGTATTGGGTCGGCGCACGTTCGGCCTCGCCGAGCTTGTGGTTGTAATACCAGTTGCCCTTGTCCGATTCCTTGCCGACGCCGTACTCGTGAAAGAGCCCCACGTTGAACCACACCGGGGAGTTGAAGGCGCCAAACTGGTTCACGCACAACCAAGTCAGCTCCTCGTAAAATGTCTCACCATCCTTCTCGGAGAAATACCCGTCCTTGACGCCCCAGTCAGCGATCGTGCGGGTGACGCGGTGAATGAGCTGCTTGACCGAGTACTCGCGCTCGTCGGCGTTGTTCGGATCGCCATAAAAGTACTTTGAGCAAACCACCTTGGTAGCCAACTGCGACCAGCTTTCCGGCACCTCGACGTTTTCCTGTTTGAAAATGGTTTTGCCACCATCGCCGGTGATCTCCGCCGTGCGTTGATCCCACTTCAACTGATCGAAAGGATTCTCACCTTCGGCACTGAAAGTCCGATGAATCTTGGTCTTGCGACCGGCCTTGGCCTTCGAACTGGCTTTGCTACGCTTGGCGGAAGTTTTCGCAGAGGTTTTGGCGGCTTTACGACCGCGTTTTACGGTGGTCGTGGCACGACCGCCGCGGGCTTTCTTCTTGGGGGCGGACATCGACTTATCTGGAGCGTCAATCATGGCGTTTTGAGACAATTAATGGGTTGAAACAGACTTACTAGCTCGGCAATAGGGACGCGTCTTCCACATACGGCGAAAACTGTATTTCGCCGCCGAAAATGGCGCTATTTTGCCCTCCAAATGGGAAGATGGCCTCGGTTCCTACTGCAGCCTTCTACCCAACGGGTTGGGGAGCGAGGTAGAGACTAGCACAACATGTTGTGCCCTCAAGTTCTATTTTACTAAAATGTTATCCAAAAGTAGTTAACGATAGAATGTCCGAATTTCCTCAGGTTTCTGGCGATTTGTGAATAAGCGGACGGGGAAGATGTTCACAAATCGGTGACAGATTGGTGACGACTACACCCGAAGATGGGGCACAATCCGATCAACGACCACGAGACTTGGATTTGGCCTTTCCAGCGACTTTTTTCGAGGCCGATTTGGCCTTCGTTTTCGCGGATTTTCTGGGGGCAGTGGGAAAGGTTTTCAACGGTGGTTTTCCAGGCCTCGAACGCTTCTTTTTCTTCGGCGTCCGAATGGAATCGATCTTCTTGGGCTTGGCCTTCGTCACCAGCACAATCGGACAGCCTTCGTAACCGAATGCCTTGCGCAATTCACGCTTCAGATACTTCGTATAGGCATCCGAAAACTGTTCCTGCTTGTTCATGAACAACACAAATGTCGGAGGAGACTGCCTCACCTGCGTCGCGTAAAAGAACTTCAGGTAAGAGCCTTTCGCACCGACCGGAGTCTTCGACTCAATCGCGTCACGGATGGTGCGATTCAGGATCGCGGTTGGAACCTGTTGTCGCAGTTGATCAGAAACGTAACGAACTGCCTCCAGCAACCGTTCCAGGTTGTAGCCCGACTTTGCCGAGGTGAAGACAACCGGCGCGTAATCCAGGAAGAAAAGTTTCTTCTGCACCCATCCGGCGAACTCCTTCACCGAAGCCATCATCTCCGGCGCATCCTGATCTTCGCGTTTCTTGGAACGACGACGGCGCTTCTCTTTCGCGTGCGCCTTCTCCACCTGATTGGAAAAGAGATCCCACTTGTTGATCACCAACACACACGGCCGGTTGTTGGTGGTGATCTTGTCGGCAATCTTCTTGTCCTGTTCGACAATGCCATGCTCGGCATCGATCACGAAGACGGTTACGTCCGCGCGCTCGATTGCACGCTCTGTGCGTTTGGTGCTGAAGAACTCGACCGAGTCGTTGACGCGGCGCGATTTGCGAAGTCCCGCGGTGTCGATGAGGGTGTACTTTTGCCGATGACCTTCGGTATCAACTTCGAACGGAATGTCCACGGCATCTCGCGTCGTACCGGGAACGTTGCTCACCACGACCCGGTCCGAATCGGTAAGCGCGTTGATGATGGATGACTTGCCGACATTGGGACGACCAACGATCGCCAACTTGATGCGATCAAGTTCCTCAGACGAAACGCGTCCACCACTGGCTGCCCGCTTCTGCACCTCGCCTGGCACGAACGACAAGGCCCGCTTCATCAACGAGTCCACACCGCGCGATTGAATGGCACTAACCGGAAAGATCTCGTCGAATCCCAGTGCGGCAAAATCAGCGGCGTTGTCATCCTGCTTGCCGGTGTCGGCCTTGTTGACCGCCATCAGGACCGGACGCCCGCATTCACGCAAACGCATGGCCACTTCCTGATCAAGCGGCACCACGCCATCGCGAACATCCACGACGAACAAGATCACGTCCGCCGCCTCGATGGCGATCTTCACCTGATCGATCGCTGCCTTGGTGATTTCATCATCCGACTTCTCGCCACGAAGCAGGCCGATGCCGCCGGTGTCCACCAGCGTGAATGGGACGCCTTTCCATTCGACTTCGGCCGACACGCGGTCACGAGTCACGCCCGGCATGTCATGAACGATCGCAATGCGCTTGCCCGCGATGCGATTGAACAATGCCGATTTGCCCACATTGGGTCGGCCCACGATGGCGATCAGTCCTGCCACGGCCTGAGCATGCCGAATTGTAGCGGACAGGAGAACCAGAAAGAGCAAACGGGGCGCAAACTGCCCGGCCGGTGCATTCGGTTTTCCTTGGCTGTATAGGCAATTCGTCATTCTCGAGGGAGTTACGAACGTTCGAAGCCATTGTAGTCGTCCTTCGCCGGTCCTCCCTTGAACCCTCCCAATATGCACACATGTCCCGAATGCCAAGCAGGGCTGGAAGAATCCCGCGACCAGAATGGCACGAAATTCACGTGTGCGGCCTGCGCGAGAGAAGCGGCAACGGCATTCCGGCTCAAGAAGCGGGTGGGCGGCGCTTTGACCGATTCGATGCAACGTCTGGCTTCAGGAGATATGTCCGAAAGTCGTGGACGAGGATTCGTGAAGGGCAGCCATCAGGGA
>JAYPXF010000349.1:3964-5729 GCA_038154405.1 Verrucomicrobiales bacterium | reverse complement strand
CCTCGACGTATTCACCCGCCTCCGTGATCCAGGCAACACATTGATCATCATTGAGCACAACCTCGACGTCATCAAATGCGCCGACTGGGTCATCGACATGGGGCCCGAAGGCGGCGCCGATGGCGGGGAGATCATCGCGGAAGGACCACCCGAAAAGATCGCCAAGACGGAAGCCAGTCAGACGGGTTTATTTTTGCGTCGAATCCTCGAAGCCAAGCCAGCATAGTCCGAACGTGATCATGCGGATGTTGAAAACCGCCCTCTGCGTCCGACTTATTCTCGTCGGCCTGCTGATTCTGCCGACCTTTCTTGCCGCTGCCCCTCGCACAACAGACATCGCGCCGGATGAACAACGCGATTTCAACGCCGCCGCCAAGGCATTCGAGGATCAGCTGCAAAACTTCGCATTGGCGGAACGCCACTTTGCTGCCTTCCTGAAGAACTGGCCCACCTCCACCCTTCGCAACGCGGCAACTGTCTATCTCTCCCGCTGTCATTACCAGCGCGGCAGCTACGGCAAGGCAATCAACCTTCTCGAGAAGAATCTCGAAACGTCCAAAGAATGGGGGGACCAATTCCGCTATTGGATCGGCGAATGCCATTTCGCTGCCGGCCGCTTCGACCAGGCGGCGATGGCCTACGCCAATCTGCTGCTGCTGCACAAGGACTCCCCCCTGCGTTTTCGCGCCGCATACAACGAAGCCCTGTCCCGCCGTCGCGAAGGGCATTTCAGCGACACCATTTCTCTCCTGACCAATCCGTCCGGCGCCTTTCAGCAGAGCGCCGCACTGTTCCCGGACGATCCGCTCGTCTTCTCGGGAAACCTCCTGTTGGCCGAAGCCCGGGTGGAAACCAACAATCCGGACGGAGCCAAGGACGCCCTGAACCACGTCTACGACTGGAAGCTCAAGCCGGAACAGAAGTGGCAGCGTCAGTATCTGTTATGCCGTCTCAATCTGCTCCTGGGAGATCCCCAATCGGCTTTGACGTCCACCACCAATCTGGTGCTGCTGGCCAACAAAGCCGAACTCTCCACGGCCCGCGCCCGGACCTACCACCTGCAAAGCGGCATCTTGGAACGGCTCAACCGGATCGAGGAAGCGGTGAATGTGCTGACAAACAACCTCACCCAGGCCACCCCCTCCGACCTTCGCCGCGAAGCACTCCTGAAGGTCGTGGATCTGAACATCAGCCGCGGCAAGCTGACCGACGCCATCACCACTCTGGACAATTTCCAAGGCACCTATACCAACGACGCAGCCGTGCCTCTGGCGCTCCGAACTGTCGGTGAACTCCGGTTGCGTCAGTATCATCGACTCTCATCCACGAATCGCAACACCCAGTCCGCCACCAACCTGCTTACGCGCGCCGTCGAATCGCTCAACGCGGCGCAGCAAAAATCTGGCAGCCGTATCGGACGCTCCACTTACTTCCGTGGCTGGTGTCACTGGCACCTGCAGAATTGGCAGGCCGCCGCAGCGGATTTCAACACCGCAACCGAGAATCTTCCGCTCTCGGAACGCCACGCGATCGCGCTGTTCAAGCTCGGCGAATGTCATCTCTTGGCCGACTCCCCCACCAATGCCGTGGACACCTTGGACCGGCTCGTGAATTACTATCGCCATTCCGGCCGGCTGCGGGAAGGACTGTTGGATCATGCGCTCTACAAACTGATGCGTGCCGCCGTCCGCATTGGAGATCTCGAACGCGCCGAGGAAGCGGTCGAACACATCCTGAGCTGGTATCCGGAAAGCTATTTCAGCGA
>JAYPXF010000349.1:2442-3934 GCA_038154405.1 Verrucomicrobiales bacterium | reverse complement strand
TTGGTTTTTTACGCCAAATCTAAAAACGACCGTGGCAATACGAGGGAAGCCCGCAAGTCCTTCGAAGAACTCCTGGATCGTTTTCCGCAATCCAAACTCGCGCCTCAAGTCCAGATCGCCATCGCCCGAACGCACGAGAACGAACGCAACTGGGGCGCCGCCGCATTTCAACTGCTGAACTGGGCTCGGCGGTTTCCGACGAACGCGTTGCTGCCCGATGTCGAATACGAACGCGCCTGGTTGACCTACCAATCAGGCGCTCCTGATCAGGCCTTCCAGCTCTATACCAACTTCATCACCAAATTCCCCCAACACACCAATGCCCCGCTTGCAGAGAAATGGGTGGCCGACTACTTCTTCAACGTCGGCAACTACGTGAAGGCACAGGAGCGCTACCAACTGCTCTACGAAAACCCGAACTGGAAGAACACCCGCATCCAATATGAAAGCCGATTGGCCGCCGGACGCGCAGCCCTGGCCGGCGGGCTGATCAATGAGGCGACCAACACCTTTATCAAGCTGGCTCAGGACACCTTGTGTCCGATCGATCTCAAGCCGGAGGTGTTGTTTGCATTGGGCGATTCCCTCGGCCGCAACCAGATGCATGGGCAGGCCATCAACGCTTACAGCCGCATCGTTCGCGATCATTCAGGTCACCGACTGGCGGCATACGCCCATGGCAAGATCGGGGACAGCCACCTGCAACTATCCCGCATCGATCAAGCCCGGCTTGACCTCGCCATCGGCTCCTACGAGACCGCCATCAAGCACCCGCGGGCGGAAGCCTCCGCCCGCACCCTCGCCGAATTCGGCCTCGCGCAGATCATGGAAAGAAAAGGAGATCTGGCTCGCGACAATTCGTTCCACAGTCTGGCGATTACGCATTACTCGAACATTCTCTACAAACGCAATCTCCGCGCAAATGAACCCGCCGATTTCCACGTCATTCGCGAGAGTGGATTTGCCCTGGCCAGTCTGCTTGAAAAACAAAAGGCCTACGGCGAGGCCGTGCGGGTGTATTCGCGCTTGGGAGATGAGTTTCCTTCGCTCGACACCGTGCTGCAGCCCCGCATCCAGCGGGCTGAAAAACTCAAACCCGAAAATGGTGCCGCCCCGTTGACAGGCCCGAGCACCCCGATTAGCTTGCCGAGCAATGTCGACTGACACTGACACCGCCCCGATCGTGACGGTCACCGCGAGCGCCGCCGACGAAATCCGCAATCTCCGCGAACAGGAGAAGGATCGTCAGGGGGATCATCTGCGGATCTACATCGAGAAGGGCGGCTGTTCGGGCATGCAGTATGGCATGGTGTTCGATCACGAACGACCGGATGATGCTTCCGCCGAATGGCACGGAGTCACGGTGCTGATCGATCCTTTCAGCGCGGACTACATCAAGGGCGCCACGATCGATTTTTCGGATGCCCTGAGCGGCGGCGGATTCAAGATCAACAACCCCAATGCCTCGGCTTCGTGTGGTTGCGGTGAATCC
>JAYPXF010000349.1:0-2432 GCA_038154405.1 Verrucomicrobiales bacterium | reverse complement strand
GTCCTTTTCCGCCTGATTTCACCGTTCTTCATTCCGCCCCAAAGAGGCTTTTTCAACCCCTCCTAATTTGTGAACAGCTTTCCGAAATTCTTCGGTCAAGCCCTCTCAAATGGTACGAAATAAGCGTATTGCGCCGCCCCCGATCGTGAACGAGTGTCACCCCAGCTTGATCGAATTTCCCGGCCGGTCATCGCAAGTCAACACGGGAACCCAGTCAACAGCCTCGGTCTTTTCCGAGCTGGAAAAATGAGCCGTTCCGTGCGATGCGGAACGGCCTTTTCTTCGGTCTTTCAATCCTGATTCCTGCTCCTGCTTGTGATCGGTAAACACGAAACTGATTACAATCAGGAGCAGTAGGCAGGATTAGGAACGCAAAAGCCCTTGCATTCCCCATCCACACGCGGCAAATTCCCGCCCCTTGGTTACGGGACGTAGCGTAGCTTGGCTAGCGCGCCTGCTTCGGGTGCAGGAGGTCGTGAGTTCGAATCTCACCGTCCCGACCATCTCCCTTCGGGAGACAGTGAGGAGAGTAATCAGTGATCAGTCATAAGTATTCAGGGCTGGCGCAGCGAGATTCTGATTACCGATGACGGATCACTGATTGCTTCCCCCACCCCACCAAGATGCCTAACTTGTCCGCACACGCGGCAAAAGCTCTGACAAATCTGATACAATGGCCGACGAACAACAGCCTGAAGAGAAGAAACGCAAGTCGCTCGAAGAGCGCGAGAAGATGTCCGAACTGGAGCGCATCCGACACTCCTGCGCCCACATTATGGCTACCGCCATCCTCCGCATCTGGCCCGATGCCCAATTCGCATACGGCCCGCCCGTGGAAAACGGCTTTTACTACGACGTCGACCTGAAACACCGCATCACCCCGGAAGACTTCGAGAAAATCGAAGCCGAGATGAAGAAGGAGGTGAAAGCCAACAACAAATTCGAGCGGCGCGAGGTTACGCGGGATCAGGCCATTGCGGACGCCAAATCCGGTCGCCTTGGCGGATTGACCGATCGAGACGGCAATGCCAGCACGTTCAAGCTCGATCTGCTCGACCAGATCCCCGAAGGCGAATCGATCAGCTATTTCCAGAACGGTGACTTCATTGACCTCTGCGCCGGTCCGCACGTGATGCGCACCGGCAATGTGAAGGCCTTCAAACTGACCAGCGTGGCCAGCGCCTATTACAAAGGTGACAAGAACAACCCCCAGCTTCAACGCATCTACGGCACCGCCTTCAAGAACAAGACCCAGCTCAACGATTACCTTGAGATGGTCGAGGAGGCGAAGAAGCGTGATCACCGCAAGATCGGACAGGAAATGGGACTGTTCGCCATGGACCCGGATTACACCGGCCCCGGTCTGCCGCTTTGGCTGCCCAAGGGCACTGTCCTGGTGGAAGAATTGGAGAAACTGGCCAAGGAAACCGAATTCCAGGCCGGTTACGTCCGCGTCCGCACCCCGCACTTGGCCAAGGAGAAGATGTACAAGACTTCAGGCCACCTCCCCTACTATGCGGACTCCATGTTCCCTCCAATGGAATTGTCTGAGACGGACAAGGTCGACCTGATGGCCAACGAAGGCGCCGAGGAAGGCGAACGCACCCGCTATTACCTCAAGGCCATGAACTGTCCGCATCACCACCGCATCTTTGCGGCGGAACCGCGCAGTTATCGCGACCTCCCGCTCCGTATGGCCGAATACGGCACCTGCTATCGCTACGAGCAGTCCGGTGAGCTTTTCGGACTCATGCGGGTCCGTTCGCTTAACATGAACGACGCCCACATGTATTGCACTCCCGAGCAGTTCGCCGAGGAGTTCGAGGCGGTGAACCAGATGTATCTGAAGTACTTCAAGATCTTTGGTTTGGACAAATACATGATGCGCTTCTCCACCCACAGCCCCGAACGTTTGGGCGTGAAGTACGTGGACAACGCGAAATTGTGGATCGAAACGGAAAACATGGTCCGTGACGTGTTGAACGCGAGTGGCACGAATTATGAGGAGATCCCGGATGAAGCCGCTTTTTACGGTCCCAAGATCGATGTGCAGGTCTGGAGCGCCATTGGACGCGAATTCACCATTGCGACCAATCAGGTGGACTTTGCCGTCCCCGAACGATTCGGCCTCAAATACAAGGATCGCGACAACACCGACAAGACTCCTCTCTGCATCCACCGTGCGCCCTTAGGAACCCACGAACGCTTCATCGGCTTCCTGATTGAGCACTACGCCGGTAATTTCCCTCTCTGGCTCGCCCCGGAACAGGTGCGTGTCCTGACCATCGGCGGCACGGACGAGCTGGCCGCCTACGGCAAAAAGATTGTCGACGAGCTCCGCACCAACATGGTCCGTGTCGAGGGCGATTTCAGCTCGAACGACATCAAGGGCAAGATCAAGTCCGCGGAACTGGCAAAAGTTCACACCATGT
>JAYPXF010000348.1:3579-5741 GCA_038154405.1 Verrucomicrobiales bacterium | reverse complement strand
TTTTCACCAGCTTGCCGAAAATGATGTCGTTCTCGGGCCGGCCGTGGATGGCGGCTACTGGCTGGTCGGATTGAAGTCCCCCGCCCCGGAACTTTTTCGCGACATCAATTGGAGCACCGAGACCGTTCTTGAAGACACACTGGCGAAAGCCAAGGCACGGGAACTCAACGTCGCCCAGCTCCGTGAACTGTCGGACGTGGACACGATTGCTGACCTCATGCGGTTCCAAGAGTGGTGCAGCAGCCAAGCGTAGCGGGAGATCAAGGAATCAGTCCTTCTCCTGACAAATGCCTCGACAGATTCATGGAACGACGAAAATTTGCCCGGGTGATCCCGCGATTCTTCTTACTGTTTTTCTCAATGGCGGCATTCCTCACCGTTGATGCCCAAATGGACACCGTCATCTCCGGTGGCCGCGTCATGGATCCGGAAAGCGGTCTCGACGCGATCCGCAACGTCGGCATCCGTGACGGCAAGATCATCTCAATCACGGAGATGGAGATCCGCGGCACCAAGATTATCGACGCAACCGGCTTGGTCGTGACACCTCGGTTCATCGATCTCCATCAGCACGCGCAGGACGAGCAGACGTATCGCTTCAAGGCTTTGGATGGGGTGACAACCGCACTGGAACTCGAGGTCGGAACGGCAGATGTGGACGCTTGGTATGCCGAACGTCGCGGCACCCTGCCGATCAACCACGGCGTCAGCGTCGGACATATGAAGGTCCGCATGACCGTCATGGGAGACAAACCATCGTTTCTGCCCGGTGCGAAATCCGGAGCGGCCCGGACCGAGGCGAATGACAAGCAGTTGCTGCCGATCAAGAACGGCATTCGCAAAGGCCTGGATCGTGGAGCGGTGGCCGCTGGATTCGGCATCGCCTACACCCCCATGGCGGCACGGACGGAAATCTTGGAGATGTTCAAGGTCGCCTCCGAATACGACGCTTCGTGCCACGTGCATATGCGGACCACCGGCCACCTGGAACCCGGCGCCATCGCCGCCTTGCAGGAGTTGCTGGCCAACGCTCTCATTTCCGGCGCCCCCCTGCACATCGTTCACGTACAGAGTTCAGGCAAGCGGGTGACACCCCAACTGTTGGACATGATCGCCGGAGCCCAGGCGAGGGGCTTGGATCTGACAGTTGAGTGCTACCCCTACACTGCCGGCATGACCGACATTCGGGCGGCATTCTTCGACCCGGGTTGGCGGGAGAAATTCGGTCTCGATTATCACCACATGAAATGGGGCGCGACGGGTGAGCGACTGACGGAGGAGACCTTCAAGGAATACCGCCAGACCGGCGGACTGGTGATCGTCCACACCAATCCGGAATCAATCGTTCGCGGTGCGGTCGTGCACCCGTCCACCATCATAGCCAGCGATGGACTCAAAGGCCATCCCCGCAACGCCGGAACGTTTTGTCGGATCCTCGGACACTATGTCCGTGACACCCGATCACTCAGCCTGATGGATGGGCTGCGCAAAATCACCCTCATGCCGGCACAAAGACTCGAGAAACGCGTGCCCGCCATGCGCCACAAGGGGCGTGTCCGGGTAGGAGCCGACGCTGATCTGGTAATCTTTGATGCTGACAAGATTTCCGGTCGGGCGACCTTCATCGAAGCCTTTCAGGCATCGACCGGAGTGGAGCAGTTGCTCGTGGGTGGAACTGGCGTGGTAGCTGACGGTAAGTTTCAAGAACACGTCAACGTTGGCAAAGCGGTCCGTGCACCGCTCCGGTCACGATGACCCTTCAGCCAAGTTTTAAACTACGGTGGTCGCGGTAGTCTATCGTGACTCATGCGTATAATTGACGGTCGTATTCAAACAAAGGTTTGACTTAGTTCCCACGAGGTCTAAGACAGGGGCGAACTCCTTAGAAAACAAAAGATGATTCGTTTCAATTGCGCATCCTGCGGGATGAAAATGAAGGTGGAGCCGGACTACGCCGGCATGGAAATCGATTGCCCGGGCTGCAATACGAAGGTCAAGGTTCCCAACGAATCCGCCCCGGCACCCGCTCCTGCCAGTGCCCCCGGTTCAGGTCCGCCCAAGCTCGATCCTCCCAAACTGGCCCCAAAACCCACCCCCACTCCGACACCATCTTCTCCTCCCGGTTCTGCCCCGGCACCAGCGCCGGTTCCGACACCGACACC
>JAYPXF010000348.1:561-3479 GCA_038154405.1 Verrucomicrobiales bacterium | reverse complement strand
CATCTTCTCCTCCCGGTTCTGCCCCGGCACCAGCGCCGGTTCCGACACCGACACCCACTCCCGCGGCAGCCGCGTCGGTACCCACGCCAACGCCGACCCCCAAGCCCAAAATCGAACGTCAACCGCCACCCGAACGTGCCGGATGGCCAGAAACGGATCCCGCCAACGCCAACGCCTGGCTCGCTCTGGGAATAGGCGCCGGCATAGCTGTAGTGATCTACGCACTCGGTTTTGTACTCAAGGGACCCGCTCCGGGAGTATACGCCATCCTTTACGAACGCGGCTGGGTCAACTACGCCGAGACCATCTGCTTCGGCTGGGGGATCGGCATTCTGATTCTCAAAGTCTTCAAACTGAAGCATCAGCGTACGGCCATGGCGTTGGACACGCTGCCGGACGAAATCGGGCGCGACATCAACCGGGACAATGTCGGCAACTTCATTGATTACCTTTACGAACAGATTCCCACCGGGCTGCGTGACAGCATGATGGTCAACCGTATCCGCAAGGGTCTTGAATTGTTTGAAGCCCGCCAGGTGAACGGCGAGGTGTCCACCATGATGGAGAACCAGTCAGGTATCGATTCCACGCGCATCTCCGGCAGTTACTCGACCGTAAAGTTGTTCATCGCCATCGTTCCCCTGCTCGGATTCATCGGAACGGTGCTCGGTCTTTCCGCCGCAATCGGTGGATTCTCGGGCGCGTTGGGTGGAACTTCCGAAGGCGGAGACAATCTTAACATGCTCATGGACTCACTCAAGGGTGTGACGTCGGGACTGGGAACGGCGTTCGACACGACGCTTCTTGGCCTCCTGTATTCGATTGCCCTGATGATCCCGAGCAGCGCCCTCCAAAAGGTCGAAGATGATAACCTCAACCACATCGACGCTTACTGTAACGAAACGTTGATGCCGCGCCTCAACGACGGTAGCAACGCCGCGGGCGGCGACATGAGCGCGTTTATGGACGCCATGGTGATCGCCTTCAACCATGCTCAGTCGCAGTACCTTGGCGGCATCAACAAGGCGGCGGCGATGATCGAGCAGCAAAGTCAAAGTCTGGAGGCAAGATCGGTAGAAAACCAAAAGGCAATAAAGGCCTCCTTCGAGACTTCGGTAAGCGAACTCTCGACTGCCACCAAGGGTTCCATCGACCAGATGTTGAAGAATGCCGAGGCAAGCGTCGGGAAACTGACCGGTGCCATGACCAACGCCGACAAATACATCGGCGAACTCGGCACCAGCATCAAATCGACCTCCGACCACGTCGGCAGCTTGGAGAAGAACTCGAAGGAGCAATCACAACTCTTCCAAGACACCATGGAGAAATCCATCAAGAGCGTGCAGGAAGAGAGCGGCAAGGTCTTGAAAGACACCATGCAGACCGCGGTGGCTGAAACCACCAAAGCTTTGGATGGGCTCGTGAAGCCAACTTCTGAAAAACTTTCCCAGCTCGGTGAGAGCGTGGAGAAGGCAACCAAGTACATCGAGGAAATGGAGCGCAAATCGTCCGAGCAGCAGGAACGAATTCAAAAGTCGCTACAGGACGCTATCGAGAAGACTCAGAAGGAAAGCGGCCGGGTCCTGGAAGAATCCATGAAGAATGCGGTGGAACGCACTCAGAAGGCGCTCGAAGAAATCAACCGCTCCGCCGCCAAGGAAATCTCCACCATCGGCAGCACGGTCAAGAGCGCCAGCGAACAAGCCGGCAACCTCGGTCGCATTGCCCAGGAGAATCAAGGTAAGCTGAACGAAGCCATCCGCGAATCCATGCGCGAAATGCAGGCCGAAGCAGCGAAGTCGCTCAACGACACCATGAGGCCCGCCATCGACGAAATCGCCAAGCTCGGCGACTCCGTCCGCACCGCCAGCGACAGTGCCGGCAATCTCGGCCGTATTGCTGAGGAGAATCAGTCAAAACTCACGGAAGCCATGACCGATTCCATGCGCAAGATGCAGGATGAAGCCGTGAAGTCACTCAACGAGACCCTGCAACCCGCCGTTGGCGAGATCTCCAAGATGGGCGAAACCGTCAAGACGGCCACCAACCAGATGTCCGAATTGAGCAACTCCGCCAAGTCCAGCCAAGAGCAGATCGGAAAAGCCATTACCGAGACCGTTTCCAACCTTCAAAAGGAAACCGTCGATGCCACCCGCGACACCATCAAGTCGGCGGGAGACAGCGTCGCCTCTCTTGCCGACACCATCAAGGGTATCAGCGGCCATCTCGAAAGTCTCTCGAAACAAGCCCAAGAACAGCAGAGCCAGCTCAAGGAAGCGTTGGCTGGAGCCGTCAGCGGCATGCAGGACGACACCCGCAAGGCGATGACGGAAACGCTCGGCAGCGCCAATGACAATATCGGCAAACTGTCCGAAGGCATTCAGTCCCTCAACGCCGTCCTTGGAGAATTGGGAGGCAAACAGATCAACGTCCAGGTCGAGAAGAAGAAGGGACTGTTTGGTTGATCTCAGCGTCGACCGATGCGACCTTTGACATTGTTCCAGAACCTGTAGACCACCATGCCGCAGAAGAAAAACGCCGAAGCTCCGGGACTTTCGCTGTTCCCCTTCCTGAGTATTCTCGCGTGCCTCTCCGGAACTCTCATCATCATCATCTCCGCCCTTAGCGCCATGCAATCGGAGAAGGCCAAAGGTGACGTCGCCTCAAACCATCCGCTGGCCAAGCAGTACATGGAAATGCAGAACCAGAACGTGGAACTGCTTGAGCTGGTGGAAAAGGCCGAACAAACCAAACGCTACCGCCGCCAACTGGCGGTACTGGAGGAACAAAACGTTGCCATTCTGAACATTCTCCAAGGACGAAGCGAAGCCAAGGTCGTCAATGCTGCCATGCAGCGAGCGGTGGAGAACCTCGTGAAGGAAATCGAGGAGATCAAACTCGACCAGGAAGTCGAAGAA
>JAYPXF010000348.1:0-551 GCA_038154405.1 Verrucomicrobiales bacterium | reverse complement strand
CGGAACGCAAAGTCGATCCTGAAACCCTGCGCCCTATAAATGTCAAACCGGCCGGCTCCGGTGTGGTGGGCGCCCGACGCCTGTACGTCCTCGAAGCATCAGGAGGTACTCTCATTGCGTACCAACACGACGGCCCGGAACTGCGCATACCTCAGGGTGCCATTGGACTGAACCCGGAATACAACGAATATCTTCGAGGCGCGACTTTGAACCGTTTGCAAAAATCCGACGGTCTGCTGCTCTTTTTGGTACGCCCCAACGGTTGGGGATCCTTCACCAGGGGCGCCGGCTGGGCAGAATCCAAGTATCAGCTCAAGACATTGAAGATACCCATCCCTGACAAGGGAATAGTCGACCTGTCCCCGTTCCAAAAATACATGGTCCCCCTCGATCAGCGGGTCGAGTTGCGGTCCAAGTCAAAATCATCGAAGAGCAAGTCCGCTCCGAAAAAGAAGTAGAAGCTATGCCTAAGAAAAAGCCCGCCGGTGACGTAGGCATCAACATGGACGTCATGATGGACTCCATGACCAACGTGGTCGGCACCCTGCTCC
>JAYPXF010000347.1:4403-5741 GCA_038154405.1 Verrucomicrobiales bacterium | reverse complement strand
CTACCGGGTGGCTCAGGAATCGCTCACCAATGTTGCACGTCATGCGGGAGTGGCGTACGCGAAGGTACAGGTTTGGTCAGGGCACGAAGAACTGCACGTTCGCGTCGTGGACGAGGGGCGGGGATTCGAGTCTGGCCGCAAACAATACAAGATGGACGGTTGCGGGGTGTTGGGGATGAACGAGCGGGTGCAGTTTCTTGGCGGATCTTTTGCCGTGGATTCGGAGCCCGGCAGAGGCACGCGTATCAAGGCTGATTTTCCTTTGCACGTCAGTGACCATCCCTTACTAACTGCAACGCCGAAAGGCTGAGGATGAAAAAGACGACAGTCGTAATAGCGGAAGACCATCCGCTGGTTCGCAGGGGCATCAGGGGCATAATCGAGAGCCAGCCGGATTTTAGGGTCATTGGTGAGGCGGACAACGGCATCGAGGCGCTGCGCGTGATCGAGAAGATCATGCCGGATCTGTTTGTGGCCGACGTGGTGATGCCGGGCATGACCGGCATCGAGGTGTTGCAACACAGCCGACGATTGAATCCGCGGCCGAAGGCGGTCTTCCTTTCCCTCTACGACAATGAGGTTTACGTGTGGTCCGCCATGCGTAACGGCGCTTCGGCATACATTCTCAAACATTCCGCGGCCGAGCACCTGATATCGGCGATGCGTTCCGCCATGGCTGGCGAGCAATACGTGTTTCCGAATGTGTCCGATTCGACCGTCATGCGCGTCAATGAACTCGCGGCGCATTCCGGTCCCTCCGCCGGGGTGGAACTTTCGGATCGCGAGCGCAACGTGATGCACATGTTGGCCGACGGCTTCGCGAACACGCAGATCGGTTCCCGCTTCGAAATCGCCGCCCAAGACGCCCAACAGCTGGTGGGCGGGTTGATGAAGAAGTTTGGCGCGGAAACCCGAGGCGATCTCGTGCGCTTGGCGCAGAAGCGCGCCTTCTGAATTGTCACACCTTCCTTGGGAATCATTGAGCCGATTTCTGGTCTTCCCTAAGCTCCCGGCATGAGTTTGCCTGCAGACTATCATATGCATACGCCTTTGTGCCGGCATGCGGAAGGCGAACCGCTTGATTACGCGCGTCATGCGGTGTCAGTCGGCCTGAATGAAATCGGTTTCTCGGATCATTCACCGATGCGGGAAGACGACTTCGACGATTGGCGGATGTATTTCAGTCAGCTTGATGAATACGTGGAAAAGGTGCGCAAGGCTCAGCGGGATGTTCCGGAACTGACGATCAGGCTGGCATTGGAAATTGACTACATCCCCGGGCACGAAGACTGGATTCGCGAATTGGCCGCCATGCATCCGTGGGATTACTTCATCGGT
>JAYPXF010000347.1:0-4393 GCA_038154405.1 Verrucomicrobiales bacterium | reverse complement strand
GTTCACTACGTCTCCGATGACTGGGAGGTCGATCACCCGGACAAGCTCTCGGAGTGGAAGAATCGTGACACGATTGAGGTGTGGGAGGTTTACTTCGAACGATTGACCATGGCGGCCGAGTCCAGATTGTTTGAGATCATCGGCCACACCGATCTGGTAAAAAAATTCTGCTTCTATCCGGATCGCGATTGTTCGGTGCTGTTCCAGAGGTTCATGAAAGCGGCCCATCAGTCCTCGACAGCGATCGAGTTGAACACCGCCGGCTTGCGCAAGGAGTGCAAAGAGATCTACCCGTCGCAGCACATTCTGCGGACGGCATACGAGAATGGTGTGCGGATCACCTTCGGCGCGGATGCGCACAAGCCGGAGGAAGTGGGAGCTGATTTTGATGCGGCGGTAAGGTTGGCGAAAGCTGTCGGTTATCGGCACTGGAATCGCTATTCGCGACGCGAATCAACCATCGTGCACTTGTGATTCCATCCGCCCGTAGCGGAATTCGCAAAGAATTCCGATTTCGACGGTGTGGCCGATCGGAAGATCTTGCATCTTCCGCTACCTGGTTCAGACGTTTAACTTGCGGAATTGGCCGGGCGTTTGTTTGAGCTTCGCTTTGAAGACGGCGCCCATGTACTCCTGATGCTTGAAGCCGGCGCGTTCGGCGATGTCCATCATCGAGAGGTCGGTCTCGCTAAGCAGGTGACAGGCGTGGCTGATGCGGCAATTGAGAATCTCGGCGTGGATGGTCGTTCCCAACACCTGTCGGAAACGCCTTTGCAGGACGCTGCGGGAAAGGCCGGAGATGCGCACGATCTGGTCGACGCTCAATTCCTCGCAGGCGTGATCGCGGATCATCTGCAGGGCTTTGGCGACGTTGCGATCTTCGATCGCCAGCACATCCGTGGATCTGCGGGTGACGACTTTGCGCGGGGGAACGAGAATCGGTTCTGCTGGTGCTTCCGCTCCGCGAATCAGTGAATCGAGAACCTTGGCGGCTTCGAATCCGACTCCCTGGTGGTTTGGCCATACGCTCGACAGCGGGGGTTGTCCTACCTCACACAACGGTTCGTCATTATCCACGCCGATCGCGGCGACTTCATCGGGCACCATCACCTTCGCCCGGCGACAGGCTTCGAGGAAATCGGCACCTCTTTGGTCGCTGCAGATCATCACGCCGACCGGCTTGGGCAGGTCGGCAACCCATTGCGCAAGGGTGTCCTCACGTTGTTCCCAGGTCATTTCCTGGATCTCCTGTCGGGTGGCTTCGAATACGTGCAGGTCGCATCCTTTTTCCGAAAGGATCCGGCGCAATTCATCGCGACGATGTTGCGACCAGTTTTCGTCGCTGATACCGAAGAAACCGAATTTGCGGAATCCGCGTTCATACAGATGGTTCGCGCCCATCTCAGCGATGGCGCGGTCGTCGACGTGCACCAACGGGAAACCCGTATCAGGCAGCACACCCAACACATCCACCACGGGCAGTCCGGTCGCCTTCACCGCTTCGGCGAGTTGTGGTGTCTGGACGCGCGCGATGATGCCGTCTCCTTTCCACCCTTTCAGCCAATCGGGAGCGGATTCCTCCAGACCGCGGGGCTCGTGAAACAATGACCAGTTGCGCTGCTGTCGTGCGTAGGCGGCGATGCCACGGAGAATATCGCGGCCCGATCCGAGGGAAGTTTCCACCAACAACGCCACGTGGGGATGGAAGCCGCTGGAATCATCTTCGGTGGCATGCACGTGGGATTTCTGCCGAAAACGTGGTGGCAGGTCAAATGAAACGGATTCGGAAGTTCGGTCGGAGAATCAAGGAATCAGTGAAGCATCTCGCCTGTGGTTGGGGTAGGAGGCTGGCAACCGGGATTGTGATGGTCGCTCACTGATTACGGTCGACCTGTTCTTCATCCATCAAAGAACCATCCCTGACGGCGTTGAGAAACGAAGACACGGTTGCCTTCCAATTCTCCGGATCGTGGCGGGAAAAGTTACGGTGGCCAAGGCCACGAAACTGTTTGTGGATTTTCGGACCGGCCAGATTCCCGAACACGGCGAGCGTTTGCTTGGGTGTTGCGCGACGATCAATTTCACCATTCATCACGAGCGACGGGCAGTTGACGGATACGGCGAATTCGGCCGGGTTCATGGCAAACGCGTCGAAGCCGCCGTGCATGCCGCCATAGAACAACAACAGATCGGCCGCCGGCCAGGAGGGAACACGCATTGCGGAGAAGCGGGTGCGGGCGGCGTTGATCAGGCGGTCGTAAGGGAGTTCGAGGATGACCGCGTCCGGGGTCAGATTGCTGATATACAGCGCCCGGAGAATGGCCGCGCTGCCCATGGATACCCCATAGAGGATGACCGGACCTTCCACGTAATTCGGGGCCAGATGGGGAACGGCGGCCACGACGTCCTCTGCCTCGTGCCAACCGACACTGGTGATGTTGGTGCCGGATCCGCCGCTGCCGTGAAAATCGACAAGGGCACAGTTCCAACCCAGTTTGTAAAACGTCTTAGCGGCGGGAAGGAGTGATTCCTTGGCCGCACCGTGACCGTGAAACATTACGATTGTTCCGAGTCCGTCGGACCGTTCGATCTGCCAGGCCTGGAGTTCGACCCCGAAAGCGCCGGGAAAATGCACTGTGTCATACGGCAATCCGTAGTCTTCCGGCGTTTGGCGGTTTTCCGGTCGCGGCCATTCGACGCCCATCAACAGAACTTTCGCGCGCGTGAGCAAGGTGAGCTCTTCCGGCGGACGCGTGCGGGGGGACTTGGATGCGTAGCGCGACATGGTCCGGCCATGAAAGTATGCGAGGAGATTCAGCAGAATAAAGCCGAGCAGGAAACCATACACGAAGACCCGTGGCCAGATCCACCGGCGCTTGGGGCGTGGACGGTTGTTCTGTATCGGGGCAATCTGAGTTGGTGTCTGCATCCTTCGGTGCCTGACCTTCTTCACGGTAGCCGAGGTCGCCCACAAGTCCATTCAATCGAGGTGTTTGGCTAGGAAGATAGCATTCAATATTCGCTAGCAGTGGGGCTTGGAATCGGGTAGCCAGTGAAAGTATGAGCAGCGGAACGGCAGTCGGCAGACATTACCTGAGCGGGAAGCCACTCAAGGTCACTTGGGGAGATGACAAGATTACCGAAGTTCAACCGATCGAAGAAGGGCCGACTGATCAGTGGCTGGCACCGGGACTGGTGGATGTGCAGGTGAACGGTTATGCGGGCGTGGATTTTCAGCGTGACGATGTGGACGCGGACGATCTGGTGCGGGCCAACGCCGGCCTCAGTCGCGATGGTTGCGCATGGTGGATGTTGACGCTAATCACGGATCGCTGGGACGCAATGCTGAACCGATTGCGGCACTTCAAGAAATTGCGAGACGCTTCCGATGGGTTGAAAAAGGCGATTGTAGGATGGCATGTAGAAGGGCCGTTCCTGTCGGAAGAACCCGGTTATCGTGGGGCACACAATCCGGATGCCATGGAAGATCCCCGACCGGAGCGGATGGAAGAACTCAAGGAGATCGTGGGTGATGATCGTTTGCTCTTCACCATTGCGGCGGAACGGCCAGGGACAATCGAGACGATCGTTCGCGCGACGGAACTGGGATTCGTGGTTAGCATTGGACACTCGAACGCGTCCGAAGAACAACTACGAGGAGCCGAGGCCGCCGGGGCCAGAGGATTCACGCATCTGGCAAACGGCATGCCACAGGAGATGGATCGGCACGACAACATCGTGGGGCGCGTGTTTGACACGGATGCCTTGGTGGCGGGAGTCATTCCGGATCAGATTCACGTATCGCCCCAGATGTTTAGACTGATCCACAAAGCCTTGCCCGCGGACCGGATCTATTACACGACCGATTGCATGTCTGCGGCCGGGGCGCCTCCCGGGACCTACACCGTCGGTCGGTTGGAGTTGGAGGTGGGCGAAGATCAGGTGGTGCGGATGCCGGGGCAGAGCAATTACGCGGGTTCCGCCTTGCGGCCGTTGCAGGGCATCGAGCGGGCGGCGGAAATGTTGCAACGATCATGGCGCGATGTCTGGGACATCGGTTCGGTGAATCCGGCAAGGTTGATCGGACAGTCTCCCGGCCTTGAAGTGGGTGATGATGCGAATTTGTGCGTGATCCACGGCACGGAGAACGCACTGGATCATGTCGCGTGGCTCTGACACTGGTTTCCTTTACGCAACTGTGATCCGTCCGAGGTGTTGACAAGGTAACCAGCAAACCACTCGGAGCTTGGCTTTGCCGGGCAGTTCCCGTTTGCTGTTTCCAACCCTAGGGAAACGAAATGAGCGCGGAATTCGAAACGGGCAGGGAGGTCTACCAAAGAATCCTCAACAACGTCGAAACGGTCATTCAAGGCCAGACGGACACCATCCGTTT
>JAYPXF010000346.1:0-5764 GCA_038154405.1 Verrucomicrobiales bacterium | reverse complement strand
GCCACAGCCAACCAGAGTCAGCACCAAACTGAGCAGACCGATCGAACGGATCATCGATCAACCACCCGAGGCACCAGGCTTCTTGCCGAAGAGGGATTTGAGGGCGCTGATCTTAGAGATGACGACCTGGCCTCCCTTGTCCGCACAGTCGCCGGTGATGTTGACCGCAGTTCCGCAATGATAGGCGAGATTGAAGTCATGGAAGTCACGGAACTTCACGACGATGCGAACGGATGGTGCGTCCTTCACGTCGACGTAGAACACATTCGCCTCGTTGAGATTCTCGGAAAGGCGGAGGCGGCCCTGCACCTCGATTCTGCCGCCGTTGCGCTTGGCGAAGCTTTGGAATGGGCGTTCGCGGTGAGCCTCGAAAGGCGATCCGTCGAGGCCCGGAAGTGCGGTGGAGGAATTCGCAAAGGAGTCGAGCTGGACGCCGAACATCTTGGCGAGGGTGATGTGCAGACGGCCGAGTTCTTCATTCTTGGCGTAGCGAACATAGCGACCGGTCTTGATGTGGCCTTTGCCGCCGGCGAGCACGACGGGAATGCGCTGGACCGTGTGGTTGTCGCTGTGCCCCATGCCGGAGCCATACAGAACAACGGTGTGATCTAGCAGGCTACCATGCTGATCGCGATAGGATTTCAGGCGATCGAGCAGTCCGGCGAACTTGTCCATGTGCCAGAGGCTGATCTTCAGGAGACTGTCGATGTTGGAACGGCTGAAATTCCGGAAGAAGTGCGAGAGATAGTGGTGCTGCTTTTGCACGCCCAGAAAGTCGAAGACGATCCGGCTGTTACTGTTGCCGAGCATGTAGGTGGCGCAACGAGTCGAGTCGGTCCAGAGTGCCAGCGCAATCAGATCGAGCATGGCATCTACCTGTTCGTTGAGATTCGAGGTCTCCGGGGGGCGTTTCAGTTTTGCAAAATCCACCTTGCCAGTTCCGGATGCCTGCAGATGCTCGATGCGTTTCTCCGTCTCGCGGACCACGGTCAGATACTGGTCGAGGACCTGGCGATCTTCGTAACCAGCAGAACGCTGCAATGACTTGGCATCGCCGCTCACGCGATCAAGCAGACTGCTCATCTCGCGACGTTTCTGCGGGTGACTGAGCGGATTGCGGAAGAGCCGATCGAACACCAGCCGCGGATCGCTCTCGCGCGGCATGTAGTCGCCATTCTGATCGTAGGAAAGATAGCTGCAACCGATCTGGTTGGGGAACAGGCCTTCAGTGGTGAGTTCAAGCGAGCGATGCGCCGTGCCGGGGCTGATCTTGTCCGCGATGATCTGGTCGAGGGAGGCGGACTTGGTGTTGTGGTGGTGACCACAGAGAAAGCGGCGGGTGGAATCCTTGTGCGCGGAAAAGCCCCAGTCACCCATCTGGTCGAGAATCAGGATGTCGTCCTTGTGATGCGCAAACGGCTTCATCAAGGGGGACATGCGAAAATCATGCTCGCTACCGCCCTCGATGTTCCACGACGGCGGGTGGACGCCGTTCGGCTTGAACAGCGTCATGAAGCGCAACGGGGGCTGACCGTTGTTCACGGTCTTGGCCGAGGCTTCCATCAGGTTCAGGTACGGCAGTGGCAACAAGGCGCCGGCGGCACCGCGCAGAAAGCTTCGACGATCGATCTTCCAACTCATGAGTTCGTTCCTTTTATCACGGTTTTCTGGAACGGCAAACTCCCGACCACTTCATGGATCAGGTCACGCCACGTTCCGTCGTTTTCATGCAGGCGTTTGGTGATTGCTTCCACGGTTGGTTGGTCGTAGATCTCCAACTTCCTACAAAGCGCATAGACCAGCGTGCGTTTCACGATATTGCGGACGATCACCTTGCGACGTTTCGTGAGCAAAAGTTGTTTAAGCTCATCGAAATCTTTGAAGGTTTCGCCGCTGGGAAGTCGGCCGCTCGTGTCGAGTTCGCCGCTGTCGTAGTCCGTGCCCTTTTTCTTCTTCTTGGACTCCGTGAAGTTGCCAGATCCACGGAAGGAACCGTCGTTGGTGTAGCGTTGCAGGGCAAAACCGAGCGGATCGATCTTGTCGTGGCAAACCGCGCAGGTCGGATTGCTGCGGTGCTTCTCGAAGCGTTGTCGAAACGAAAGCTTCTCGCCCTTGCGATTGGGCTCCACCTGGCCGACATCCGGCGGCGGCTCAGGAAGATGATCGCCCAAGATACGTTCCAAAATCCAAGTACCCCGCTGCACGGGACCCCGATTCATGGCAAGGATTCCCGGCATGGTCATGATGCCACCGCGGCCCTTGGTGTTCTCGAGCGTGATCCGATTGTGCGGGACGATCTCCTTCTCGATTCCTTGGGCCTTCCGATACGGCGCGATCTGCTTGCGGTCGTTCCGATAGAACTTGGCGAGGATTGGATTGGCATACGTGACTCGCGAATCGATCAACTCCAGCAGCGGCCGGTTCTCCGTGATCAGGTAGTTGAAGAATTCGATCGGCTGTTCCTTCAACGCAACGGCGATCGTCACTTCCCGGTTGGCAAACTGATCCATCGAGTCCAACGCCAGCCACTGCGTCGCGAAGTTCTCGGCAAAGCGGTGACTCTTTGGCGATTTCAACATGCGATCCACCTGCTGCTTGATCTGCGCACGAATTTGCCCGGATGCTGCGATTCGAAACAGCTCATCGTCCGGCATGTCGTTCCAAAGGAAGTAAGACAACCTTTCCGCCAACTCAAACTGGTCGACATCGATCTCGGTGTCCTTTTCTCCTTCCATCAAAATGCCGCGATAGATGAAGCCGGGCGACATGAGGACGGTCTTGAGTTCACGCTTCAGATCCGCCTCCGAGTTCACGCGATCCGACACCTTGGCCAACTCGTGTTCCGGCAACGATCTGCGCACCGCCCGAGGTAGAAAGCGACGAATGACGTCCTTTGGTTCGATCTCGGGATTCTTTTCCAAGAACCGGACAATCGCCTCCTCGGCCAGATAAGAGTACTGATCCCAAATGACCGTCGAGAGCGGATTACCCGAGGTATCGTTCTTGAAGCCGCTCTTCCCCGGCGGATCGGTTGGCAGGAGTTTCATGACCAACGATTTCTCGGTGACGGTTTGTTGCGCTTCGATGACCGCTGTTTCCATGTCGAAGCCAAACAGCGAATGTAGGGTGTGTCGGTACTCCCAAGCCGAAAGACGCCGAGGTTTGAAATATCCGGGATGCGCCTTCACAGATTCCACGAAGCGTTGCTGATACCACTGGTAGATCACATCGAGGTTCGCCGCGGAGGGTTGCTTGGCGGCGTCCGGCGGCATCTCCCCCTCTTTCAGCAATTCGATCGCCGCCTCCCAGGTCTCAAAGGCGGCAGACAAATCCGCGTCCGTCTTCATCTTCGTGAAGTCCACCTTGCCCTTCACCTTCTTGCCGCCGTGACATTCGATGCAGTACGTCTGCAGGAATGGTCGCACATCCTGGGCGTAATCCAGCGTGTATCCCGACGGGATCGCGAAGAAGACTACAAAAATGAAGCTGAGCCGGCGCATTTTAGGTGTCTAGCAGACCTGTTCAGCACCAATAATATTCAGCTATGGACACACAAAAGGGAGCGGACGCCGTGTCCGCTCCCCTGCCGTTCTACTAGCCCCCTTACTGACTGACAAACACCATGCCGCTAAATCAAATCAGGTTTGAAACATTATCTAGTCGGTTTGAGACACCTGTAGGAATCCGGTCACAAATCGTTCCTGAGATTGGACGGGTCGCGACAAAAAACTGAACGGGGACTTGAATAACTTGGCCGGATTGCTTCGGTGGGGAGTTCGACCTCTAATCGAGATTGTGATGGATCAGCCGGGGATTACCCAAACCCACGCTCTGGGCTGTTCAATCCTATGCGAGTGAGCAGTTATTCAACCACGTGCTCACAAGCCTCTTTTCCAAATTTGCCAGATGGCAAATTTGAATCGGAGTGCAGAGAGGGCTGACACGTTCCAAGCCGACGCTCGGTTTGTGCCGTAGGGCTGCCATTACCCACGTTGCAAATTGGGTTCGATACCAGACCCTTAGGGCTGGCTCACCACCACTTCGAGGAGTAACGAATGCTCAGCCTGGTCCGTGCGGAGTTCCTGGAACTTGTATTTCTACCGCCGGGCGGTGGCGAATAACATGAGTGTTGCCAACCCGCACGCGTACTACAAAGTGCCGCCCGAAGACCTGAGCGAATTTGCCAAGCTACCATCGGGAGTGCGGGAAGAGGTCGCGGACAAACTCGCCGCTTTCGAGTACATCGTCCAATCCAAGAGCGTCCGGGCAGGTGCCCGAGCAGTGGAGGCAATGCATCCCGGACGGCCGGGATGGTCGGCCAAGCGATTGCAGACCCAGTTCAGGTTGTATCGCGATACCCACGACTGGCGATGTGTGCTGCACAAGACGAAGGCGGGTTCCGCATATTGCGGGAAAGATGCGGGCGAGCGGTTACCGCGTGAGTTCCTCGAGCATTGGAAGGCGTTGTGCGAACGCAACCAGCGCAAGTGCAAGCCGGCCTACCGCCGATTGCTGCGCGATTGGCAGGCTTGGGCGGCCGGAGATTCGTCGAGGGCGATTCCAGGCTATGACTCACCACCGGAACGAGCTCCGAGCAGCGCACATCCGCCGGGCTGGAGCTATGGCAACCTCATGCGCTACGCACCCTCGAAGTTCGAACTACGGGCGGCCCGCGTTGGACGAACTGCCGCGGCGGAGCTACGGCCCAAGGTCTTCACGACCCGCAACGGACTGGCCGTTGGACAGTATTACCTGTTCGACGACATGTGGCATGACTTCAAGGTAAACATGGTCGGGCAACGCAGCGCCCAGCGTCTGCTCCAGCTCCATGCGCTGGATCTGTTCTCTGGGTGCCTGTTTGCGCACGGCCTGAAACCGATCGTGGAAAACGAGGCAACCGGAACCCTGGAGAGATTGAAGGAGACGGAGATGGTCTTCCTCGTTGCTAACGTACTGGCGGGAACGGGCTATCGTGATGACGACAAGGGGACGACGCTGATTGTCGAACACGGGACGGCAGCAATTCGTGAAGAGACCGAACAGTCCTTGTTTGATCTGACCGGTGGCAAGGTGCGGGTCGAGCGATCCGGGTTACAGGGCAAGGCGGCGTTTGCCGGCATGTATGACGGGCAGAGAAAGGGCAACTACCGCTTCAAGGCCGCACTCGAATCCCTGCACAATCTGGTCCACAACGAAACGGCGGATACGCTGTTAATTCCAGGGCAGACGGGCAGCAACGCGCGTTTGAACTGCCCGGAGGATCTGGCTGGACGGGACAAGCATAACAACCGACTGCTGAAGGCCATGGCGACGTTGCCTCCCGAACAGGCGGCGAAACTACGATTGCCATTCCTTGAATACCGCGAGGCTTTCGCCGTGGTTTCAGAAATCTTGGAACAAATCAATCGGCGACAGGATCACGACCTTGAGGGATGGATCGAAGCGGGACTTATTTCCAAGGAGATCCGCTTTGACCCCGAGATGCCCTGGATCCCGCTGGAACGGCTTGCCCACCTGAGTAGCGAACAACAGGCCATTGCGATGGAGGCAGCCGAAACCCGGGTGATCAAACGTTCTCCGCGTCAGGTCTTCAACGCGGGCAAGACCACGCTGCGCCGGCTGCCACCAGAGGCGATTGCGATGGTGTTGGGACCAAAGTGCGGTCGGGAGGTAAGGGTCGACAGGGGCTTGATCGAGTTTCAGGACCAATGGGTTGGGCCCGGGCGACTGCGTTTCGACGCGCCGCAGTTCCGCGATGGGGAGA
>JAYPXF010000345.1:0-5799 GCA_038154405.1 Verrucomicrobiales bacterium | reverse complement strand
CCACCATCGCCTCGGTCTGCGAACCGGCTCGGGTCATGCCCGGAACGCGAACGACCAGGGGCACGCGGGCGCATTCTTCAAAGAGACTGACCTTGCCCCAGAGGTAATGCTCGCCGAGATGATAGCCGTGGTCGGAGGTGAAGATGATGATCGTGTCGTCCCAGAGCCCCTTGGCCTTGAGGGCGTCGAACATGATCTTCAGCTGGGTGTCGATGAAGGTGACGCAGGCGTGATAGGCCTGCATGTATTCGCGGCGCAGGGAATCGTTTTCCACGCCGAGCTCGAAGCCGAATGCCTCCGCCCGTTTCACCAGGGCCAGACGCGGGACGTCCTTCAGGTCGTCCTCGGGATTGGGCAGGTATTTGATTCCGCTTTGCGGATAGAGATCGAAATACTTGTCCGGGGCGAGGAAGGGGAGGTGTGGTTTTTGAATGCCGCAGGCGATGAAGAACGGTTTCTTGCCATGGGCGTTCTCGCGGACCCAGCGGGCCACCTGGCGGACGTTCTTGCCGTCCTTGTGCTGTTCGTCCCGCAGACCACTGCGACCATGACCGGGCGGAGTCTGGCGGGTCAGCAGGCCGCCGGCCTTTTGTTTGAGTACGCGCCAGGCCTTGCGATTCTGACGCAGCTCTATTGAACCGTTTTCCTTTTCGAACTTCTCTTTCGCAGCAATGACCACCGGCAGTTCGTCGTTGGGAAACCAGCCCTTGGCGTCCCAGGCTGATTTGCCGGGATCGGTGTGGGGCGTGTGGAAGACTTTGCCGACGTGGGCGGTCCAATAGCCGTTCTCCTTGAACACCTGCGGCATTGATTTGGCGCCGGGGCGTGTTTGGCGGATGTCTGAGTTGTTGTTGGTTACGCCGGAGGATTCGGGATAAAGCCCGGACAGGAACGACGCCCGCGAGGGGCCACAGACCGGATATTGGCAATAGGCGCGGTTGAAGGTCATTCCCTCGGCAGCCAGTGCTTCCAAGACCGGTGTCTTGATGTGTCGGTCGGCCGAAGTGCTGACATGCCGATTCAAATCGTCGCAGACGATGAACAGCACACTTGGACGATCGGCCGCGCTGACGCCGATGGTCAGCAAACAGAGGAATACGGAGATCCAATTCATGTCAGCCCCAGCATCGACCGCCAAACTTCAACTCGCAATCCCGATTGCTCCGATCGTGAAGCCAATGGAGTGCATGCCCCAGATTACCGAAATTCCAAAGCGCCGGTCTCGGAATCGATTCTGACGGGTTGGTGGTTGGCGCCGTTGTGAGGCTTCAGATTCACGCGCAGGCCCAACGCCAGTCGCTGACCTCTGCCGCGGACAACTCACACCTGAGCGACATCTCCCTGGCCAATGGCGATTGATGCGAGGGCATCAGATCAATCCAGCAGCAATTCTGGCGACTCCGGCTGAGGCGTTGCTGGACTGGGCATCGCCGACGGGCACGCCGAGCTTGGCGGAGCGGATCTTCGTCCAGACTTGGTTCTGCGCTCCGCCACCGGCGGTGAAGACACGTTTCAACGCTGGTGCGCCAAGCTCCTTGAGAGCGTCGTATCCGATTCGCTCGATTTCGCTGAGTCCCTCCAGCAGGGCTTGGAAAAACTCCACATCGTTTTCCGGACGCGGGTTCAGCCGTGGTGGCAGGTTCGGATCGTTGATGGGAAACCGTTCGCCGGGGCGTGAAAGCGGGTAGTAATCAAGACCCGTTGGCGTTTCCGGTTTCAATTCGTTTTCCATGTCACTCATCTGCTCCGCCGAAAAATGATCGAGCAAGACACCGCCGCCCGAATTCGACGCTCCGCCCGGCAGCCACATGTCCTTGATGCGATGACTGTAGACGCCGCGGGATGTATCGGTGACCGGTTTGTCGGATAACAACTTGATCGCCAAGGTGGTTCCCAACGAAGTGACGCCTTCACCCACTTGGGAAGCCCCCGAAGCAAGGAATCCGGCATTGCTGTCCGTCGTTCCGGCGAAAACTTTCACGTCGGTCGAGAATTCGAACTGATGCGCGATCGTTTCGTCAACGAGGCCAAACCTCTCGCCAACGGATTTCACATCCGGGAGCAGATTGAGTTCAACTCCACAGGAAGAAAACCAATCAGGCCAGATTCTCTGCTCAACGTCATAGCCCATTTTCAGCACGTTGGTTTCGTCGGAAAGCCCGCCGCGCTTCATCAGTTTGGCGGCAATCCAATCCGCCTGATGCAATGCGTGTTTCGCCGTTCCCACCTGTTTCTGCAAAAACAACAATCGAGCCAATGAGAATCCAGCGCCACGGGCCATCGACGTCTCCGGTGCGTGCGGCGCGATCGCGTTGGCTTCGACATCAAAATTCGCCGAGTTGTACATGTAGCCGGGGGTGATCGGATTCAGGTCGGCGTCGGTCAGCAGCAAGGTTCCGGAGGTGCCGTCGACGGCCACGGCAGCGATTTCGTCAAACTGTCGGCCTGTTTCACGAAGACTGGTGGCCTGGTCTTGCAGGCACTGACTGACCGCCTCCCACCAGATCGCGGCGTCTTGGCAGGGCCGATCGTCGATGCGAATCGGAGCCGGCATTGTCACGGAGGCGGATGCGATTTTCGTTCCGGTCTTGTCGATCACGGAGGTACGGACCCCGGACGTTCCAACGTCAATTCCCAGGTAAAGCGACATGATCAGCCATTCCGTCTGGCCAGTGCCTGGCGATACTTTTCCGCGTCCCAGTTCAACAACTCAGCTTCCGCGTCTTCGCCGACGGGACACAAAGTCCAATCAGCGGGGATCCGGGCGAGCACGTTGTAGATGCAGTCCAACATGGCACGTTGAGCCGGCTTGGCATCGGACTTCAAGAAGACTCCCTCGCCTTCGATCAACACGGCAGGAACCGGAAACTCTTCCAGGCTGAGCCGCGCGAGTTCCTCGGCAGACATGACCGGCATCGCCGGCCCCAGGAACACCACGTGGTCGGGATAATAGGTTCCCGTGGTCGCACGCTGGAACAGCCGGGGATCAGTCGCCAAGGCGGACACTTCTGGGACGGCCTTCCAACCCGGGTAATCCGCCTCCGAGTCGTTGGTCTTGCCTGCTGCGAGAACGGGCAGATCCAGTCGCCGCTCGACGTCGTCAATCAGTTCCCTGACTTCGTCGATCGTGTCGCCCACGATGATGATGCCGTGGTTTTTCAATACGACGACTTGGATGTCTCCCGAGCCAACCGCCTCGCGGATGGCCTTGGTGAGGGGTATCCCGGGCTTGCGATACGGAGCGGAAACCCACTGCAATCCGGACAGCTTCTCGGCCAGGGCATTGCGTCCTTCCTCCGCAATCGCATGACAGATCGTCGCCACGGAATGGAAATGAAAGACGAACTTGTGATCGAACATCGCGTGAAAGGTCGTTTCGATCGACGGACGCAGGCCGCAATCGGGATCGATCAGGGCGGAACGGCAACTGCCATCGCCGGCGCCGTCCAACTCCTGCATCGCCTTGGCCGGATTCACCGCCACGAAGATGTTCTTGTCCAAGGCTTCGGCCAGTTCCGTCCCGGACGCCTTGATCCACATCTGACCGTCGATCTTGACGGAGGTGTTTCCACCGGGCCCCTGCACGAGCAGGGGCTGGGAGCCGATTTCCTGGGAGAGTGAAATAAATTCAGGAGGTAGTTTCATGTTCGGTTGTCAGGCGAGAATGTTCAGGCTGAAGTCGGGCGGTTGAATGCGGTGTTGTTCGACGAGCGATCGTAGCGTGGCGTGGATTTGATCATGGTCGGTCCCGGCTGGGAAATCGCCGGTGTGGATTCCTCCGCGAACAAAGGCCGTCTGGAAACCAACGTTCTGACCGCCGGCGATGTCGTGTTCCAGACTGTCACCCACCATCAGGAAACGGTCGGGAGCAAGGTCGGGGCGACAGCGCATGACGGCTTGGAAGACGGGAGCGTGCGGTTTGCCATACCAGATCACTTCGCCACCCATCTCCGCGAAGCGATCCGCCAATGCTCCGGGGGACATGACGAAGCGGTCCGCGCGGGGTGAAGTCTTGTCGGGGTTCGAACAAATCAGAGGAAGCCTGAGATCGAGCGCCTGCTGGAACGTCGCATCGTATTCCGTCTCGCCCGTGTCATCGGGCAGGCCCATCAACAGAATCGCATCGCAAGCGGGATCAATCTCGTCGGCGATTTCCACGTTGCTACCGGACGCCCAGACCGTCGGATCATCCGGATGACTGCAGATGGGAAAAAAACGTTTGGGACTCTGTCCTGCCACCCGAATTCTGGATTCGTTGACATCCTGCCATAACGCCTCGCCGGAAGTGACAACCCGCGAGATGGTCTCCCCCGGCAATCCCATCTTCTCGATTCGCTGCAAATTCAGATCCGCCCGTTTGCCGGAATTGGAAAGAACGATGATGTCCTTTCCCCGCGCGTGCAGCATTCCCATCGCCTCGCTGGCGGAGGCGTAGCAGATCGAGCCGTTGTGCAGCACACCAAACTGATCGAGCACCACAACATCAAACGAATCCAGCACCTCCACCAAGCTGTCGATCAGTAATGCGTTGCTCATTCGTTTTCAGATTGTTCGTTCAACTGCCCGCGTTTTCACAGATCAAAACTCGTTTGAGTGTCGGATTACCGGTGTGACACGGATCCAAGTTGGGCGGACTTGTCGCGCCGTAGCCAACAAGCGAAGGCGGAAGGGGGCAAGCAAACCGTTTCGGAGTTTCAACTACGGCAGGAACGGAATACCCGGAAACATACCAAACTCAATTCGGATTCTAAGATGGCACCGGTCGCTGTCTGATTTCTCTTGCCGTCAGCCCTGCCGCCGCGTGGTCAAAATGGAGCACCGCCTTGCGGCCGTGAATCTTCAGCTCCTTGAAGAGCGGGCCGCTGTACTCGATGTCCTCGTGGTAGGCGATCTTGCGGGCGGCCAATACGAGACGTTCGCTCAACGGTATCTTGTGTGGCGGATGGATGTTGAAAGGCTCGCCGAGATCGATGGCCACCGCCATGCCGGTGTGGTCGAGTTCCAGCGCCGCTGTCTGGCTGTCGCGGAGCAGCGGATAGGTGACGCCGTGCCGATACGGATTCATTTCGTAGGCCGCCAACTGGACGAACAGAAAGGGCATTGCCGGGTCCTTGAAGTCGTGCCGCCACCCACGGATCATCGCCTTGAACTGATCCGCGTAGGCCTGACTCTGTTCCACGTTGAATGCGTTGCTCTCCCCCTGATACCAAATCACCCCCTTGATCGGAAAATTCCGGTAGACGCGGATCATGGCGTTATACATGTTCCGCATCATGCTCCGCCCATCGCCCAGGATCTTCAATGACTCCGGTGCATACCAGGTCTGCACCGGGCTCCCCCCCTTGTTGGCGTTGATCAGGCCGACGGGAAACTTCAGATGCGCCTGCAGACGTTGGGCGAAGACAAACCCGGTGGCCGACATGCGCGGTGTCACCGTCGGTGAACACCGCTGCCGAGCCGAAGAACTCAGACAGCGGCATTTCGTAGTGAAATTCGTTGGAATCCGATTCGATCGCGGAGAGCATCGTTTCCTTGTCCCCAAGGGCGGCCATCTGACTTCAAGCGTCCAAGTTCGGGAGTAACGCGGAGCCGGAAACAACGCTTGGACCCTTCCATCGGATGAGAACACCAGAGATCCGGATTCCGCTTGTTCGGGACCATCCCTTTCCCCGAGCTGGTTTCTGCTATTCGTGGAACAACCAGTCTGCGGGTATCTGTCTGGGGGCGGAGGAATTGTAACTCAACTTCAGGTCAATCAAGGGGCCGCCCTCTTTTATTCGGTTGTCTGAATAGAGGATC
>JAYPXF010000344.1:0-5830 GCA_038154405.1 Verrucomicrobiales bacterium | reverse complement strand
GCGGATAACTGCAGGTGCAGCCTTTGTAGAAGTAGGGAAGGTTTAAGAGTCCGTTCGCCGGAATGATGCTGCTGGTGCACCCGGATCGAGGACCGCTGATGTTGATGGTGCCGCTGTCGACACGCTTGTCGTAGAAGGCGGCTGTTCCGGAACGCATCGTGTAAATGTTTCCGTAGTCAAATCCACCGTCACAACCGTAGCTCTTGGGAAACGTGCGAGGCTCCTTTTCGCCGGTGAGTGGATTGGTGCGAAAGCCGGCCTTTGGGGCATTGGGCTTCCAGTCGTTCTTCTGTGTGGACGGCCGGTATTGGCTGGGTTGAACCGTCTCCAGATCAACTTTGGCGAAAGTCTGGCGTCGCAGATCGGTCGTTTCCAGATCAGACAGAACCCGACCGGTGTAAACGTCGGTAAACTTCGGGGGCAACAGACGGTAGTCCTTGCCGCCTTTGCGATTGCTGGGATCGAGCCATTCCTTGTCGACGGACACCATCACGCCGTCGATGAACTTTGGTTGAGGTGCTCGTTTGAAGTGACCGAGGGTATCGTCGAACCAGAGAACACCGAGCGGGGCCTTCACGAGTTCATCGGGGCTGACCGTGAAGTCACCGTCGTAGTTTGTTGCACCGGGCAAGGCGCCTTCACGCGTGGACACTTTCCAGCCGGTTTCTTCGATGAGTTTGCCCCCATAGGGACGAACTGCGTTGAAGATGCGTTCAGTTCTGACTGAAGGTGAACGAACGAGGATGAGATCGGCGAAATAGGGTGGAAGATCGGGACCGTCATGCATGACTGACACGCGATCGGCGTAAACGGCGGCAGCGCGAAGTTCCCGGCGCAGTCGTTTTGCATTTGCGGTTTCTGGTTCAATGACGATCTGGTGCAGTTGGGTGGTCTTGGCGATATGTAGCAGGGTGTCGGCATCTGGTGCGCCAATGAACACAGCATACCCATGGCGAGCCGAGGTGGACTTGAGCAATCGATCTGAGAGATCCGTCGGATCTGATCGATCAGACTGATGCGTCGAAAAGACGCGTGGCTTGGAAGATGCGTTGCCGAAGGCATAGAGCCGCCCTTCGACCGTAGACACGATCAGCCTGTCGTCGGCTGCGATCATCGAGTAGATGTTTCCGGTCACATTGGGAAAGCCATTGGTGAAGCGGAATTCCTGTTGTCCGGCACGGATGGTTGTACGGATTTCGGCTTTTCCGGCGGTGCGCAGGCGGTCTTCGTGCCGGATGACATTGACCCCGAGATCGGCGAGGAGGCTCTTGCGCTTGGTCTTCTTCTGCGCGGACGGTCCGGGAATGGAAGCATACCATCCACCGGGCAGGCGGCCCGGGGCGGGCAGATTGAATTCCTTGAGTTTGCCGGTCTTCAGATCGAAGCGACCGGGATACGCGTTGCTGCACGGCACCACCAGGTCGTCGCCGTCGATCAGGAGGTAGCCCTGCGGTGCGATTCCTCCTAGGGCAACGGCGTTGTGCGGTTGCTGGCCGTAGATGTGGCCTGAACTGTCGTTCAGCCAGATCTTTTTCCCTGTCTTTGCGTCGAGGCAGTAAATGAACACGCCTTCGAAGGGCCAGACGCCGGCCGCGAAATAAACCCGGCCATCCTTCAAAACCGGACCACCACGGATGGGCCAGACGGAGATCAGGCGTTTGTTGCCCAGCAGTTTGCGGTCTGAAGGCACGGCTTTGAACTTCCAGAGCAATTTGCCGGTGACAGCCTCGGCGCAATAAAAGACTCCGTCGTCCGAACCGAACATTACTCGACCGTCCCACGCGACTGGTGCCAGGCGGACCGGCCCGTTGGCATGGAACCGCCAGAGTTCCTCGCCAGTTTCGGTGTCGTAGGCGGTGACGCTGTCTTCGCGGCTGGAGGCGATGAACAGATGTTTGCCATTCACTATGGGTTCGTAGCTGCGGTCAAACTGCAGGCGAACGTCTTTGAAAGCGGGACTCGGTTTGGGCAATTGGCGCGACCAGATCAGCTCAAGTTTTTCGGGGAGCTGTTGCGGGCTTTCGGCGATACGTTCGTGGTCGTAACGCCACATCGGCCAGTCGGCAGCTGAGACGGCAAAACAGGGTAGGATCAGAAGGATTAATTTCCGCATGCGATAACGAGTGAGATGGCCGCAGAATAGAATCACGGATCGGCAATGCCATGATTAAATCGTGGTGATGGTCGGGTGGAATTCGTAGCTTCGTTTGCCACACGAAGCCATCGGTTGCCCGATTCGATTGGCAATCGAATCTACGAAGAGGCGGCTGTTGCAGGCGGAGTTGAGATTGGGATCAGACTTGATGCGGCGGGAGAATGACGGATTTAATCAGGGCATGAGGTGTATTTCGTTTGCGGCGTTCTCACTGGCGATTCTTGGCGGACAGGGGTGTCGCACGTCGGATTTGCAGTACAACGTATCGGACTCGGCTAAAATGGTGTCTGCATCCCCGGTTTTGGTTCCGGCTGCCGCCTATGTAGGCACGCGAGGATCGATCCAGAAGACGGCCATTGCGACAAGTCTGCCAACGCGGTGGTATTCGGGGTTGATATCGGGTGAGGAACTAAAGAGGCGGATGAATCAGCTTAACAAGCTGGCGAAATGGGAATACATGGGGACGAAGAATGGTTTTCACTTCATTGCCTGTACCGAAATCTTCCGGAGAATCTACCGGGTCGGTGAAGATGAGTTTGCGATGGATAAACCGTTTGTCCTGACATCGCGGAAATCCAGATGGCGTCGGATTGATGTCCATCTTCCGAGTGTTGTCATTGAAGGCCGGGCGGAGCCTTCGGCAGTCCGCTGATTTCGGATGATCATTCAGCCGAACTGCTCGATTTTGGCGAGCGCCCGTCGTCTCGAGCCAGCCAGCGTTCAAATCGTTGCAGGCAATCTTCCTTGGTTCCCCTGAAAAGATAGATGCGGCCGCGGATGGCGCGTTTCTCGCCGCGCTTGAGAGGGCCGATGTTGACGCAGAGATGTATGCAGCGCCAAGGGTTGTGGCCTTGGGCGGAGAGGAAACGCTCCCAGCCAATTCCCATCACACAGCCCTGGGACTCCGACTCCCGAATCATCAAACCCTTCGTTGCATTGCGGTCGGAGGTCGGCCATTTGAGGGTGAAAACAAAGTTGCCGTCGTTCCGCTCCTTGGGCCACTGCGAGACCTTCTTGCGGAGCAATTGGTTGAAGTGAATCTCACGCGGGGCGAATCCTTTGATCAATTCGAAGCCGTTCTTGCCGACAAACCAAGTGTCATCGTGCTCGAGATCGAGGAAGATGGGATTGGCCTTGTCACCGCGTGGATTGCCGGGATTGAAGCAGGGAATCATTCTGGCGATTTCGGCCATAGCGGCGGCGGTAGCGCCGATTTGCGCATCCCCGATGCCGGCGCCGGCGAAGATGGTTCGCAGAAACTGAAACAGTTGATTGCCTAGCCAGGTGTGACGTGCTTCCCGGCAGTCGTTGAGGTAGTCGGCCAACTGAAAAAGGCTGTGTTCGGTGATGACCGTGTCTTCCGACAGGTCGCGAACGAGGTTGATGGTTTCTGCGTGTGCGACCCTACCCTCGGTTGGTGTCCAAGTTGAATTGTCGCCGGTCCCCGGAGCCATGGTCTGTGTGTGCATTTGTCTGGCGTCAGCGTTTCCTCCGCACCTTGTTTGAACGTAGGTGGACGAGGGAGTGCATAGAATACCATGGTGATTGTATTCGTGGTGGCGTTGGGTGCGGAAATGCATGTCGGCACAGGGCTACTTTAATTTTAGGCACTTAAAGTATTGGTCTGATTCTCGCCGGGCAGTGTAGTCTGGTCGGACACAGTCGATGGGAATCAAAGCTGACAACAAACTGACGGCAAAACACCTCGAGCCCAAGGTGACGGCGTTTTTCGAACTTGCAGGGAAAAAGATCTCGAAGCTGCAGCGGAGTTGGAAACCGGCCAACGGCACGCCGGTGTTCACCGAGAAGGGGAAATACACCACGCGGGGATGGACGGAATGGACCCAGGGATTTCAATTCGGTTGCCAGGTGTTGCAGTTTGACGCGACGGGCGATGGGAGGTTTCTGGAGATGGGACGCAAGAACACGGTCAAGTTGATGGCCAGCCACGTGTCGCACATCGGCGTCCATGACCACGGATTCAACAATGTGTCCACATATGGAAATCTGCTCCGTTTGATGAAGGAAGGTCGGATCGAGCACAACGAGTCGGAGAAGGACTTTTACGAACTGGCCTTGAAGGTGTCCGGCGCGGTGCAGGCGTCCCGCTGGACTGAAACGGAGGACGGCACGGGGTTCATCCATTCTTTCAACGGAGCGCATTCACTCTTTGTGGACACGATCAGGTCGTGTCGGGCGCTGGGGGTGGGGCATGCATTGGGGCACGTGCTCATGGGGGAACAGGATCAGCCGGTCTCCCTGCTGGCGCGCCTGGCGGAGCACTCGTGCAATACCGCGCGTTACTCGGTCTATTACGGGGACGGACGCGATGCCTACGACGAACGCGGACGGACGGTTCACGAGGCGGTCTTCAATGTGAAGAACGGGGTGTTTCGGTGCCCGAGCACACAACAGGGCTATTCGGCTTTCTCAACCTGGACACGGGGCTTGGCCTGGGCGATCTGCGGATTTGCCGAACAACTGGAGTTTCTGCGCAGTGGCTTGTGGAAAGAGCGGGCTGGAGCCAAGAAGGGGCGATTCAGCCTCGCATTTCTGGAAATGACGTTTTTGCGGGCGGCCCTGGCGACTGCGGATTTCTATCTGGCGAACTGCTGTCGGGATGGGATACCGATGTGGGACACCGGGGCTCCGAATCTGTATCGGATGCCGGATCATTTGAGTCAGCCCTCGGATCCCTACAACAAGCATGAACCGGTCGACAGTTCCGCGGCGGCCATTGCGGCCCAGGGTCTGTTGCGCTTGGGGCGTTGGCTGAACAAATACGAGAAGAAGATTTCGACGCCCAAGCGATATATTCAGGCCGGGTTCACCGTGGCGGATTCGCTTTTCTCGGAACCCTATATTTCCACGGATCCGAAACATCAGGGCTTGATTCTGCACTCGGTTTATCATCGGCCGAACGGGTGGGATTACATCGCCCCGAGCCAGAAGGTCCCCAATGGGGAAAGCTCAATGTGGGGGGACTATCATGCGATGGAGTTGGCATTGATGATTCTGCGGGAGGCTCGCAACGAGCCGTATTACACCTTCTACGGAGGCGTAACGAAGGGGCGAAAGAGCACGTCTTGACTGAACAATTCCGACGGATTTGCAGTCGGAATCCACGTTTGCGCGAATTCCGGGTCACGAGATTGACTTTGATTCGGAAATCTCGAAACTACGCATCCTTGCCGCCCACAGCGTCCGTGCGAGACCACCCATTCGCCCGGAAAAATGCGGTTGGCGGGAGTGTTAGTCGACCCGATGGCCACCAAATATTACCGGCGTGAAGTTGATCGGATGCCACAGGTGATCCTGTGGTTTCTAACCGGTTTGGTGTGCCTGCTGGCGGGATGGTTGCTGCCGGTAAGCCTGAAGTCCGTGCATCCTTCCCTTCTGGAATTCGCGGGCAAATCCGGTCCATCGGTCTCCAAGATTGCAACGGATTACCTGGAACAACAGAAGTACGGGCCGGCGGCGATGTTCGTGGACGTCAACAAGCTCTTGCGGACGGATGAGGCACGGCAGCTGGAGATCGCCTTGGATCAGGCGAAGCAGACCCAACCCTCCATGTATTACTGGGGCGGCCGCGACCGGCAGGTCGAGGCGCTATTCTCGACGAACTATTACGCCCCGGATGTGTCCCTGCTCAAGGTCTTCATGAGCGACCAGGTG
>JAYPXF010000343.1:4584-5845 GCA_038154405.1 Verrucomicrobiales bacterium | reverse complement strand
TGATCTGGGTTCGCTGGATGCTGCCGAGATTCCGGTACGATCAACTGATGGATTTGGGCTGGCGACGCATATTGCCGCTGGCACTCGCGAACATTGTCCTCACGGCCGTGTTCATTTTCTGGAAACATGCTGTCTGACCTATGGGTAAGAAAGTCGTAGAACGCAAAGAACTCTCGCTATGGGAGCGCAGTTACGTTCCCGCGTTGATCGGTGGATTCAACGTCACGCGGAAGCACTTTTTGGACACCATCTTTGGTCGCAAGAAGGTCTGCCAGCAGTATCCGGAAGAGCCGACGATTGTTCCGGAGAATTATCGCGGCGCGCCTTACTTGGTGAAGGACACCGATGATAACACCAAGTGTGTTTCCTGCCAGCTGTGCGAATTTGTCTGCCCGCCCAAGGCGATCAAGATCACGCCTCCCGGTGTGGATGGACAGCCGGCGGATCGCGCGAATGCGGAGAAGATGCCGGAGGAATTTGAGATCAACATGCTGCGATGCATCTTCTGCGGTTTCTGTCAGGAGGTGTGTCCGGAAGAGGCTATCTTCCTGTTGGACGATTTCTCCCTCACCGGCGGCAGTCGTGAGGAGATGATTTACGACAAGGAAAAGCTGCTGAGTCTCGGTGGCACGAACCACAGCCCCATCAAGAAATGGGAGCACAAGCAGAAGGAAGCGGAGGCGCAGGACGTCTTCCCGGTTGAGGAGTAGGATGGCTGACGTGATGTTTTACATATTCGCTGCGATCACGCTGCTCAGCGGCTTTCTGGTCGTGGCCAATCCGTTCAGCCGGAATCCGGTGACCAGCGCCATGTTTCTGGTCACGACGATGATCGGTATCTCCGGACTGTTTGTCCTGCTGAATGCCTACTTCCTCGCGGCCGTTCAGATCCTCGTCTATGCGGGTGCGGTGATGGTGTTGTTTCTGTTTGTGATCATGCTGCTGAACCTCGGGGAGGAAGAACGGCGGCGACTGAATTTCTTTTCCTTGGGCACCGGCGCGGTTGCCGTGCTGGGATTGGCCTCGATCCTTGGCAAAACCCTCCTCGGTGGGCATCTGCCTCACGCCGGTAAAGAGATGGCGGTCGGGTCCACCAAGGCGTTGGGGACACTGCTCTTCACCAACGGTCAGTTCCTGTTGCCGTTTGAAGTGGTTTCGTTGCTCCTGTTGTCAGCCATGATGGGGGCCATCCTCCTGAGCAAGAAAGAGTTCAAATGAACGTGGGGCTGGAACATTATCTGATCGTCAGTGCGGTGCTTTT
>JAYPXF010000343.1:4088-4488 GCA_038154405.1 Verrucomicrobiales bacterium | reverse complement strand
GCGCAACATCTTTGTCATCTACATGGGGTTGGAGCTGATGCTCAACGCCGCGAATCTCACCCTGATCGCTTTCTCCCGATTCACGAACAACCTCGACGGCCAGGTGATGGTGTTTTTCATCATCACGGTGGCGGCCGCGGAGGTGGCGGTCGGTCTGGCCCTCTTGGTCGCCTTGTTCCGCAAACGACAATCCGCCCGGGTGGAGGACCTGACCTCCTTGAAACTGTAGCACCATGAACGAAGTCTCAGATCTTGCACCGTTGATCCTGTTTCTGCCCCTCGCGGCGGCGATGGTGATTGCGTTGTTTTCGCAGGACGATGATGAACTGAGCTCGATGTTCTCGATCGGTGCCGTCGGTTTGAGCTTTGTGCTGAGCCTGGTGGTGTTCTTTGGTCGCGG
>JAYPXF010000343.1:0-4078 GCA_038154405.1 Verrucomicrobiales bacterium | reverse complement strand
TGCCCCGCCGGTTGAGTTGGCTGCCAACTGGCTGGATGTCGGCGACCTGCAGGTGACCTTCGGCATGGTGATCGATGATCTCAGCGCACTGATGCTGCTGGTCGTTACCGGGGTGGGCACTTTGGTGCAGATTTTCTCCAAAGGTTACATGCGGGGTGATCCCGGTTACCCGCGTTACTTCGCGTTTCTCAGTTTCTTCACCTTCTCGATGCTCGGCATCGTGCTGGCGAATAACCTGATGATGATGTTCGTGTTCTGGGAGCTGGTGGGTGTGTCCAGTTACCTCCTGATCAGTTTCTGGTACCACAAGCCTGCGGCGGCCGATGCGGGCAAGAAGGCCTTCCTTACGAACCGCGTGGGTGACTTCGGATTCCTGTCGGGAATCATCGTCGTGTGGGCCACGTTGGGAACCTTGGATTTCTCGGAACTGGAGATTCTCTTCAAGGCGGATCCGTTGGCGATGGGCGCCGTCGGTACCTGCGCCGGGCTGTTGCTGTTCTGCGGTGCGGTCGGCAAGTCCGCCCAGTTCCCGCTGCACGTGTGGTTGCCTGACGCGATGGAAGGTCCGACTCCGGTCAGCGCCCTGATTCACGCGGCGACCATGGTGGCGGCAGGTGTCTACATGCTTTGTCGGATCTTCTTCCTGCTCACGCCTGACGCGCTTTATGTGATCACCTGGATCGGTGCCATCACTTCATTCCTCGCGGCGCTGATGGCGTTTCAACAGAACGACATCAAACGCATCCTGGCTTATTCCACTCTCTCGCAACTCGGGTACATGGTGATGGCGGTGGGCGTCAGCGCTCCGAATGCCGCCATGTATCACCTGACCACGCACGCCTTCTTCAAGGCGATGCTCTTTCTTGGTGCCGGTTCGGTGATCCACGCGATGCACCATGAACAGGATATCTGGAAGATGGGCGGCTTGAAGACGCGCATGCCGTCGACGTATCGCACGTTCTGGATCGGCACGGTGGCGCTTTGCGGGGTCTGGCCCTTTGCCGGGTTCTTCAGCAAGGACGCGATTCTTGCGGCCGCGTTGGACAAGAGCAATTACTGCGCCTATGTGATCGGCACCTTGGTGGCCGCAATGACCGCGTTCTACATGACCCGACTGGTGGTGGTCGCCTTCAGTGGAATGCCGCGTGGGGATGCGGTGTTTGAAGCGCACGAGTCACCGAAGACAATGACGACACCGCTTTGGTTGTTGGCGATCCCCAGTGTGATCGCGGGCATGTGGGGGATCGATTATTTCCTGAGCGGGATGTTCTCCAACACCCATGCGCACGACGTGCCTTTCTATGACGCGCTGTTTGCCCCGATCAATCACAATGCCTTTGCTGCCGGCTTCGGCCTGCTCGCCGTGGCATTCGGTCATGTTTTTGCGAAGAAACTTTATTCCGATGCCGTGTCTGATCCGCTGCCGCTGAAGATCGGTCTGTTCGCCCGGATCATGCGCGACCGGTTCTACTTCGATGAGATCTACGCCATTCTGATCAAGATCACCCAAGAGGCTTTCGCAGTGGTGGCAGACTGGTTTGATCGCTGGATCGTCGCCGGACTCTTCGTGCGTGGTGCGTCCGGCTTCACGGACCTGTTTGGCCGCGCGTTGCGCCTGTTGCAGACCGGCAATCTGCAGACCTACGCCTTTTGGCTGGCGGCGGGCATCGTCATCATTCTTTTCCTCGCGTTTCCGGACGCGCATGGCGTCGGGCACTGAGAAATGAACCTGCTATCTGCCATATTCCTGATTCCGCTGCTCGCGGCGCTGCTGGTCCTGTTGATCCCCCGGACGGTTCGTTGGGGCATCCGGTTGGTCTCGCTGTTTGCGACCTTCGCGACCATGGTGCTCGGCTTGATTCTCTTTTTCCAATTTGGCGACGCGCCGATCGCGGAGGGAGGCTACAAGTTTGTGTATCTGGATCCCTGGGTGACGTTGGATCTCGCCGGTGCCGATTTGAACATCAACTATCATATCGGGGTTGATGGGATCAATCTAGGCTTGGTTGTGATGGGCTGCATCGTGGCCTTTGCCGCGACCTGTCTGTCCAAGGAGATCAACCGTTTCGAGAAGGAATACTACATCCTGCTGCTGGTGATGATCGGGGGCATCCTCGGAGCATTCGTATCACTAGATCTGTTCTTCTTCTATTTCTTCCATGAACTGGCCTTGGTGCCGACCTTCATCATGATCGGGGTGTGGGGCAGGGGGACGGATCGGAATTACGCGACGTTCAAGATCACGATCTATCTCAGTGTCGGGGCTTTGCTCGCGCTGGTCGGTCTGGTGTTGCTCTATCTTGAGACCGGCGAAAACACCTTCAACATCATCAACCTGACCAATCACGCGAAGCTGAATGCGATGGACGAATCCTCCCAGCGGCTGATCTTCCCGTTCCTGCTGTTCGGATTCGGTATCCTCGTGTCGCTTTGGCCGTTTCACACGTGGGCACCCACCGGTTACGCGCACGCTCCCACGGCGACGGCAATGCTGCATGCCGGCGTGCTCAAGAAATTCGGGCTCTATGGCCTGTTGCGGGTGGCGATTCCGTTGATGCCGACGGCGGCGGCGGAATGGATGGGCATTCTCGCCCTGTTGTGTCTGGGTAACATCCTTTACTGCGGATTGGTGGCGATCCGGCAGCGTGATCTGAATTTCCTCATCGGCAACTCCAGCGTGTCGCACATGGGCTTTGTGTTCTTGGGACTGGCGAGCCTGACCCTCATCGGCGTCACCGGCGCGGTGGTGCTGATGGTTGCCCATGGCCTGCTGGCGGCCCTTACGTTCGGCCTCAGCGGTTGGATTCGCGAACACACCGGTACTACCGAGATTGGCAAACTGGGCGGATTGATGAAACAGGTTCCATTCCTGGGAGCGTTCGTGATCCTCGCAATGATGGCCGGATGCGGCTTGCCCGGTTTGGGCAACTTCATCGGCGAGTTCATGGTCCTGTTCGGCTCTTGGAAGACGTTCCCGGTGATCACCGGCATCGCGATCTGGGGAGCGTTGGTGATCGGGGCGGTGTACATGCTCCGGGCCATCCGCAACATTCTTCACGGCCCGCTCAACGAGGAGTTTGCCCGCCTGCGCGACGTGGACTTCTTTCGCAAGTTTCCCTTTGCGATCCTGGTGATCTGTCTGCTTGGGATCGGGATCTTTCCCCGCATGCTGACCGACAAGGTCAAGCCACGCGTCGCGGAAATCGTGAAGATGACCCACGAACATGCCAGACAGCGCCTGCCGATCACTCCGCCGGAGACACTTGGAAAGGTCGAGAAGCACTAGGAACCGATGAACGCCGGATTGTTAGAACTGGAATATGCCGTCCTTGCATTGGCGTTGATCGTCACTTTGATCGATCTGTTTGCGCATGATGATCGCCGGGCGGTGGTCCAGTGGACGGCGGTGGTCGGCCTGACCCTGATCTTCGTCAAGAGTCTCTTCTTCGAGAAAAGCGGGGTGGCTTTTGGCGGCGCTTATGTGCTGGATCCGCTCGCACTCTTCTTCAAGCAGTTCTTCCTGCTCGCAGGAGTCATTGTGCTGGTGATTTCGACGGATTTTTCGAAGCACTTTCACAATGGCAAATCGGAGTTTCTCGTGCTGCAGCTGTTTGCGCTGATCGGCATGATGTTTGTGGCATCGGCTAATCATTTCATGCTGCTGTTCGTGGCGCTGGAATTGATGACGGTGACGTTCTATATCCTGGTCGGCTATCTCCGGCATCGGGTTGACTCACTCGAGGCGGGCGTCAAATACCTCATCCTCGCGGCCTTGTCGTCCGGCTTCCTTGTCTATGGCATTGCGTTGGTCTATGGCGTGTCGGGCAAGATGGATTTTGACGGACTGCGTTGGGCTTTGGAAAAGGATGCACTGCTCGCCGGAAACCCGATTTTGTCAGTGGGGCTGCTGCTGATCTTCCTGGCGTTGGCTTTCAAGATCGCTGCCTTTCCGATGCAGATCTGGGCGCCGGACGTCTATCAGGGAGCGCCCACTCCGACCACTGCGTTTCTGGCGGCAGGTTCCAAGGCCGTCGGTGTGGTGCTGCTGTTGCGTCTGATGGGACAGGCTGCCTACGAC
>JAYPXF010000342.1:0-5866 GCA_038154405.1 Verrucomicrobiales bacterium | reverse complement strand
CAGAGCCGTGCTCGGCCTGCGCCAGCATGTCAGCAGCGATGTAGGCCGGATTGGCGGATTCGTCGGCCAATATCAGCACTTCGCTCGGTCCGGGGAGCAGATCGATCGCCACCCGACCAAAAAGCAGACGCTTGGCAGCCACCACAAAGGCGTTGCCCGGGCCAAAGATCTTGTGAACTGGCTTGATCGTCTCAGTCCCCAAGGCCATGGCGGCGATGGCCTGCGCTCCGCCGACTTTGTAGACTTCAGTGGCACCGGCGTGATTGGCCGCAAACAGGATCGCCGGATCAATGGAGCCGTCCTTGCGCGGCGGCGTGCAGACAACGATTTCCTCGCAGCCAGCCTCTCTGGCCAAGGTGATGGTCATCAGGCAGGTGCTCACCAACGGAGCCGTTCCGCCCGGGATGTAAATGCCAACCCGATGAAAAGCGTCAAACTTCTCGCCTACGGTGGCCCCGTGGGAATTCTTGGCGCTCCAGTCCTTACGTTTTGCTTTCCGGGCAAACGCGGAAATATTCTTCTTGGCCGCGGAAACGGCATCGCGAAGTTCCTTGTCCGCCTGCACGCTCGCACTGAACAGCTCGGCAGCGGTGACCGCGACGTGATTGTGGGAAATATGGGCTCCATCGAAGCGCTCGGCGAACTCAGCCAAAGCTGCGTCACCTTCAGCCGCGACCCGGGTGATGATACCGCGGGCGCGCTCTTCGATACCGGGATCAAAAAGCGATGACGGCTCTGCGAGCAAGCGCAGCCGGTCCGCGTAATCGCTGTCAGTCCGTCGGAGGATTTTCATGGGCGGGGAACGTAGAAAAATTGCACTTTAAAGTCAAAGTTCGGGGGTAATTTTTCTTTGCTGACGGAGAATCGACCGGCAAAATTCGGAAATGATCATCAATCCGGTGTTTCCGGGGACCTACTATATCGAATCCGGAGGCAAATCCGTCTTGGCCGGCTGCCCACCCGAAATCGTTAAAGTATTAATTCAGAAGGATCTCAAAGCTCCCGACGCGATCCTTTTGCCGGATCGGCCGGTGGCGCAGGGTGAATCACAGACGGCGGTAGAATTCCCGCTGTATCATCATTTATTCTTCGGAAAAGCGGATGCCGGGAAACCGCCCTTGATCCTGTTAGGAAGTTCTCGCCGGATCGAAGCGGCTCAGGATCTGTTGAAACTAACGCTCTTTGGGCCGGAGAAAGAGCAACTGGCCGAATGGGGCATGCCGGAAGAGGACGCGGACGCTCTGGCTCGGGAAACCCGCTGGTTCCACCTGAAGGACGATTCCGGCAAGCGAATCAAGCTGGACCAGATGATCCGCTGTTTTGCCTTCGATGATGCTCCCGTAGATCTCGATTGGATCAAAGTCCGTCGAACGAAGAACAATTGTTTCGAATTTCAAGCGGACGGCCAGACCGAAACGATCGACATCACACCGCCGCACGAACAGGCACCGCCCTACCCGGTCACCCCGGATCTCACCACCACCACGTTGGTGAAACTGGGGGTGGAAGTGCTCGGTGGCTCCACCGGCTTCAGTGCCACCCAAGCCTCGTCCGGACTGGCCCTTTGCTACAACGGGAATTACATCCTCATCGATGCCATCCCGTATCTGAACCATCACCTTCGCGCCCGGGGCATTTCCCGTAACCAGATCAGCGCCATATTTGTCAGTCACATCCATGACGATCACTGCAACCTGATTTCGCTGCTGCAATACAACCGGCGGATCGTGGTCCTCACCACCCGGATCATCTACCAGATGATGCTGCAGAAACTCTCGCTGTCCCTCGATCGCTCGGTGGAGAGTCTCAAGGATTACTTCGACTTCCGTGAACTGACTGCCGGAGAGGTCACCAATTTCTACGGCCTACGGATCCAGCCTTTCTGGTCGAGCCATTCCATTCCCACGATCGGGGCCAATTTCGAAACCACTCACGACGGTCGCGATTACCGGATCATTTTCACCGGCGACAATCAGGCCTTGGCGGATGTGAAGAAGATGCAGCAGAACGGGGTCGTATCCGCGGAACGCGTCACGCATATCGAGAAACCCTACAAGACTCCGGCGGCACTGTTGCTTGCGGATGGCGGGGAAGGCCAGATCCATGGTGATCCGGCGGATGCCTTGCAGTCACCGGCCGATCGCGTGGTCTTCATGCACCTGGACAAACTGTCGGACCGTTTTGAGGCCCATTTCATGACCGCATCTTCCGGGAAACGCTTTCCCGTATTGCGTGGGGAAACGGATTACAATCTGACGCGCACCATCGAGTTTCTGTTGGAATACTTCCCAGGCATGCCGCCGGTGTGGATCTCCAACCTGCTGGCCAACCAACGCGTATTCACCTTCAACGCGGGTGATGTGATCATCCGCGAAGGTACGAAGTCCGAAGGCTATCTCTATATGATCCTTACCGGGCACGCGCAGGTGGTACATCACGACGGCAAGAAGAAGCACTACCTCGCCACGATGGAAGCCGGCGAATTGATCGGCGAGATGTCCATCATCTCGGGCGAGGGCCAACGGAACGCCTCGGTCGTGGCCATGAGTCCGGTCATCGTGACCGCCATTTCCGAGAATGCCTTCCGCGAATACATCCAGCAGCAGAAGCAGGAGGCGGAGCTGAAATCCATGTGGCAGAACCGGGAACTGCTGCAGAACTTCGGATACCTGAAACCGCTGCAGCAGCCGGTCATCCGCGAACTGAGTCGCCACGTCTCGCTCGAACATTTGCGCTCGCGGCCAGGCCCCACTGCATTGAAGGAGATCTGCGATTCTTATGGCCTGATCATGCCGCTGGGGAATGAAATCACGATCAAATACGAGAATCGCACGGAGACTTTGGATCCGCATGAGAAACCAATCATGTGTCATTCCGCGGAAGTCCTCGTGACCGAGCGCGAGATTCAGTATCTGTTTCTCTCGGCCGAGAACGCAAAGAAGCTCCGGAACAACATCCCGGCATTTCGTTTTTTCTGGGAGGAAGTAATCGGGCTGCCGATCCCATACGAAACTCGAATCTGATCCGCCCGACGGATGTCCAACCAGCCGATCATGCCGGGCTTCATCAAACACTGCGCACTCTTAGCGATTATCGCGTTGTTGCCTTCCGGCTCTGCGGTTGCCGCCACAAAGCCGCCGGTTTCGCTGGAACTCTCCATTCCTCCGGCCGCCACCTACGTGATTGGTGACGGGATCAAACTGCATTGGAAGTTTCGCAATCATACGACCGACGACCTGACTTTCATGTGGGAAGGCTGCTGCCGCGTGAACGGCCGGGTGGACATGAAGCGTCTTGGCGCACCGGTAGCCTCGCCCACCGGCATCCGGCCGAGTCACGTGGGATTCGGTCCCGGCATCTACAACGCCTCGTGCCAACACTGCCGCATGGAACGTCAGAAAACGGAACTGACCGTCGCCGCCGCGACGCAGACTCCGGCCACCGCGCACATGTTCGCGCGCCCGGCGCGATTGGCGGCCAATGGAACGCAGGAATTTGAGACTGCCTTGGCAAACTGGGTGCTGCTCGAAGCCACCGGCGATTACAAGCTCTCCGGCGGCTACCTGGGCGTGCACCCCAAACAGCGCCCCATGATGCCGCGGGGCGCCAAGCTGTGGGATGGCATCACCTCCTCGCCCGCCATTGAGCTCAGCCTGCTCACGGTGACGGCTTATCTCAGCGAGCGTGAAGCCCGCCAACAGGCCCGGGACCTAAAGCTCGAACTCAGCTCTCCCAAACGGGCCAAGCCGAGATCACGCACCAGGCTCGCCTCGCGCATCACCAATACCTCCGGCAAACCACAAGTCATCATCTGGGCAAGTGAAGCTTCTCTCTGGGTGGTTGATACCGAGGGGCGCCGGCTGCCGGACAGCCGCCATGCAATCAACGACCGCGGCAATCCCATCACCATTGGCCCGGCGGAATCAGCCACTGCGGTCCTCCATCTTGCGGAGGATTTTTTCACCGGCAAACCGTTCGGCGAATACCAGGTGTTCGTGGAATTGAAGGCGGGCACAGACTCGATCCGTGTGCCCTCCGCTCCGGTCACCATCCATTGGAAACTCGAGGCCGGCGACATTCGGGAATTGTTGGTTCAGGCTGCGGACCAACCTGAGGTCGGCCATCGCAATCCACCGCTGAAACTCATGCGCCTGCATCTGGCGGAGATCGGATCAGCCTTGGATGCGATCGACATCAATTCGCTCCCCGAGAAAGCACGGCCCCTGACGCGAGATCTTCAAACCGCTTCGCGTCTCAAGCCAATGCAGGTTCGGCCGGGAACGGCCACCCTCAACCTCCGGATCGCCGCCGACGGTTCAGCAGCCTTTCAATCACCCTTCATCAGGAAAGCGCTGGGGAACAAGGACGCCCTTGCGCAATTGGCCGACGTCATCCGACTGCGCCGCCATCTGGGCTGGATGCTCACCATCAACCTCCGGATTGACCGCGCCGCCAAACTCTCTTCGGTTGCCACATGGATCAGCGGTCTCAGCGCATATCGCAAACAACTGACGAAAGCACCTCGAACTCGCGCCTTCAACGCCACCGCCACGGCGTTCAGCGAGATCACCTTTGCCGCGAACAGCGATTCTGCATCACCAAATGCGCTTCGGGCCGACGCCCGGCTGACATGGGGAGATTTTCTAAAATCGGCCGCCGGCAAGATAGATAAGGGAACGGCTTTCGAACTGGTCATCCTGCCGTGACGGTCTTGTCCTCATGCGGCTCGAGCCATTGCCGCACCATGTCGATCAAGCGTCGCCGTTCTTCGTCACTCAATCCCTTGGGATCGAAACGATAGCGGTAGTGCAGATTCATGATCCCGCGCAGGAGATCCGGCTGCACTTCAGGATGGGTCTTGAGGCGGTCCAGCCAATCGTAGAGCGATTCCCCGTCGTGACGCACCAGCCCCGAGGCCTCGACCCTTTTCTGCACGGCATAGAACTCTGAATCGAGCCCGGCCCGGTGAAAGTTCCACCAATAGTCGGTCACCCCCAGAGCCCCGTTCTTCCGCCGACGGAAAAGCAGCCGCCAGGCAAGCGTGGCAACCAGGATCGTCAGGATGGCAAGCAGGTATTTCTGCACCTCCCCCATGTCACCGTAGTATCGCCACATACGGAATCCATGCATCCGATTTGACCACCAATCCTGCAATGGTTCATACCACGGAGCCTGGGATTCTTCCGCGTCCAGCCACGACGGCGGCGTGGTATCCAGATCGATCCATCGCTTCTGCTTCTCCGACCACCAGCGGCACCACGCGTGGGCATGCCGCGCACGCACGATGAACTCACCGGTTTCATTGCCGGATTCCTGAACCGACCATCCCAGAACATACCTCGCGGGAATCCGCTGCTCCCGCAACAGCATCGCCGTCGCCGTGGCAAACAACTCGCAATGCCCACGCCGATCCTCTAGCAGGAAATGAGACATCAGGGTCCGGTCGACCTGCTCGTCCAGCTCCCGCCGCGGCACTCCCAACTTGTACTCGAACTCGCGTTCGAAGAAGCGCGACACCCGTTCCACCACCTCGCGTTCATCCTGGCCGGCTTCGAGTCCGATCTCCTCCGACACCTGCCGCAGGGCCCGCCGTTCCGACCGGGGAATGAAAAGGTCGATCCCATCAATGAGACGGGTCCGTATTCGCGCCGGCCCCATACCGGTGTCGATGTATTCCTCCTCCTCCTCCGTCCAGATCGGTGGACAGTCCACGCTGCGCTCGGCGCCAAAAACCACCTTGTAGACGACGAAGGGAAGTGCTTCGCGCACCCGCACCGTTCCCACGATGTTCGTCGTCACCTCTTTGGCTGGCAGGTCGTCCACCATGGCCGTGCCGATCGGCTGGGACACCACCGTCGGATGACGG
>JAYPXF010000341.1:0-5930 GCA_038154405.1 Verrucomicrobiales bacterium | reverse complement strand
CAATCCGCTTGTCCGGATGCTGTCGAAGCAACTGGACCCGGGCAGGATCAACCTCAAAACTCTTCACGGTTCCCCCCTCGACCGCATCCAGGAATCTGGCCAACCAATTCCGACGGGAGAGAAGTGTTTCGGCTGCCCGAGCCCGCAATCCCGGCCCCAGCTTGGACCAGGCACCAAGCAACAGATCCGCAACCCGCGGATCGGTATACTGTCCGGTGGTTTCCAAGGCGGCCGCCTGAACGGGTGGTGCCTGCGCCGGTTCCAGCAATTGGGTCAACAACGGTCGAGCCTGTTGAAACGGCGCCAATTGCAGACTGCGGATAGCCTCGACACGATCGGACACCTGGGCCTGATCATCGACGGCCCGTTTGCTCGCGTCGCGGATGATGCCATCCAGAACGGCCGTAGCATCACCGCTCGCAGCGGATAGGATCCGGTTCCGTGCGGCTCCTTTCTGTTTTTCCACCAGCGCCTGAACCAAGCTCTTACGCAGCGAACTGTTCAGCCGGGCCAGCGACCGCAGCACCACACCAACTTCGCTTTCCCGCCCGCCAGCACCGATCTGGCGGGCCAACGTGATCAGGAAGCCTCGTCCCGCAGAACTGCGTGCATACCCGGCCCGATCGGCGAGTCGCTGGAAAACCGCGGCTGCGTTACGCCCCAGGGAACTGAGGACCGCCAATCGCATCCAGGAATCGGCCCCGTCTTTGAGCATGATCTCCGTCAACGCATCGGCGGCGGCCGGGGAATTGACCTCCCCCAACGTGAACGCGGCCTGATACCGCACATTCAGATCCGGATCATCCTGCAAAGCCGGAATCCGGGCCTGCAAAGAAGGCGAGCAATTGACCAGTTTCTCAGCAAGCCGCAGCGCCTGAATCCGGACGTCGGCCGCCTGATCATCGAGTGCACCCAGCACCGACCGTTCGTCCAACGCGCTCAGACCATCCAGAAGATGCAACGCCGTCGCCCGCGCAATGGGGGAACCTCCCTTCTCCACCGTCATGCGCACCAAAGGAACAATGGAACGATCCTGTCGCTGACAAAGCAACCGGGCAGCCGTGTCCCGATGCCAGGCGTTCGTATGTTCCAGCAAAGTCACAAGGTCCTTGGAATCGGCGCGATTAAGTTGAGGGACATGTCGACGCGAATGCCCCTTGCGACTGATCCGGTAGATGCGCCCCAGATCATTGCCACTCTGGGCGGGAATGTGATCGAGAAACTCCGGTGGCAGGAAGGCAGCGCCCTCGATCAATTCGCGGTACATGTCCAGGACCAGCAACGAACCATCCGGCGCGTGGGTGAATTGAACCGGCCGAAACCAGATGTCTCGTGAAGCCAGAAACTCCTTCCCTTGGTCCGCTCGATCCGCAACCACGCCAACCCCCTGCGGCGAAACATTCGCGCGGTAGATCATGTTGTTGGCGACTTCGCCGATGATGGCATTGCCGCGATAACTTTCCGGCCAGGCGTCACCGCGATAGATGGTGATACCCGTCGCCCCGGTGAAGAAACCAAACGGTGTTCCTCCTTCATCGCTTCCACGAAACTTCCCGGTCTTGCGCAGGCGCGTCCGCAGCACCCGCCACGGTTCCGGCGGGCTGATGCGATACAACTTCGTATGTTTGCCGCCGGGCGTGATGTCCACCGCCGCCTTGGGAGCCGCGAGATGAGGATTTCGGGTGATGTAACGGTCGTCATACATGATGCCGAGTGCGGGCTGACTGTTGCCACAGGTGAACTTGCGCCCCCAATTGTCCATGCTCATCCCGTGCTGACCGCCGCCGGAACTGAGTTCAAACTTCGTCCAGTCGCGCGGATCGAAAATGATGCACCGCGTCCGCACGGAAACCGGTTTCGCATCCTTGGCACCAACCGCCGTCACCGCACCACCGGACAGACTCGTCCAAATGTGCAGACGATTGTCGATCCCCCAACGAATGGAGTTCAGATGCGACTCCCCGGCCTTGTCCTTGCCGAACCCGGTCAGCACCACCTTTCGCAGGTCCGCCTTGCCGTCGCCATCAGTGTCCTTGAGATACAAAAGGTCCGGCGCATCCCCGACGAACAACCCGCCATCCCAACACGCTATGGCCGACGGATAGTTCAGGCCGGTGGCGAATGCCGTGCTCTTCTCAAACCGCCCATCTCCATCTTCATCCTCCAACAACGCGATCGATCCGCCCTCTTTCGGCACGTAGGAATTGTACTGCGGCAACTGCACCACATACATCCGTCCGCGTTCATCAAACTCCGCGGCCACCGGATCGTGCACCAATGGTTCCGCCGCCACCAACTCCACCGTGAAGCCCGGTTGCAACACCATCGCCTTCATCGACTCCTCCGGCGTCAGCGGTTTCACCCGTGGGAGCTCTTTTCCATACGCAGCCGACTTGGCGGGATCCTGGGCCAAGGAAAAAGCACCACTCAAAAGCAGTGCCGCGAAAGACGCGCGAAGTGAGATCATGCACCGAAGTATAAGCAAACCTCGACATCCGCCAACCCGAAGTCCCGATCCATTGTTGCTCGCGATCCGATTGGCTGTCCGGGTATGAAACGCCCGCCAGATGGAAGCCGATGAATCCAAGATTGAAGAGATCTTTCTCGGGGATGTGATTTCTCCCGGGCGTCTAGCGGAGATCCAATCCCACGAACGGGAGTTTTATTGGACAAGCGATTGGTCGCCGGAGCTATACGTTGAGCTGGCGCGTGCCGGATTCATGAGTGTGGCCTTCGACTTCGGAGCGGGGCTGGAACTGTTGATTCCGCAACTGCAAAGGTCGTACGCCGTGTTGGATTGGGAAAATCTCCATTTTTCGCGTTCCACGAAGTGATGCGAGCACTTCTCCTGCTGCTCCGAAACCAGTTATCGCCTCGCCTTTGGTTACCGATTGGAATCCGTCCACGCTGCACTCAATACTTATACCGGCATCGAAAACTGAAAGGGCCCTCAATACTGTGAACTGTTTGCCGGACTCTACCACCGGAATTATCCGGATCTGAACTCATCCCATGGTTCTACATGCCGACGGGTGGGCGCAACGCCATTCAGAATACTCCAAGCCCCTGATTGTCTAAATCTCAGTTGGGAACGAGACATAGAAGTGGGTCAGGCCATCCTTCCCGTTGTCAGTCCAGATTCGGCCTTGCATGGCCTCGACAGCCAATTTGCAAAAGGCCAGCCCCAGCCCCAATCCGCGACGGGGCGTCCGGTCGCTGCCGGCACGGTCGATCTGAAAATACTTTTCGAACACGCGCGTTCGTTCGGAGCTTGGAATGGACTCACCATCGTTGATGACCTCCAGCACCACCTGCTGCGGGTCAGGCCGATCCAGTCTGATGGCGGCGGTGGTCTCAGCAAACTTCAGGGCATTGGATACCAGGTTGTCGATCACCCGAGACACCAGATGTCTATCGGCGAAGACCGTGTTCGCGTGATTGGAGGGCAATCCGAGATCGATACGCACGCCGCGGGACTGGGCGCCTTCCCTTGATCTTTCGTAGATCTGCCGGGCGACTTGGCCGAGATCCACCATCTCGGGATCCACCTTGATTTTCCCCGACTCGAATTTGCTGACGTCCAGAATGGCCGCGGTGAGGGACAGCATCCCTTCGGATGCCAAAATTGCCTGCCCAGCGGCTCGTCCGATCTCATCGAGGTTGGGTTGATTACTTTCGACCTGCGCCTGGATCAGTTCCGCGTAGTTGATCACCGCCCCGATCGGGCTGTTCAGGTCATGAACGATCATGTAATTCAGGTTGTCCCGCGCAGTCTCGGTGCGGGCGAGCCGCTCGTAGGCTTCCCGAAGCAACTGATGGTTTTCCCGCTCCCGCTGGCGAATGACTTTCTCGCTTTCGATGAGCCGCTTGCGTTCAAGGCAGGCTGCCACGCGGGCTTTCAGAAGCTGATGCGAAAACGGTTTCCGCAGATAATCTACAGCTCCCATCTTGATGGCTCGGGCGGCGGCTTCTGTTTCGTCGCAAGCGGAAATAACGATAACCTGCACGTCCCGATGGCAGGAGGATTTCTCGATCCGGCTGAGTACTTCGAATCCATCCATTCGGGGCATCATCATATCGAGCAGTACCAGATCGTAATCTGTTTCTTCCATTAGGGTGAGACAATCGACTCCGTCTGAAGCCAGATCGCACGATAACCCTAGGACCTGGAGGTAGTCCTCGAGCAGGATCTGATTACGGGGCTCATCATCGACGACGAGGATCCTCAGCTCTTCTGTCGGGCGCGTGCTCACTGTTTCAGATGTTTGCGAAGGATGTAGAAGAGGTCTCTCACTTGAAGTGGTTTTGAAAGCTGATCATTGCATCCGGCCGCCATGTGCTCGGCCCGGGAATTATCATCCACGGCGGCCGTGACGGCGATGATGGGAGTCTCACGATACCTGTCGATTGTTCGAATGCGGCGGGTCGCTTCCATGCCGTCCATCGTCGGCATGTTGATATCCATCAAAATCAACTTGAAAGAATTGCCGGGCAGCTTGGCCAAGGAAACGGCTTCGGCGCCGTTGCGGGCCACTTTGACCAGGTGGCCCTCGATGCTGAGCATCTCAAGAATCATGGTCAGATTGGTCTCGTTGTCCTCGGCGACGAGGATCTGACTGGGTTGATTGAGCCGGGGGCTCTGATTGTTCGAGTCAGCGCACGGGACATCGCGTCCGGTGTGAAGCGTACACGGAATTGTGAACCAGAAAGTCGCGCCCTGGGCGCCTTTCGGCTTCTGGCTGTGCTGGAAACGGGCCGGGCAATGGGCACCGATTTCTCCGTTTTGGAGTTCGACCAGGCGACGCGTAAGGGCCAGGCCAATACCCGTCCCTCCGAGATTTTCGTCCCGCACACGATCGGCCTGGTAAAACTCGGAAAAGACGTTCGCCAAATGCGCTTTCTCCAGCCCGATTCCGGAATCGCTGATATCCACGCGTACGCGGTTGTCGTCGGCAGTTGTCACGGATATCTCGATGATCCCGTCATCAGGGGTGTATTTGTGGGCGTTGGACAGGATGTTCAGCAATATCTGCCGAGCTCGCCTGACATCCATGTGCACTGTCGGCAGCTCAGGCTCGATATGGGTCTCCACCGTGATTTCCTTCTGACGGAACTGCGCGGCCATCATGTTTACCACGCCTGAGATCGTGTCGCTGAGGTCAACCGGGCCGAAATCGAGCTCCACGGCGCCCGCGTCGATCTTGGCGACGTCCAGCAGATCGTTAATCAGGGCCAGCAGGTGCTGACCACTGCCGTCGATCTGGCGCACGTAGTCGTGCTGCTTCTCGTTAAGCTCACCGAAGAACTTGCCGTCGAGAAGATCCGTGAATCCGAGGATGGCATTGAGCGGAGTTCTCAGTTCATGACTCATGGTCGACAAGAAGCGGCTCTTGTGCCGATCTGCTTCCTCAAGTTGTTTCAAGGACTGTCGAAGCTCGCTTGTGCGGGCGGTGACGGTCTGTTCGAGGTTCAAACGCTCACGACTGAGAGCATCCTCGGCCTGTTTGCGCTCGGTGATGTCCTGACCCACCCCGACCACGCCGACGACCTGGCCGGTTGCGTCGCGGCGGGTGGTCGCGTTGAGCAGCACCTCGACCCGCTCCCCGTCCTTGGTGTAGAGCGGGAACTCGAAGTTGTCGGTCTCCGTCCCGTTCAAGGCGTTGTCGAACACCTCGGAGACGGCTTCCCGATAATCCTCGGTGATGAATTTTGCCACCAGCGGCTGGCCCATGACGTCACCCTTGGAATAGCCGGTGATCCTTTCCGCGGTCTGGTTCCACTCGGTGACCAGCCCCTGGGCATCGATGCCGAAAATCGGCGCGTTGGCCGTGTCGATCAGCTGTGTCAGGTCGTTGGCCACCCGTTCACGATCCTGCTCGGCCTGTTTGCGCTCGGTGATGTCCTGACCCACCCCGACCACGCCGACGACC
>JAYPXF010000340.1:0-5936 GCA_038154405.1 Verrucomicrobiales bacterium | reverse complement strand
TCACTCATGAAACCGTCGCAAAGGCCGAATCGGCCGGACGCTCGACCAAGTGGATCAGGTTCCCTTCAGCATCCGCAAAGAACTGAACCGTCCCGCCTCCTCCCGCTGGTTTGGAATCCTCAACAAAGTCCACCCCACGCTCCGCCAGCTGCGCTTTGACCTCCTCGATCGATTCCACGCGCAAGGCCAGGTGCCGATGCCCGGCAACTCCGTTGTCCTTCACTTCGTCCGTGCTGCGACCGGACGGATAGATCTCGAAGACAAATCCCCCTGGCAATCTCACGAAGTAGACCGGAACTGATTCATCCGACCACAAGAGTTTTCCGTCCAATACGCGCACATACCAAGCATGCAAAGCCGTCGGATCCTTCGCCGCCAACCCGAAATGTTCCACCTGCCAACGTGATTTGCTCATCGCCCCAATTGCAGCGGCGCGACTCTACCGAGGCAATGACAATCGTGATCGGAGAATATAACGAAGGGATGGAGGCGGGGGACGGAATCGAACCGACGAATGGAGCTTTTGCAGAGCCCTGCCTTACCACTTGGCTACCCCGCCCCGCGGAAGGAGCCGGAATATTAGGGATCGGAGTTGCCGGTGCAAGCGTTTGTTCGAATTCGTTCAGTCGCAATAATGCCGGCGAAGCAGCATTCCAATGAGTTCGGATTGTCCGAGATGAAATTCGATGGCATCGACGGACAACTGGTACTGAAGCGAGTCCACCAGGTCCAGGTCCAGGTCCAGCCCGCCAATCGCCAGACAATGAATCCCCTCCTGATAGAAGACCGGCAGACGTTGTATTTCAGCGCCACTTCAGGGGGAACGACCGCAATCGCCTCCCAATCGACCTCCACCTTGGAGAGATCAATGGGTTCGATTCCAAACTGCATGCTGACGAAGTCGTCATCCAGCCCGCGGCTTTACCCGCCGACAGACCACCTCACTTCTTCGACTTCTGCTTGCCTTTGCCGCGTTTCTTCTTGGGCGCGGGCTTCGCGCCGAAATATTCGTAGCGGCGGCCAACCTCGCCGCCGCGTTTGATGGCCATCAGCTTGTCCAACTCGAATTCGAAGCTCGGTTCAAAGTCCTTGAACATCACGATGCCGTTGAAGGCCTGCAGCACTTGGACGTTGGAATCCGATTCGGTCAGGATCCCATATAGAGTGTCACGCGGATCGATGGCTCCGATGAGCCCGAGGAATTCCGCTGCGCGCAGCCGGACCATCAGATTGTCGTCCTTCAACCGCTTTCTAGCAGCCGCCGCCAGAGGCTTCGCTTTTTCACCAATCACCGCACAGGTCATCAAGGCCCAATAGCGCTCCCATTCATTCTTCGAATATATCACTTTATGCAGGCGACCTTTTGCCTGTTTAAATGGCACGAGCGCAAGGTCAGCAATGGCAAGGCAACGATCAACGAGGGCTGAATTGGCATTACCCGCCCCAACCGGATCGCCCAGCAACTCGCCCACCTGATGACTCTCGGCAAAGATGCTCAAATCGTTGATGTCCTTCATCCGGGCGGTGAGCTCGGCGCGCAGGCCTTTCTTGATTTTCGCAAATTTCGGATCATCCGCGAGGTTGTTCACCTGATGCGGATCTTCCTGAATGTCGAACAACTGCTCGGCCGGTCGCCGCTCAAAGAACTGGCTTTGGGCCGCGTTCAATTTGCCGGCCTTCCACTGCGTGCGCCAATCCTCGTAGGCAAGCATGCGATAGCGGTAGTTGTTCTGTAGTCCGTCCGGATAGTAGCCCTGAAAATTCCGGTGATACATGTATCGGCCAACACGAAGTGTGCGGACCAGATCGTATTTTTCGTCAAAGCGGTCGGCGTGTCCGAATGAAGTATCGCGGCTGTTCACTTCCTTGGCCGTAGTCCCTTTGCCGAGGAACGCCGTGCCGTCCATGAGCTTGTGCGGCTTCAGACCGCAGAGGTTCAGAACGGTCGGTCCCAGGTCGACAAATTCGACAAATCCCTTCACTCGTTGCCCGCGCTTGAAATCAGTCAAATGTTTGAAGTTCTCGGGAATGCGCACGACCAGCGGCACGTGCAGTCCCGATTCGTAGGCGTAGCCTTTGCCCCGAGGCAACACCCCGCCATGGTCACCGAAATAGAAGACGAAGGTATCCTCCAATAGTCCGTCCTTCTCCAACTGATCCACAATCGCCCCGATCTGATCGGTCACCAGCTTGATCCGGTCGTGGTAGCGGGCGTAGGTGTAGCGGAAAGTCGGCGTGTCCGGATGATAATCCGCAAGTTCCACTTCAGCGGGTGAAACGTCGGTCTTGGTCTCAGCCATCACCTTGGCGCTGAAATGCAACTGGCCTTCGTGCGACGTTCCGAAGGACGCCATGTGAAAGAACGGCATATCCTTGTCCGGCCGATTGCGCCAGGAACCCTTCCGCGAGGAGTCATGCCAGACTTCCTTGATATTGTGCACGAAGTTGTAATCGGTCTTGCTGTTGTTGCTGGTGTAATAGCCGGCCTCTTTGAGCGTCTGCGACCACGGTTTGAAGCCTTTGGGCAACGTCGCAGGCGCCGACTTGCGGTGATACTGGAATCCGCCGCGCGGAGCATACATGCCCGTTGCCAGTGTCGATCTGGCGACCGAACACACCGGACTGCAGGAGAATGCGTGATCAAACACCAGCCCGTTGGCGGCGAGTTTCTCGATCGCCGGCATCTTCGCCAGCTCGTTGCCGTAAAGATTTGAGTAATGAATCGAATTGTCCTCCGACAGCAGAAAGACAATATTCGGTCGCTTTGCGGCCTGCGACGAGACGAAGGTTCCCAAGACACAGATCACCACGGCCAGACGCAGCCCCAACTTGTGCATGAATTTCATGCCGCGAATTGAACCGAATCAACCTGCAAAAACGAGACCAATCTGCGCTACGCACAAACACTTATGGCGAGGTCACTCTATTTCCTGTTTTTTGATGGACGTCAGCGAATGTGCTTCCATACATCCATGTGCTGATGTCTGAGCCAACCGAAATCAGAATCGACTGCGTCCTTTGCAACGCGCCGATCCTCTATCCGCCCGAGCGAGAGGGAGAAGAAGTGCAATGCCCTCATTGCGGAGAACACATCTACCTGCTCAGCGACGTGCTGCCGGAGGCCGCCCCCATCAAACAGCTGGAACCGGAACCCGAACCGCAGCCCAAGACCAAGAAGGAACCGCAATTGCACGCGGCAACGGAAGCCCGGCTCAGCGAAGCAAAGAAGAGCAAGGCAACCATCAAGGGCCCCAAGAGAAATCCCGCAGCGACGCCGCCCAACCGGAAGAAGATCAGTCCGCCGGAATCCAAGGTGTTGAAGATCGATCACATCTTCCCTCCGGTCGACCTGGACAAGGATGGAACTCCCCAATCCCATGCCATCATCCTGCGACATCCGGATGAATTCACCTTCAAGAAATCCGGCGGCTTGATGGGGGGCAAAGGGTCGCAGTGGAGCGGCCGTTGGATCGCGGTGCATGTGCAGGAACGAACCGGCAAACCGTGGGTTTCGCTCCACCTTGAAGCAAAAAAAGGCGAACCATTTGTTACCCGCTCACTTCGCCTTTCACCGGGCATCGAGAATTTCGAACTGGCCACCGACGCCGAATGCTCCCGTCGCAAAGGGGAAACCGAAGAACCTGAACCAGCGACCGAGGCCACGGAGAAGTTCAGTCTCGAGCACGACGATTTCCGTTTCCTCTGCGCGCAAATGGTGATGGCTGAATCACTGAAGGTTGAATTTGACGCCGCCGATTTTGAGGTTTCCGAGGATCTGGCCGGCGAGTTCCGCGAATACACGCTGGAATTCTTCGAAGCACTGCGCCGCGAGTATCCGATCTTCTTCCGGTGAGCTGAATCCCATTTGTTCAGTTCGCCGTTCAACATCGACACGGCGTAGCGATTCCGCCAATCCTGCCGGCGCCTATGGATGAAACACTTGCAGTTGCGAAACAGGCCGCCACGGAGGCCGGAAAACGGTTGATGGAACTCTTCGGCAAAGCCGAGGTTTCACAGAAAGGATCCACGCAGAATCTGGTCACCCAGGCGGACTTGGAATGTGAGAATCTGATCACCGACATCATTCGTACCAAGTTCCCGGACCACAAACTGTTGCTCGAAGAAGGCCAGTCCACGGGCGTTGCCGAAGACGAACATCTGTGGGTGGTCGATCCGTTGGATGCCACCAACAACTTCGCGCACAACATCCCGCATTTCTCCGTTTCAATTGCCTATGCGCAACGCGGGCAATTGAAGACCGGCGTGGTGATTGATCCGACCCGCGATGAACTGTTCCACGCAACTCACGAAGGCGGCGCTTTCCTGAATGACAAACCAATGCAGGTGACCCAATCCGATTGCCTGGAAGAGGCCATCGTCGGCACGGGCTTCTACTACGACCGCGGCGCAATGATGGAAAAGACGCTCAACTCCATCCACACGTTGTTCTCCCGCAACGTCCGTGGCATTCGCCGCATGGGCAGCGCGGCGATCGATCTCGCCTGGGTGGCCTGCGGACGGTTCGACGGCTTCTTCGAATACAAACTGGAGCCGTGGGATTACAGCGCCGGCAAGCTGCTGATCGAGGAAGCCGGCGGCAAATGTTCAAATCGCATAGGCGAAGACCTGGCGATTGATTCCGGCAACGTCATTGTGTCGAACGGAAAGATTCATGAACTGCTGCTGGACGCGGTTCGTTGGACGGAGTAACCGTTTACCCATGAATTACGGAAAGTCCGCCCTACTGAAGGGACTGCATTGGCAATATACCGTTCTGGCTGCCATCGCGATTTACCTGCTGTTCGCCTCCTTTGCCAATTCAGCCACGATTTCCTTCGGTGAAATCGACGCGCTGAATGGCGTCCTGCCGCAGAAGACCGAACACTACGAAGTCGACCCGCAGGTGACAGTCGCGCCGCCCTACTATCGATTTCAGGTCGTCACCAAGCATGGTCCCAACGAGGTCCAGTCCATCAAGAATCTGCTCAAAGTCTGTCACGAAATAAGGGTGATGGAGGAATACGGCAAAACCGAAGAAGGCAACCAGACCTAAAAGGGCGCGAAAGGCTCGTTCAAGGAGATCGGCTCCGGCGCAAAGATGCTCGTGAAGGATCCGAATGCCGCCCGCAAAGCCATCGGCCGTTTCTTTCGCAAGAAGACCAACAAGACGGAGGAACGCAAGAGCAGCGAAGGGCGAAATCGCGATCTGGGTGCAGGCGGAACGCTTTACGCGAAAACCGCGCGGCAGTTCTGTCATCGCATGCAATTGGACGCGTTCACCGACAATCCCTACGCCAAGAAGCTCATCTAACAGGTCGCCAAAGATCAAGGCGCGGGAAGAACCGCCGTGGGCGTCGCCACCTTCCTGCTCGCTCCTGTTCCCGGGATCCGCACCGTCACTCGTGGTTCCCTCAACTCAAATGCAATCGATGCGGAAAACGAAGTGCTGATCGCCGACAATTCGCCCGACGAGATCCGCTATCAGTTGCAAAAGAAGTTCGCCGCTGCGAATTCACGTTCACTGACCAGCGCCTTCGACAAGTTTCTGGCCAACGACAATTTCAATCCGCGTCAGACCGACTACATAGCGGCTTATCTCCGCATCTTCAAAGATGCCGATGACCGGAAGGAAGCCATCGAACAGCTTGGCTCGATCGCCACCGAAACCGACGCTGACTTCATCACCAGCCAATACGAGATGCTGGCAGCAGTTCATCTGAAGAAATCCAAGATAAAGAAGTTGGTTCCGATTGGTGCCGTCCTTGGGGGATTAACCGAAGACAAGACTCTGATCGTTCCGACCCCGTTTGACAATATCGAGAAGAGCGACCTGGTGACCGAGATCAACGCCGCGGCGAAACGTGCGCGAGCCAAGGAAAGCCAAATCTATCTGATTGGTTCCGGATCCGGAGAACTGAACGGCGTCAAAATCGTCG
>JAYPXF010000339.1:0-6004 GCA_038154405.1 Verrucomicrobiales bacterium | reverse complement strand
CCGAAGCCGTGCTTGAGCCTGCAACCACGCGATACTGAAGAGCATGATGTTCACCAGCAGTCCGCTGAGGAGGACGATGTTTGGAAGCCGGTGTGCCGAGGCGGCGAAGAACGGTTTCAATACCTCGTAATCCAGTGCCAATGGCGCCTTGAAGATCAGGAGCGGACGGAGGAAACGCCCTTCGAGTTCGTTTGCGGAGCGGGGCATGACGCTCGCCTCCGTTTTGGTATGTAATCGAACCGCCATGGGTGCCGGATCCTGCAGGAAAACCTTTCCCAAAAGTCCCTCCGGCTCAATTGTGGCAATCAAAACTCCCGCCAGGTCGCGATCGGGGGATCCGTCTTGGGCTGGTGACAAGACCGGGTCGATCATCACGATCGTGGCGTCGTCGGCCGGGGTGGTCGTCAATTCGCTCCGCAAGAGCATGATCGGTGACCGATCCAAGAGCGGTGCGGTAAGAGCTTCAGAGACCCGTTCGACATGGAGTTCCACGTCTCCAAACGCCCGAGATGCGGCAGCGCGAAAGCCGGGAGTCAGAACCACGCGGGAATTCTCCACCGTCACCACCAGATTGCCCGAGGATTCGGTCTGGGCTCCGGCTGCAACCCGGTAGTAGGCCAACGAACGAACCGCCGGGAAATCCTTGAAGAACGCTGCATTGGCGAAGAACTGGTTCCATTCGTCCTTGCCGAATCCCGTCGTGCCGACCAGTCCGGTCAGGTGGTGCAGGGCGTCGCGATGGCGTTGGAGACGTCGCTCGAAGGTGAGACGGCTGTCCTGGACGAACTGGTTCAGTCGCTCGAGATCGCGGTCGTGCGCGTAGTTTAGGACCTGTTTGTACGCGATAAGGGTCGGGATCAGCGAAATGAACAGCACCAGATAGGCGGCGCCGCGACGTCTCCAGTGTTCCCGAATCTCGGTCCAGGTCTTGTAGCGATTGTATGTCAACGCATTGACAGCCGTGCTCCGCGGCTTTCCCTCAAGTTAGTTAATCGGCCCAGCCACGAAAAGTTTAATGTCCGCATTAAGTGACGTTAGTTCAACACTTTAGCCACGGGCGAGGTGGCCAATGCGAAATTCTGAACGCCGAGGCTGGTTTGGCTGTCTGTGGGTCGTTAAAGTCAAAAAAATGAGCGCAGGAATCACCGCGATCAATGAAGAAGTGCAGCGGGCTTCGGCTTTTGTCCAGCCGCTGTTCAGCGAGATAAACAAGGTCATCGTCGGCCAGAAATACCTAGTAGAGCGACTGACGGTCGGTTTGCTGGCCAATGGGCACGTGTTGCTGGAAGGCGTGCCGGGACTGGCCAAAACTCTGTCCGTCAACACGCTGGCCACCTGTTTCAATGTGGATTTCTCCCGGCTGCAGTTCACTCCGGACATGTTGCCAGCGGACGTGATTGGCACCCAGATCTACAATCCTCAGTCTGGGAGTTTTTCTACCCGGAAAGGCCCCGTGTTCGCGAATCTGGTGCTGGCGGACGAAATCAACCGTGCTCCGGCCAAGGTTCAGAGCGCCCTGTTGCAGGCGATGCAGGAGCGCCAGGTCACCATTGGCGATGAGACCTACAAACTGGATGAGCCGTTTCTCGTGCTGGCCACACAGAACCCGATTGAGCAGGAAGGCACCTACCCGCTCCCGGAGGCGCAGGTCGACCGATTCATGCTGAAACTCAAGATCGGGTATCCGACCCGGGACGAGGAGCGCACAATTCTGGATCAGATGGCTAGGACTTCGAATCTGCCTGAGGCCCAGCAGGTCACCGATTTGAAGCAGATTCTCGAGGCCCGTCAGGTGATCAACGAGATTTATATGGACGACAAGGTGAAGGACTATATCGTCGATCTTGTCTACGCAACTCGCGAACCGGACCGTTACAGCATCAAGGTTGAGGAGTTCATTCAGTTGGGTGCTTCACCTCGTGCAACCATCTCCCTGACGTTGGCCTCCAAGGCCTACGCGTTTTTGCAAGGTCGCGGATATGTGACTCCGCAGGATGTGAAGAGCATCGCCTTGGATGTGCTGCGGCACCGCGTCGCGATCACTTTTGAGGCGGAGGCGGAGGACAAGACCAGCGAGACCGTGGTGCAGAAGATTTTGGACGAGCTGCCCGTGCCATGATCCCGCGTGAGATCCTACAAAAGATCCGTCAGATCGAGGTCCGCACCAATCGCTTGGTGACCGAATCCCTGTCTGGGCATTACCACAGTGTCTTCAAGGGGCAGGGGATGAACTTCGACGAGGTCCGGGAATATCAACCCGGGTATGACGTACGGTCGATTGACTGGAACGTGACGGCCCGGATGAATCAGCCGTTCATCAAGAAGTTCGTCGAGGAACGTGAACTCACTGTCATTCTCGCAGTCGATCTCAGCGGTTCGGGACTCTTTGGCTCGGGGCACCAATCGAAGCGCGAACTTGCGGCGGAAATTGCCTCGGTACTGGCGTTCTCTGCCATCCGAAACAACGACAAGGTGGGCCTGCTGCTGTACACCGATGAAGTGGAGAAATTCATACCTCCCCGCAAGGGCCGCAAACACGTGTTGCGGGTGATCCGGGAAATCCTCTTCTTCAAGCCCGATCGGCGGGGCACGGATCTGGCTGGGGCGCTCGAGTTCCTCAATCGCGTTACCCCGCGCAAGGCCATCGTCGTGGTGGCATCCGACTTCATGGAACAGCGCCGGCCGGTTCGCTTTGGCGGTCGCATCATCCCACAACCCAGTGTCACGGATGAGCCCTTGGGACTCGAATCGCAGAAGGCGTTGCGACAGGTGAATCGCAAACACGATCTGGTGACGGTGCAGATCGTCGATCGGTATGAGACCGCGTTGCCGGATTTGGGGTTGATTGTGCTGAAGGACTCGGAAACCGGGGAGGTGGTGGAAATCGAGACTGGCAGCCGGGTGCTGCGGAACCAGTTTGCGGAGGAGCAGACGTTGATGCAGTCGTCCTTGAAACGTCAGTTCCGGGCAATGGGTGTCGATTCCATCTATCTGCGGACCGATGAGGAGTATTCCACGGCGTTGGCGCGCTTTTTCGAGAACCGCGAGAAGCGGGCAAGACACGGTTGAAGATCGATGGCGCTGAGCAACAACAACGCGGTAGTAATCCCGGCGCAGCCCGATGATGCGGCCGTGACCAATGAGTTCTCCGTTGCCGAGTTGCGGGACATATCGGGTCCGGTCTATATCCCCCCTGATCTGACGTGGATGTGGATCTTGCTCGGTGTGTCGGTGGCTGCGGCGCTGATCTTCTGGATTTGGCATACATGGTTTCGCCCGGGTGCCGCTCCACCGCCCTTGCCCCGGAGCACGCCGCCATACCGCATCGCGCTGGCAGAACTGCAGGCAGCACTCAAGATGATCCATGAGCCGGAACCGTTCTGCACCAGGGTTTCAAACGTCGTCCGGGTGTATCTTGAAGATCAACTGACTCTCAAGGCACCGGAACGGACCACCGAGGAATTCCTGCAGGAGTTGCGATTGTCGTGTCTCCTAGAGGATGAGCAGAAAGACAGCCTGGGGTGTTTCTTGGAACAATGTGATCTCGTCAAATTCGCCCAGCATGAACCGACGGAAACGGAGTTGAAGGGTTTACATGAAGCCGCCGTGCGCCTGGTCGAAGAGACCATGCCGACCGACGGAGGGGAGGGAAAGGAGGCTGAGGGATGACTTTTGCTTTCGGACAACCTTGGCTGTTGCTCCTGCTCCTTCTGTTGCCGGTTCTGTTCTGGATCAAGGGGCGCATGGATAGTCGTCCGGCATTCTTGTATTCCTCAGTCTCATTGACCCAGACCGTGGTCAAGCGCAGCCGCAGCCGCGCTCGGGAGATCTTCAAGCTGCTTCGCTGGATCGCCCTCGCGATGTTCATTGTGGCACTGGCCCGTCCGCGACTGGTGGAAGGCTCCCGGCAGATCAAGGCGTCTGGCATCGACATCGTTTTGAGTCTCGATCTTTCGACCAGCATGGCGGCGGAGGATTTCCTTGATGACAATGGCGAGCGGATCTATCGACTCAATCTCGCCAAGAAGGTGATGGACGAATTCGTATCCAAACGCCCCAGCGACCGTATTGGTCTCATCGCGTTCGCCGGGCGTGCCTACATGGCCGGCCCGTTGACGCTGGATCATGACTTTCTGCTCAACAACCTGTCCCGACTCGGCTTTGAGGGAATCGAAGATGGCACAGCGATCGGGTCGGGTCTCGTGGCTGCCGTGAACCGTCTGCGCGACGTGAAATCCAAGAGCAAGATCGTGATCCTGATGACCGACGGTCAGAACAATGCCGGGAGTGTGCCGCCCAAGACGGCTGCAGAGGCGGCGGAGGTATTGGGTATCAAGGTCTACACCATTGGCGTGGGCACTCGGGGATTGGCGCCGTGGCCGCAGATGAACGTGTTCGGCCAGAAATCCTATTCCAAGGTGGAGGTGAACATCGACGAGGACACCCTACGCGAAATCGCCGACGCCACCGGCGGCAAATACTATCGTGCAGACAGCACCGACACGTTGCGGCGGATCTACGATGAAATTGATGAGCTGGAGAAGACGAAGGTCGTGGTGAAGAAGTTTCAGCGCTTTGAGGAATTGCTGCATTGGCCGATTGCGATTGGTCTCGGGGTGCTGCTGGCGGAGTTGTTGTTGGCCCACACGATGTTCAGGAGGCTGCCATGAGTTTTGCGAAACCTGAACTGCTGTGGTTCCTGTTGCTCATGCCGCTGTTGACCTGGTTCTTTGTCGCGGCATGGAAGAAACGTCAGCGGCTGATCCAGGAATTCATTCCCCGGCGACTGGTGAAGGATCTCACGGTCGGCGTATCCCGTGGCCGTCAGAAGTCTCGAATGGTTCTGGCTACTCTTGCCGTCCTGTTGGTCATTGTCGCCTTGGCTCGCCCGCGCTGGGGATTCGAGTGGGATGAAGCGACGCAGCGCGGCTTGGACATTGTGGTGGCCATTGACGCCTCCCGCAGCATGCTGGCGATGGACGTGAAACCGAACCGGCTCGAGCGTGCGAAGCTGGCGGCGATGGACCTGATGAAGGTGGCCAAGAGTGATCGCATCGGCTTGGTGACCTTTGCCGGGACGGCGTTTCTGCAGTGCCCGCTCACGCTCGACGACAATGCCTTCCGCCAGAGTGTGAACGCCATCAGCCCGAATGTGATGCCGCAGGGGGGCACAGCCATTGCCGAAACCATCCAGGTGGCGATGGAGGCGTTCAAGAATGAGGAGGAGAACTACAAGATCCTGGTCATCATCACGGATGGTGAAGATCACGAAGAGGCCGTGCTCGAAGCCGGTGAAGAGGCGGCAAAGGACGACATGAGAATATTTACCCTGGGAATCGGTAGTGCCGAAGGCGACCTGATTCCACTCGGAGGTCGTGGCACCACGATGGAATATCTGAAGGATCAGAGCGGCCAGGTGGTCCGGTCACGCCTGAATGAGGCGCTGCTGCAGCAGTTGGCCGGAGTGGGCAAGGGATTCTATTTGAACCTTTCGGCGGCTGGAACGATCGATACTCTGTATGCTCAAGGCCTTGCGCCCTTGCCGCGTGGGGAGATTTCCTCACGGTTGATTCGGCGGTTTTTCGAACGATTTTACTGGCCGCTCTCGGTGGCGATTGTTTTGCTTTTGATCGAAATGTTCATGCCCGACCAACGCAGATCGAGAAAGTGGAAGACGAGTCCGTCGGCTGCGATGGCGTTGTTAGCGATGGCGTTGTTCGCATTGCCCGGATCGCTTCGGGCAGAGTCGATCGGTGAAGCGAGAAAAAAGTTTCAAGCCGGAGAATTTGCAGAGGCCCAGGAGGTCTACCAAAAACTGCGAGAGAAGAATCCGGACGATCATCGGTTGACCTTCAATGCCGGTGCGGCGGCCTATCGGGCCGGTGATTTCGAGGCGGCCTCGAGGCATTTCAGTTCCGCGGTTGCCACGGAGGACATTCCGCTGCAGCGGCAGGCTTGGTACAACCTGGGCAACAGCATGGTCCAATCCGGTCAAGGCGAAGCG
>JAYPXF010000338.1:2724-6144 GCA_038154405.1 Verrucomicrobiales bacterium | reverse complement strand
CTCGCCAGACCGGATACTGCGGCGAATGACATGTTTGTGTCTCCCCGGAGTGTACTCAGTTCTTGCAATTGTTGGGACACTGAAGTGGCAGGCAGGCATTCGAAAGAGACCATGGTCACTGCGGCGGCGATCAGGGACGTGAGGTTTGTGCGAATTGGCGGGAGGTTGTCTCGTTTCATTGCTTGTCTGATTTCGGGTGAGAGAATCGGCGAACAATGGGACGACACCGATGTTGGGCGATCCTTAGCGGGCAAGGTGCTTTTCTTGGAAGCTTTTCACGAATACCGCGTTTTCGCGCCATGAATCTAAGACTGGTAATTCGAATAATCCGTGAAACCATCAGTCTCTTTACGACAAGAATTCCGTAAGAATATGCAGCTCAATCGCAGAAGTATGCTCAAGGGAATGGCCGCCGGTGTCGGTTCCGCCATTGGTTGCTCCATGTTGCCGGGTGTCGCCCGCGCTGCATCCACCGTTTCGGGTGGGCCAAAACGAATCATCTTTTTCATGCAGAATCAGGGCTTCGATCCGAAGACCTGTCTTCCGACCAACATGTCCGGCAGTGGTTCGCTGGCCAATGCCAAGCTGCCTGAGCCCATCGAGGCCTTGGAGCCCTACAAGGAGCGCCTGCACATCATCAACGGTTTGCATGGTGTCCACACCAGCCCGTCGCACAGTGCGTTCTTTGGTGCGCTCGGTGGTTACCGCGGCAGTGATGGCGTCCCGCCCAGCGCGGCCACGATTGATTACGAATTGAGCAAGGTGCTCTCGGAAACGCTTCTGCCGCATCTTTGTATTGGAATGGATTCCATTGAGAACATGCGGGCCAAGCCCACGGTTGCGAATCTGTCGGCCAGCGGTGCCGGCCAACCGATCTTCATGCACTCGAATCCGAATCACCTCTACCAGATGCTCTATGGCGGCATCTCCAAGGGTGATATTCGCAAGCAGCACGAAGCCCGGTCCAGCATGTTCGATCGGATCGAGCAGCTCGCGGCGGCCAAGGGCAAGTCCCTGCCGGGTATGGAGAAGCAGCGCTACAGCCAATACGTCAACGGCTTCAACGACATCAACGGCTTGCGTGAACGTCTTGGCGGTGTCTCCGATCACCTGCGTAATTTCGCTCCGAAAGTGGATTATGGTTACACCAATCCGGAATTCGAAACCGATTGGCACGACCGCCTGTTGGACCTCGGTATATCCGCCCTCAAGTCCGGCATCACCAGTGTTCTCACGGTGGGCTCTGGTCGCGGCGAAATCTTCGGTGCCTGGAAGGGCCTCGGTGTCGATCAGCAGGGCCACAATCTCGGCCACATGAAGCAGCCGGACAATCCGATCTGGATCAAGATCCGCCAATACAACAGCCGCATGCTCGTGCGCCTCATGGAACAGCTGGAGAGCGTTCCCGAAGGCAGCGGCACGATGATGGACAACACATTGATCGTTTACACCAGCAACAACGCCGACGCACAGCACACCAGCGGAAAGAACTGGCCGGTGATGCTGCTCGGGAACGGCAGTGGCGCATTCAAGACCGGCCGCCTCACCCAGCTGGATGGCAAGCGTCCGATCAACGCCCTCTACGCTTCCATCCTGCGTTCCGTCGGCGTGAACTGTGACCGCTTCAACATGAGCGAGAAGCTCGCCAAGAAGTTCGACGCGGGCACTGGTCCCCTCAAAGAGATTCTGGCGTGAACAATCTGACCCTCACCTTCGCGGTGGCGGCCATGGCTCTGCTCGGCACGGATGCCGGAGCCGCTGCTACCTACACCCCCGGTGAACCCGTTCGCGGGAAGTTCAAGACCTTCGCGCAGCCGTTCCTGGAGAACAACTGCTTCGACTGCCACGATGACGAGACGAAGAAGGGGAATCTTTCGCTGCTCGATCTCCGCAGGGTGGACGAAGGCAACGCCGCCGTTTGGAAGTCGATCTGGGCTCAGGTCACGCTCGGTGAGATGCCGCCCAAGAAATCGAAGTTGGACACCATCGAACGACTGCGCTTCTCCGACTGGGTTGTCGGCGAACTGAAACGTGTGATGAAGAACAAGGGCGGTTTCTCCGCCCACTTGGATCCGCAGAAGGGCAACTACGTCGATCACGATCTCCTGTTTGGCACCTTGCCGGAAGGCATCAAGCTCGCTCCCACCGCGTCGCCGGCACGTATCTGGCGCGTGACTCCCCATGAACACATCACCCGTCTTAATGAGCTCATCAATACCGAACCAAAATACGATCCCAAGAAGCCGGGCGTGCGCACGCGCGGTGACGTGGTGCCTTCCAATCACGGCGGTGAACTGAAACTCTACTTTGGCACCGACCGCATCACGCGCTGGATCGGTGGAACGGTCGCCTACGCCACTGCCGTCAAGAGCGTGCCGGTCGTCCTGTCTTCCGCCCGTAAACACGGATTGGAGAATTATCCTGACCTCTACACCGTCAACAGCGCTGAAGCCACCCAGATCCTCGGCAAGGCTGAGGACATCCTGAAATACATGGCCTACGGTCCGCTGAGCCTGGTTGGCATGCCGGAACAGATCACCGATGATCCCAAGACCTACGATGCGGTGAAACCCGAGGGAGATCTTCGCGGGCTGCCCACCGCGATCACCTACAGCACCAAGGTGGTTCGTCCGCTCACTCCGGTCTATGATCTGTTGAAAGACCCCGGTGCTACTGATGAACGTCTTCAGGCTGCCGTGGACTACCTCTTCGAAGCCCTCACGTTTCGCCCGCCGACGAAGACGGAGTCTGCCGACTATCTTGCCATCGTGAAAGATTCCATCGCCAAGGTCGGCAAGAAGGACGGCGTCATCATGGGGCTGTCCGCCATCTTTCTCGATCGCGATGCATTGTTCCGACCGGAGCTGGTCGAGACTGGAAAACCGGATCAAAACGGCCGCGTCATGCTTCAGGATTGGGAACTCGGCCTGGCGGTGAATCATGCGCTTCGTTACATCAAACCGGACGAGCAGCTCCGCGCGGCTGTTCTCGAAGGCCGCATGCACACCCGCGAAGATGTGAAGCGGGAAGTCACGCGGATGCTTGAAGACGACAGCATCCGCAAGCCTCGCATCCTCCGCTTCTTTCGAGACTACTTTGATCACGACCTTGCCGGCTACATCTGCAAGGACACGGCGGCCTTGGCCAAGACCGGTGCCTCCACTCGTGGTAACGGACACTACCGCGCCATGTTCGACGCCGCCGCGAGCACGGATCGTTTGATCGAGCTCATCCTTGAAGAAGACAAAGATGTCCTCAAGGAACTCCTCACCACCCAGAAAGTCGTCACCACCGGAAACGACCGCATCTACTTCGGTCGCAAGCACACTCCGGAGGAAAGGCAGGAAGCCTCCGCCAGGAAAAAGATTGAGGACGCGGAACTGAGAAAGGAGATCGACGAGGAACTCAAGACTGTGGATG
>JAYPXF010000338.1:0-2714 GCA_038154405.1 Verrucomicrobiales bacterium | reverse complement strand
GCTCGCCAGGGATCAAAAACGGAAACGCAGTAACATCAATGTCGACGTCGCAACCGCTGAATTCAAAGGCGACCGGATTTACGCGCGCGTCAGCCGTCGTTCCTTCGGCAATGGTTCGATGAGGCCCGAACGAACTCTGGCAACTGCTCCGGTTGGTGAACGGCTCGGCATTCTGACCCATCCGTCATGGCTCGTTTCCCATTCCGATGCGATGGACAACCACGCCATCCATCGTGGTATCTGGGTCCGCCAACGACTGTTGGGTGGCGGAATTCCCGATGTGCCCATCACCGTGGATGCCATGTTGCCGGACGAACCACAGAACACCCTGCGCAAGCGCATGCGCGTCACGCAGGAGAAATACTGCTGGACCTGCCACGAGAAGATGGATCCGCTCGGCCTCCCGTTTGAGATGTACAATCACGCCGGACTTTTCCGCACCACGGAATTGGGTGAACCCGTCGACACCACCGGTGAGATCATCGACTCTGGTGATCCGGAATTGGATGGCCCGGTGAACAACGCGATCCACATGATCGAGAAACTCGCCAACAGCGAACGCGTCGAGCAGGTTTTCATCCGCCACGCCTTCCGCTTCTGGATGGGCCGCAACGAAACCCTCAATGACGCCCCCGTGCTTCAGGAAGCTCACAAAGCCTACCGCGACAACGGTGGCAGTATGAAGGCCCTGATCACCTCTCTCGTTACTTCCGATGCGTTTCTCTACCGCAAGGTTGAGCAAGCAAGGAACTGACGAGAAACAGTCGCAGAACTGCACACTCTGGTAGGGACGCGCTGCGTCGCGTCCGCGGACAAACGGCGGTTTGCACGAGCATTGCCCGAGTTGCTTCCATTTCTTGCTGCATCGCTTGCCAAGCGAATCCACAGATTCGCCATTCTTGACTTCGGCAAGTGCGGGAGCATTCTCTGGGCACTGAAGAAACGTGTCCGATGTTTTCGCCTTTCCCAAACAACAATGAAGTCGATCCTCCGCATTCTGCTGGTGCTTGGCGCCGTTTCCGCCCCTTCAATCCCGGCGGCTGAAATCGGCAAAGAAGGTCTGTTGCTCGATCTGGAGCCGCACTATACGAGGCGTTTTGATGCCACGAACTATACCGGCATCAGCAAGGAACTGCCGTTGATCAAGACTCTGGTCTTCGATGGTCTGAGGTTCAATCTGAACGGCGAGTTCTGTCTTTGGGGCGCCTTGCGCGCTTCGCGCGGGGAATATCTTCCGATCGCCGTCAAAGGCGTGCCGGTGAACGCAGCTTTCGATGAACTGCATCTCGTGCATCATGGTCGCTGGAGTGATGTCGAAGATCGGCAGGTGGCCCGCGTTCGATTGAACTATGCCGATGGCTCGCGACACGAGTATCAGATCCGTTGGGCGTATCACGTGTGCAACTGGGCGTTTCTGCCAAGTTACGAAGTGGAGACGATGGGCGATCCGAACGCCAAGTTCATCTGGCGCGATCCGGCCGGCGACAACACGCAACACGCAATACAAGGGCTTCCGGCGGATATGGAAGACTCACTTCATGAACCCGCATCCCAAGCGCGTGGTGAAGAGCATCGATTTTGTGTCTGATCTGCAGACGGCATCCTATTGCGTCATCTCGGCGGTGGTGGCGAAGACCGATCCGTCGCGGCCCAAGACGAAGTCAATTCCACTCAACCAACCCAAGCGTGAATTCAAGGGGAAGATTGGGATTGTCGTGAATTCCGCCGAAACCGGAAAGCCGATCAAGGACGCCACGATCCAGACCTCGGTGGACACCAAGGGAGTCTACATCGTGGCGAAGACGGTGGCGACGGATGACAAGGGAAAGGCTGAATTTCGCTATTGGAAGGAGGAAACCAGCTACGTGGCCTTGCAGGTGTCTGCCCCCGGATATCTGCCTGCCTATAAATCCCTTCGACGTGAGATTCCTTTGAACGCGAGTTTTGCCCCGCGAAAAGGCAGACGGGTTGGCAGTACCGTGGTCGACGATGCCGGCAATCCCATGGCCGGGATGAGCGTGGTGATGTGACGGGGGACCACGGTCACCGATGAGAAGGGGAAATGGACGTTGGACGGACAGTTAGATCCGCCGGAACGCGACCGGATGACCGTCGGTCGGAGCGATGTCACCACGCGCGAATTGCAGATCGGCGCGGACGTTTCCCAGGATGATCTGTTTGCCGGAAGCGCCAAGGTGTTCTTCGGCATCAACCTGTATGACAAGTCGAACGAGAACACGCTCACGGACAAGGACGGCAGATTCAAATTTGAAAACCTGCCACTGGGCGAGAGCTTCGTGACCGTCCAGGGCAACGCGAAATGCCCGGAGATCATTCCGGTCACGATTGGCAAACAAAACAAGCCGCTCGAGGTCAAACTCGGACCGGGGTTTCTCATCAAGGGCATTGTGAAAGATTCCGATGGCAAACCGCTGTCGGGGGTGAAGATCTCGGGAAACCGGATCGTGGAACCTCGCACATTGCGGATTCAGATGACGACCAAGACCAACGGGAGGTTCTATCTGGGGTGGATACCCAATGAGCAGACCGCGTTGTCCGTCACCAAGAAGGGACTGAAGAGTCACCGGGTTACGCTCCGTCCGGACAAGCAGGAGAACAACAACATCGTGATTGGCGGGATCAAGTCCGTGTCGGGGCAAGGTGGTGGATGCGGCCGGCAAACCGGTTTAGAGATTCACGGTGCACGTATGAAC
>JAYPXF010000337.1:0-6145 GCA_038154405.1 Verrucomicrobiales bacterium | reverse complement strand
CCTGTGGATGTTGTTGTTCCAAAAGAATGCGTGCGATCCCGAGCAACCGATTCAAATCCGGGAGCGGCTTTTTTGCCAGCGCATCGAGATAGGTGTCCACCGCGGTTTTGGGCAGACCTTGATTGACGTATATGTCTCCGAGGTTGAGCAGGCTGCCCACGTTTGCCTTGCCCATTCGCCGCAGAAGTTCGTAGTTCGCGGCGGCCCGATCGATATCTTCCCGACCGAGGTAAGTGTCAGCTTGGGCGAGCCACAGATCGGCCCGATCAGGCTTCCGCACCAGCAACTCCTCCAACCAGGCGGCGGCTTCGGCGTGCCGGCGCTGTTCAATCAACGTGCTGGCGAGACCCTGTTTCCAATTCTCATTGGCAGGATTGAAAATGAGCGCACGTCGATAGGCAGACTCGGCGGAGGCGTGGTGGCCGAGACGGAAGTGGCAATGACCGACGAGTCCATAGGCCAGCTCGTCGACTTCTCCGAGTTCGAGAGACTTGAGCAGCGAAGTCAGGGCGTTGGTGTAATCGGCCTTTTGGAACTGGATGAGTGCGAGGTTTTTGTGAGCCCGCAGGAAGTCAGGCATTTTCTTCAACGCAATGCGGTATTGCGAAGCGGCCTCGTCCAGCTTGTTCTGTTGGAACAGGAAATTGCCGAGGGTGAAATCCAAGGCGGCACTGGAATTGGTTGAGGTGGCTTCCAAGAGTCGCAAAGCCGCCGCCGGCTGGTTGGTGGCGAGAATGCCGGCCACTTCATCGAGCAGCTTCTTCTCTTCTTGGGTGATGGTGGGTTCGACCGAGGAATTGAAACCATAGCTGGCGACGAAGCGGGCTTTGAATTCGGGCGTCTGAAAGATCCTCTGCAGATCGAAATCGACCGCCCGGGCCGAAGTGACCAGCAACGCCAGCAACAGGATGTAACGAAGGACGCTCATTTCACCGGGGCTTCGAAACGAAACGGAATATGCGCCCGAGCGGCAACGGGTTGACCACCCTTGGTGGCGGGTTGAAAACGGGCCCGACTGATCGCATGCAGCGCGGCGTTGTTGAACGCCCGGTGCGAGGATTCATGAATACTGAGCCCACGAGCGGCGCCTTCGGCATCGATCACGCATTCCACAATGACGCGACCGGAGACACCCGATTTACGCAGTGAGACCGGATATGTCGGCCGGGGAACGAAGAGAGCTCGTGGTTGACCATCAACCTCGCTGAGATCAAAGACCTCGAAGCTGGAGACTCCGGGCCCCAACGTCTGGAACTCAAAATCAAAATTGCCGGCGAGCCTGGTGTTGAAGTCCGGGACCAGTTTGATGTTGAGCTGATTCAGTTTCAGCGGCGGCACGGGAACCTGCAGATCGGGCTTTACCTGAACCTTGAGCGTATTCACCACCCGCATCTCTTTCTTCGGTGGCGGCGGTTGCTTGATTTGTGGTGGCGGCTTTTCAACCGCGGCGAGACGTCTCGCCTGCTTCTCGATTTCGGGTTCAACCGGTTGGACCTGAAACACCGCGAACGAAATGAAGATCCCAACCCCGAAGGCAAGGGCGAGCAAGGCGGAGACGATCGGCAGACCACGCTGCGGCGGTGCCTGGTAAACCAAGCCGGCCGAAATCGTTTGGGAATCCGCGGTCATGGTTCAACTTCCGGGCGTATCGGTGGAAAGACTGATCAGGTTTGCGCCACCCGCCTTGGCTTCGTCCATCACGGAAACGATCAGGTCGGCGTGGACGCTCTTGTCCGTCTGCAAGATCACCGGCAAGGCCTGTTTCTCGCACAGACGCGTCACCACGGCTCGCACGCCCTGCACGCCGATTTCGCGTCCGCCGTAGACGACCTGACCACTCGCACTGAGCGCGATCAGGATCGATTTCTTTTCGAGCTGACGTGCGGTGTTGGCGACCGGTTTGTCGACGTCGATGCCGGTCTCCTCGACGAACACCGTCGTGACAATGAAGAAGATCAAGAGGATGAACACCATGTCGATCAGCGGCGAGATGTTGATCTCGTTGCGCTCTTCCTCTTCTTCCAGATAGCGGCGGCTTTGCATGATCAGCTTTGCTGGCAGTGCTGCAGTGTCAGGTTTTCGAGGTGATAGAGAAACTCGCGGAAGCGATTGCGCCGGCGACGCACCAGGTAAAGACCGAAGAATCCGGTCACCGCTATGATCAGTCCCACTTCGGTGGTGATGAGCGCTTCGGAGATGCCGTGCGACATGCGATCCAGTGTATTGCCCGTGGTCTCGCCAATCGCTTCAAAGGTTTCCAGCATGCCGAGCACCGTACCCAGCAGTCCGAGCAACGGGGCCGCCGCCACTGCGACACCAAGCATCACGATACGTTGATTCAACCGTGGCAAACGCGCCGAACGCACCGCGAGAAATCGTTCCCGAACCGACCAGGCGCTTTTCTCGCCGGCCTGCGAATAACGGATGATTTCACCGGCTTCACCCCTGGCTCGATCCGGTCGCCTGATCCATTCATTCCACTTCTCGTTCTCGGCATCCCGGCAATCCGTCCGCGCGAAGTAGATGAGCATTTCGCAGACCTGGTAGCCGATGAACAACGCCAGCAGGAACAGCGGAATCAACACGCAACCGCCGTCGTGCCAGACGTGCCACAGATCATGGGGATGGAAGTCATTGATCATCGCGCTTCAGGGCAAGGCCGTTGACGAATCCGACCGCGGCTTGTTCGAGACTGGTGATAAAGCCGCGAATGCGACGAGTGAGCGCGGCATGAACGAGCAACGCTGCAACCGCGACAATGAGTCCGCACTCGGTGGTGACGAGAGCTTCGGAAATACCGCTGGAGAGCGTCTTGGCATCGCCGCTGCCGAACAATGTGATCAGCTTGAAGGTGTTGATCATGCCCGTGACCGTTCCCAGCAATCCCAGCAGTGGCGCAATGGCGGCGGTCAGACCGATAAACGGGAGCCAGCGTTCCAGCCGCGGGCGAATGTGCAACACTCGTTCGTAGAGCATTTCTTCGAGCAGTTCCTTCTTCTGGTGCGCATTGTCGATGGCGGTTTCCAGCAGATTGCCAGCCGGCCCTTTCAGCGAACGGGCGTGATCACGGGCCTTGGTCTTTTGGTCTGTAGCCATCTGTTTGAGGATCAGTTCGACATCCTGCGGCAGCGGCGCTCGAAGGAATGCAACCTGGGCCCACTTGGCAATCCCGAGTAGTCCCGCCAGTCCCGCGAGAACCAGTATCGGAATCATCACCACGCCACCCTTTTGCAGATGTTCCGTCAATGTCTCTTCCCGCTCGGCGATCCGCAATGCGCGCCCACCGGTGGCATCGACTGGAAACAGCCCCTTCCCGGTCTGGGCCAGTTCGGCGAGTTGATTGGTGACGCTGCCATGCAGCGGAATGACGACTGCGTCCATGGTGTTCACCTCCAGTTGAGCAATACCCAGGTTGCCGTTCGCACTACCGGCAAACACCGCGATCGGCCCGGCCAATGCAAAGTGTCCTTGATCCAACTCACCCTCAGCCGACAGGGCCTGTCCCGAAAAGGTCTGGCCACCCATGAGATCTCCAATGCGATCCGCCGCCTTGTCGAGCAGGGCAAGCTGTTGATCCAATCGCTCGCGACCGGAAAGATTGACGTCATTGGCGGCAGACTCCGCCTGCTCGATCAATGGCTCATAATCCCGTAGCTCACTGATGTGAACCTTGGTCTCCAAAAAGTGGCCGAATTCCGCGAGGGAACTGGTGACAAATTCCACCTCCTGATCCGCCGTCTTCAACTCCGACTCGAAACCACCAATGCTGGCAGAGGCATCAAAGGCTTCCTTCTGCGCCTTGGTCAGTTCCCCGCGTTTCGTCGCGGTCGACGATTCCAAATCCGCCACCCTACGCGCCAACGGCAGTTTCTCAGCGGCGATCTTGCGGTTGAGCTCGGTCAGTTCCTGTTGCGCAACCCGCAGATCGGATTGAACCGAGGCCGACGCCTTGTCAAACGACGCATCCGCCGCGCGACTGATCGTGACGACCGCAATGATGCCAATGATTTGGGCAGCCAGTCTCATTGCAGTTCAACCGGCAGATTCACCAGGGATGGAATCGTCTCATCACGGAACACCCGGATGGCCCGCGTGACGTCATTGGCAATCTTGTTGTTGCGTTCCCAGATCCAACCATCCGGACCGGGCCGACCGACACCCGCCAAACGACCGCTCTTGCTCACGTAAAACGCCTGCGCCAATCCGAGATAAAGCACCTGCACCCGCACCTGTGTTCCGTTCAACTGATGCATTTCCGGAATCACCGTGAACTGTGCGTTGAATTTCTCGATCTCGTTGAAGACGGTGAGCAGATTCTGCAGGCGTTGCGAAACGGGGATCTGCGATGACGTGTCCGGCTTGGGGAACTTTTTCAGCAGCGGCTCGACGCTCTCACTGAGCACCGGCGGAAATAGTCCAGCAAGGCCCGCGATCTTGGCTTCGACCGCACCAAGCCGCTTGGCGGCGTAGTCGAGCAGTTCGTTCCGACTCTTGAGCTTGGCATCCAGTTCGTCCCGTTTGGTCTTGCTCCCCACGGCGTCTTCCCTTGCCTGCTTGATTTGACCGTCTAGCACCCCGATTTCCTTGTTCAGCAGTTCCGTAGTCAGCTCCAAGGCCTGCTTCTGATCAGACCATTCACGGATGGTCGAATTGATCGCCTTCCGTGTCTGCATCCACTGAATGGTAGTCTGCCGGGCCGCCTCGAAGCGTTCGGTGTCAGCCGCCGCCGCGCGACAAGACCAATGGCACAAGGCCACCAACCCCAGGCAGGTGGTCAGCAAAAGTCGACGGATTTGCAGGCAATTTGACATGCGACGCGCAGATTAACTCAACTTTCACGCGATTAGTTCAACCTCGAATTTGATCCGGACCACCGGCCGCAGATCGATCAATTCAACACCCGGCGGCGATAGATCAGATTCGCCGCGAGGATCAGAAGACCCGTGTAGAACGCCGAATAGGCAATGGCAATCAGGAAGGCTGTCGGTGGAATCGGCGGCCAGTTGTGGATGATCAGGAGCCGGGTATCGTACCATTCCAGGTGGGGAATCACGTAATAGATACCATAGAGAACGGATTGCGCCGGTTCCTCCATCCGCAGGGCGATCTTGTTCAGATGCTGGGCAACGAAGAGCAGGCCACCAGTGACGATGAGCGCAATGACCGTGTTGGAAGACGGCGCGGTGAAGACGAGTGAGCCCAGCAAGGCACCGGAGATGACGATCGCCAGCAGGAGCCAGTGCAGGAGAAGCGCCTGAGCGCAGCCCAACGCGGAGATTTCCCCGCCTTTCCATGAACTCGCAGCCAGAAACCAGGCATAGAGGATCAACAGCGCGGCGCCATTTGCCAACCAACAACCCAGGAACTTGCCCAGCAACACCTGCAGGCGACTGATCGGTTTCGCAAGCAAGGGCTGGATCGTCTTGTTGGCATGCTCGCCCGGGAGTTGACGGGCGATCGACATCACGGCCAGCACCAACGAACCGATCCAGACCAGTGCGAGGCTCAGTTCACGAAGATAACGAACGATCTGACCGTCGTTGAAGAAATTCGCCGATGCGGCGAGGACCGTCAGAACCGCCGCCAGCAGGACGACGACATACATGTCCTTGCGACGCAGCATTTCCAGCAAGGCGATTCGTGCTATTGCCCATATCTTTCCTGTCACAGACGTATTCATTTCACCATCGCCATTCATATACTCACGCCGGGAATCAATTGCAACCGCAGCCGGAATTGGCGCAGCAGGCATTCGAACCGGTGCCGCGCGAAGTAGTGAGGTAGCCCCCCATGATCACCCGACGAACCAACTGACCGGTTTCCGGATCCTGCGTCAGGGGTTCGTCAAACATGGACTGTTTCAGCTCGAACCGACGGGGCGATTCATCGTCGTCAGCAGGTATGGTCTCGTAAACGTAAATGGGCATTTCGTTTTTCCGAACGGGTTCACGATTGATTGCCGGCACAGTCCGAATGATTGCAACAGCCGCTGACAGCCGCCGGAGCCAGAGCCTTCTGCCAGCGGATGTTGAAATAATGGGTCGACGCGAGCATCAGACCGCCGAACGCCGCTCCGATTGCATTGGGCCAACTGAGATGCTCGGAACAGCAGGCGGGAGGCGCGGTGGCATGGGCAACCAACAGT
>JAYPXF010000336.1:343-6153 GCA_038154405.1 Verrucomicrobiales bacterium | reverse complement strand
GGCCGATGCCGTGAAGGATCTCTTCGGCCGCAACTTCCAGATGAAGTTGCAGTACGAAAACTCTGCCGCGGAGTTCCTCAAGCGCCTGAAAGGTGTCACCAGCCCCGAGCGCAAACGCAAGATCATCGGCAACCATTTCATCCGCGTCTTTCAGCAGGCCACCAAGCGTGCCGGCAAGGCAAAGTTCCTCGCGCAGGGCACGCTCTATCCAGACGTCATCGAATCCGTTCCGATCGCGGGCAATCCCGCCGCACTGATCAAGAGCCATCACAACGTCGGCGGTCTGCCCAAGAACATGAAGTTCGAATTGGTCGAACCGCTGCGTTGCCTGTTCAAGGATGAGGTCCGCGAATTGGGCCGCGAACTTGGACTCCCGCGCGAAGTCGTCGATCGCCAGCCTTTCCCGGGACCGGGCCTCGCCGTTCGTGTCATGGGCGAAGTCACCAAGAAGCGCCTCGATGTCCTGCGCGCCGCCGACAAGATCATCATCGAGGAGATGAAGAAGAGTGACTGGTACTACAAGGTCTGGCAGAGCTTCGCCGTCCTGCTCCCGGTGAAGAGCGTCGGCGTGATGGGCGATGAACGCACCTACGATGACGCCATCGCCTTTCGCGTCGTGGAATCTCGGGATGGCATGACCGCCGACTGGGTGAAACTCCCCTACGACCTGCTCGAAACCATCTCCAACCGCATCATCAACGAGGTCAAGGGCGTCAACCGCTGCGTGCTCGACATCACCAGCAAACCACCCGGGACCATCGAGTGGGAATGATGTGAAAAACTCCAGGCTTCAAACTCCAAAATCCAATATGAGTCGTGGCATCCACCGTCGGATTGAAGTTTAGAGCTTGAGGCTTATTTGAAGATTGGAGTTTGGATTTTGAAGCTTACCCCATGACTTCCCGCGAACAGAAACGCGCCTTCAACACCGCCATCGATGCCGCCAAGGCCGCCGGCGCCCTCATGCGTCGCAACGTGGCGCGAACCAAGAACATCAATTCCGCCACCCAGTTCGACATCAAACTCGAACTCGACGTGAAGTCGCAGAAATTGATCGAACGCACCCTGCGCAAGGCGTTCCCCGAGATCCCGATTCTCGGCGAGGAAGGCATTCTCGGAGATCCCGATTCCGAATACCGCTGGGTCGTTGACCCCATCGACGGCACTGTCAATTTCGCTTACGACATTCCCCACGCCTGCGTCTGCATCGCCCTGCAAAAGAGGCGCAAGGGGCGCGCGCAAAAGACAGATCTCTTCGGCGCGGAAACACTGATCGGAATCACCTACGATCCGTTCCTTGACGAACTGTGGACGGCAGAGAATGACAAGCCCGCACGCTGCAACGGCCGCAAGATCCACGTAAGCGATCGCAACAAACTTAACGAAGCCATCATCACCATGGGCTTCAGCAAGAAGGCGGAAACAATTTCCGAAACTCTCCCAACGTTCACCAGTCTGGTCACCAAAGTCCGCAAGGTTCGCATGTTCGGTTCCGCCGGTCTTTCCATGGCCTGGATTGCCGCCGGCCGTCTGGACGCCTATCTCGAAGCCGGCGTTCGTATCTGGGATGTGGCCGCTGGGTCGTTGCTCATTCGTCAGGCCGGCGGTGAGTTCTGGCACCAGAATCTCCCCGGTCACTACCAGGTCGAAATGATTTCCAGCAACGGCAAACTCCGCCGCAAGCTGCAACAACCCAAGAAGCGCTGATGGACCTCCAACTCAAGGGACAAACCGCTGCCGTGTTCGGCGCCGCCAACGGCATCGGCCGCGCGATTGCCGAATCCTTCGCAAGTGAAGGTTGTCAGCTCTGCACTTTCGACCGCGACGACAAGGCGGAACCGATTACCAAAACCGCATCCTCCTTCTTTGGCGACGCCACGAAGTTCGAAGACGTCAAAGCCGCCTGCGCGCAATTCCAGAACGATTGCGGAGGGATTCATCATATCGTTCATGCCATCGGCATCGGTTCCGGCAAATTCGGGTTCCCTTTCTGGAACCTCGAACCATCCGACTGGCCACGGATCCTCGACGTCAACCTGTTGACCGCGGTCAATGTCGCTCATGCCGTCGCCCCGTATCTGATCGAACAGAAGCAAGGTACCCTGCTCTTTCTCACTTCAGTCGCCGGGCAGATCGGTTCCCAGACCGACCCACCCTATAGTGCCGCCAAGGCCGGTCTGATCAACTTCATGCAATGCGCCGCGAAGGACTTCGCTCCCTATGGTGTGCGCGCCAACTGTCTTTCGCCGGGCATGGTAAAAACCCAGCTCAACCAATCTGTCTGGGCTGCCGGCCAGGAGAAGCTTCCCGAATCCGAACGGCAGAGCTACGAGGAATGGGCCCAAGCCAAGATCAAGATCATCGCCCCGCTCGGCGAATGGCAGACCCCGCCCGAGTTTGCCGCCATGGCGACTTACCTCGCCTCTCCCCATGCCAAGAATGTCACCGGTCAGACCCTCAACATCGACGGCGGCCAGGTGATGCATTCCTGACTGGAGGAGCACTCATCTCCCGTGCTATCAAGCCCTCTCCCATGAGAGCGCTCGTCCTCCTTCTTTCCGCCGCAACCGTCCTGGGCCACGACACCCATGTATCTCCCGCCAAATACGTTCCGGCGGCAGTGCCGTATGAAATTGGGAGCGGGAAGTTCCTCTACCGGTTGGTTCCGAATTGGGCGCAGAAGAATCGTGAGAAGTTTCCGATCGGCAACGGCAAGGGAGTGGTCGAGGACTCGAAAGGCAATCTCTATTTCCTGAACGGCAACCGGAAGAACAGCGTCGTCGTTCTCCGACCGGACGGAACGGCGATCAAGGCCTTCGGTGGATTCTCCAAGAGCCCGCACGGCATCAACATCGTGCGCGAGGGAGAGAAGGAATTCCTCTTCATTTCGGACAATGGAAAGAACGGCAAGATCTACAAGACCGATCTCAACGGGAAGGTGTTGATGACCGTTTCGTGCCCCACGGAATCCGGACTCTATCCGGACCCCGGCAAGTTCCGACCGGCCGAGATAGTCCCGATTCCTGGCGGCGATTTCTTTGTGCTCGATGGTTATGGCAGCGACTACATCCTGTGCTTCAATTCCAACGGCAAATTCCTCCGTGCTTTCGGCGGCAATATCGGAGAAGGAGAATCACGAATTGCCCACTGGGGCCCGCATGGGGGAAACATTGACCTGCGCGATCCGAAGAACCCAATCTTGATTGTCGGTTTGAGCGATCAGCAGAAAATCAAACGCTTCACGCTGGACGGCGATTGTATCGATACGATTCCCATCCCCGGCGGCAATCCACGCGACATCATCTTTCATCGCGGTCATATCTTCGTCCCGCACCTAGGCGACGATTGGCCCAAGCAGCGCAACAATCCGGGCTACATGTCCGTCCTGGATTACGACTTCAAGGTGGTGGCCAATCTCGGCGGAGATCCGCCGGTATACAAGCAAGGCAAGCTGCAGCAGATGCACCACAACGTACACGCCTTCTATCATCCCCATGCGTTGTGCGTCGGAAGCGACGGCTCCCTCTACGTCGCGCAGGACGCCTCGAACAACACCTACCCGCTCAAGTTCAAGCCGATCAGGTAGGCTACTCCGTGAGGAGCACCGGGCTGTTATCCCGAACATCGAATAGTCGATCCGCGGTTTGTTGGTCGAACGAACCGTCTTCCCGCAACAGCACGGCAACCCTGCCCGCCCTGCGTTTTTCGGTCGTCCATTTGGCGCGGACCATTGCAATGGCGGCGGCGCGCTCCGGCTTGCTCGACACATAATCGAACTCGGTGTCTTCGTAACCTGGAATGGTTTTCAACGAGCGGTGGGCCATGAAGCGAACCACATCGTAATTGTCCTCCATCAACACCGCCAGCACGGGTGGAATCCAATCCGTTCCCGATGCCTTCTGGGCGGGTGCCCAGCCCAGATACCATGCGGCGGAAGCCCGATCGATGGCGTCGCCTTTAAGGGAAGCCATCACCACCGCAGAAAGTTCCTGCTGGTCCTTCGTCAACTCCGGTTCATCGGTGCCATACCACTCCTTCATGTGCCGGGCGGTCCAACCGAGCGACTTGTCAGTGTGACAGATGTTGCACGCGTTCTGCCGTTTGAATTCCACGGTCTCCTTCGCGCTCGGACTGGTGACCGTGTGACTCCGAACGGCCTTGAGCAGCCCATAACTCGTGTGCGGCATGTGACAGTTGTAGCAGTTTGAACCGACCGAGCCGTTCCGGTGGTGCGTGTGCTTTTCGCTGTCGTAAGAGGCTGACTCATGGCACTGCGTGCACGCCTTGTTGCCGCGCATGCCTTCCTTCAACTGATCGTCAGCCCACTCCGGAGCCGGTCGCTCGTCTCCCGAAGACTGGTGCATCGTGTGACACGAAAAGCACGACATGGTCCCTTCCTTGTGGCAAGGCGAATTGATGAGTCCCACGAACTCCCGGCCGGCCAACCGGACCATGCCGTCCGGCCAGAACGAGAATTTCAGGTCCAACGCAATGTCCTCGGCCAACATCTGATGCCGCGGGGACAGCCGGAGGAATTCATCGATCCCCTTCCGGTTTCCGTGGGTCACGACGAACCGCTTCTTGTTCAGTTCTTCGCCGGGCCGATAGTCCGGCTTGGTCAAATCCAACCGCCGGTCGTAGGGAATGCTGTGACAACGACCGCAGACCTCCGAACTTCGCTGATGCGTCAGTTCCACCGGATTCACAATCGGATCATCTGCCGGAGCGAGTTCCACGCCATCCGCCTTGGCCTTGCGTTGCAGCGCCACATGACGTTCCCCCGGGCCATGGCACGCCTCGCAGGCGATGCCGAACTCGCCGACCTTGCTGTTGTAGACGCTGGTATTCTCCAGCCCGCCGGAATGTGGCCCCGTGGTGTGGCAGTTGATGCAGCCGTCGTTCCATCGCCCGATCTCCGATTCGAACCGCTGTTCCGGTGGCATGAGAAACGCTGCCTCCCGCGGAATCCACTGCTTCGTTTCCTTGAGGAATTCAAATGGCATCATCCCGAGGGTGTTGCCGACACGGGTCGGATACCAATAGACCTGGGTGTGATGCGAACCCGTGGTGAGGACCACCTCCCGCCAGGGACCGCGGTCAGGCTTTCCGTGCTCGGCCATTATGCGAAAGTAGTGCCGATCCTGTTCCTGCTTCAGTTGAATCGACGTGCCGAGAGCATGATTGGTCAAGACCTGTCCGTCAAAATTCCCCACGATGCCCTCCACCGTGGCCGGCTGAGTCATTCGCCGATGATACGAATCGTGCCACGTGTGAAACTCCCGACGATGACAATCGCGGCACTCGGAAGAACTCACGAAGCCGTCATGCTTTTCCTGCTGGGGAACATGCACCTGGGGATTGTGCTCCACGGTCATTTCCTCCTCCTCCGCAGCCAATGGCAGCGGCTCTACCGGTCCCTGCAGGATTGAGTCCGGAACGGTGGGAGTTTGCGGTCGCTCTGGCACCTGCGGCTGCGGCCAGAACGCAACCAGGAGCGCGATGACCCCGACCGCCAGCGACCACGAAGCCCATCCGTTGTTCCGCTTTGAGCCCACGAAGAAGCCAACCAGGCAGAGCGCGGCAACGATGATGGCAATGGCGGTCATTGGTGTCGGGAAATATAGCCGGCGATGGACTCCGTGAAACGAATAATTACAGACCGGATATTGCTCGGGTCACTCATTGATCTTCACCCGACGCCGATCGCGCTGCTTCAGCAGATGAACGATGGCGGCATCATCGAATCCGCCGCCGTCCCCGATCAAGACAGCGACGTTGGGCGTGCGTTTCGCTTCCGGACGCCCCATCCA
>JAYPXF010000336.1:0-333 GCA_038154405.1 Verrucomicrobiales bacterium | reverse complement strand
TCCCCTACCACACGCGCTCGTTCAGACGCATCGGCGACAAAGTCGAACGCCACATCTTCAAAACCCGCCTGGGCACGCAATGAGCGCGCCGCAATAAAACGCACAGCTGCGTATTCATCATCCATCAGACCGGACAGAATCGACGGAACCCAGGTCGTGTCCCTCGATGCCTCCAAAGCCGGCTTCCAGCCAAGATGCCAGGCCGCCAACGCGCGCTCAACCGCATTGCCCTTGGCAGCTGAGATCACGATTGAGGAGTATTTCCGCTGATCTTCGTTCAACTCTACCGGATCATGCCCGTACCACTCGTGCAGATGCTTGGACGTCCAGGCC
>JAYPXF010000335.1:0-6170 GCA_038154405.1 Verrucomicrobiales bacterium | reverse complement strand
GGCGATCACCCCTTACTTGGCGAGGCGCTCAAATTCCTCGTCCGTCACCGGACCCTTCTTCTCTTCGTTCAGTGCGTAGTGCCAACTCATGGTGTCTCCTGTTTTTGTTCTTCAACCACCCGGCGTTTGAGTTCCTCTTCAAACGCCACATCCCGGTCATCGTTGCGACTCAGGCCGAACACGTAAACCCGTTCTCCGGTGATGACCTCCAGCTTGGTCTGCCGCTCGAGCTGTTCCGGTCGTTCGACGCGGACATCCTTGACTTTGACCAGGGCAACGCTTTCGACCACCGTCTTGCGGAGCTCGTCGAGCCGATAGTTTATCACCCGCTTGTCGGTGAGCAATTGGCCCATCTCGGCGATGGAAAACACGCCGGCCCGATGGAGAAACAACACCTGTTCGTTCTCCTCCAGAATCCCGGCCTTGCGCAGGTAGGCCAGCTGCGATTCGGCAAGTTCCTCACCGAGCAGGATCTTCGGTTGAGGCATGATGTTGAAATTCACGGCGGTCGCGAGCAGGAGCACTGGCAAGCCCACGGCGCAGACCACGATGTGTCGACGATCCAGCACCGGCTCATTCACGAGGCGCATCCGTTCCGAGTTGAGCCTCCCGATGTGCCGGACCACATAGACAAAGGGCCAGAACGCGAAGATATTCAGAAAGAGGTAAGGCTGCGGCAATTGTCCTGACAGGCACAAGGCAAGAAACAACAAGGTGACCCAGAGCGCCTGACTCGTGCGAACGCCCGCCGTCCGTTCAACGTCACGCACGAGAAAGAAAGTCCAGATGGGCATGAACACCGTCCGCCAAAACGGCCAGATCCGTCGCCGATCACGGCGCCGCACATATTCCCAGTTCCGGTAAAACCAATAGAGTTGGTAGAGACCCATCGACGCAATGGAACAGATGATGTAGCGCGCCACGGGCACGGGGTGATAGACCGGCGGCGGCAGACGCGGAACCGAGGCGTTCAGCGGCGGCGGAGCCACCGGTTTGAGGAACTCCTCCGGCAGTTCGGACACCGGCATCCAATTGGTCTTGCCCTCCACCCAGGCAAGGTCTTCCGGCTTCACCTCGCCCTGCTCCAGTCCACGCTTTAGCTCAGCAGGCGCATACACGCCCACTTCATTGCCGTCGCGATTGACATGGATCTTCATCAGCAGCGCGGCATCAAACGTGAACGCGCCCCGGGGTGTCGAGTCCGGAGTGTCGGGAGAAGTGATCGGTCTTCAGCAACCGATGCACAGGTGAGACGTTCAGTTTTCCGACACAATGCGGTCGGACTTGGTGATGGCCGCCTTGATCTGGTCGCGCAGCTGTTCGGGAACGAATGGTTTCTTCACGAAGCCGGCGAGGTCGGAGCCGAAGTTCTCGGTGGCTTTTTCTTCCCAGTAGCCACTCATCAGGACGATCGGCACATCGTGGCGCATGCCCTTTATCTGCCGATAGGTCTCCACGCCGTCCATCACCGGCATGCCGTAATCCGTCAGCAAAAGGCGATAATCCGCGGCGGCTTGATGGAACAGGTCTGCGCCTTTCTTGCCATCGGATGCCAACACCGGATCGAAACCGAGCGCCTCGAGAATTCGCGCTGACACGGTTCCCACCGTCTCTTCGCCGTCGATGACCAGAACCTTGCCCGTGCCTCGCCAGTTCCAGCCGGTCTGCTCGTCTTCAGGAAACTGCTCGGCCGGCTTGTCGCTCGCGGGCAACAACACGCGGAAGATGGTTCCCTGGTGTCGTTGACTGTGGATCTTGATCGCCCCGCGGTGGGAGCGAACGATGCCGATCACGGTGGCCAGGCCTAACCCTTGGCCTTCCTTCTTGGTGGTGAAGAACGGATCAAAGATCTTGGCGAGCACCTCCTCGCTCATGCCTTCGCCATTGTCGGCCACCTCGATGAACACGTAGTCACCTTCCCGCAGATTATCATCGTACACGGTCTCGTTCAGGTAGCGCCGCGTGACCCGCATGACTCCGGTATGCATCTTGATGATCCCATTACTGCCGTTGAACGAGTCGCTGGCATTGATGACTAGGTTCATCAGGATCTGCCGGAATTGCGTCGAATCCCCCATGAATGCCGGGAGATTCTCGGCGGGTTCGTACTGCAGTTCCGCCTTCTTGCTTATGGAATGGCGCAGCAAGGGCAGCGTCTGCTTGATGGAGGCATTCAGGTCGAGGCGCTGATCCTCGTGACGATTGTGGCCGGAATAGTCGAGCATCTGCTGGCACAATTCCGATGCCCGCTGGGCGGCTTGTTCAATCTCACCGATGTGGGTGGAAAGTTCCGGATGTTCCCCGGATGTCAGGCGCAACAATCCCGCATGCCCGTGGATGCCGGTAAGGAGGTTGTTGAAGTCGTGCGCGATGCCACCCGCAAGCAGCCCCATGCTTTCCAGCTTCTGCGTGGTCTGCAGCTTCCTGAGCATGTCGATCTTCTCGCGTTCGTCGGTCTTGCGATCACTGATGTCCCGGGTGATGCCGATGAGACCGGTGATTTCGCCGGCCGAGTTCATCAGCAGCAGCTTGGTGGTCATCAGGCACCCGTCCGAACCGTCCGGCCGGGTAAAGGGTTCTTCCCGGTTCAACACCGGCATGCCGGTCTGAATCACCCGCATGTCGTCCTTGTAATAGAGATCCGCATGCTGTCGGAGCTGTGGGAAATCGTGCACGGTCTTGCCCACCGCGCCCTGGTTCTCATCGAATCCGAGCAGCTTCTTGTCCGCGACGTTTTGCGCAAAATAGCGCCCTTCGCGATCCTTCATGTAGACGGAACCGGGAATACCTTCGATCAACGTGCGCAGGCGATTGCGTTCACTCTCGAGTTGATCCTGCGCTTTGCGATGCTCGGTCTGGTCGGTGACGATCGAAAGGAAGTAGGCAGGTTTGTCGTGCTTGTCGCGGATCAGCGCCACGGTCAGGTTCACCCAGATTGATTCCCGGTCTTTGCGCAGATATCTTTTCTCAATGGAATAGGTAGCGCGCGAACCGTCCAGAAGATCTTTCACCAATTGTTCGTCATTCCTGATGTCGTCGGGGCAAGTGATGTCCTGCCAATGCCGAGAAAGCAGTTCTTCGCGTGTATACCCCGTGATCTCGCAGAGGCGGTCGTTCACACTCAGGTATTTGCCCACCAGACTGGCGTGTCCGATGCCCGACGGCGCTTCTTCAAACGTCACCCGGAAACGCTGTTCGCTGTCCACCAGTTCCGCCTCGGATTTCTGGCGCGAGGTGATTTCCAGGCGCAACCGCTCATTGGCACGTACGAGTTCGCGGGTCCGGACGGAAACCAGATGTTCCACCTTGGCATTGCGCCGGGCCAGGGTCCGCATGTAGCGGGAAAGCAGAAGCGACAACCCGATGCCGCCGAAAAGAACCAGTCGCGGAATACGGGACACGGCTCCGTCCAGCCATGCCTGCACGGGCGTGAACTTCAAGCGCCATGCGCGCGTGGCCACGGTGAGCGCCTCGGCTTGCCCGTTGTGTCGCAAGGTGTCCTCCGCCTCACCCGCCGATTGACCGGCGTCCGCTTCATTGGCGTAGGCCGCGTGCAACAGACGCTCGCGGCCACTGGAAAGATCGTGCGCCACCACATTCACGTTGTAGCGCCGCGTGCCGAACACGGCGTCATCGATCAGGTCGCCAGCGCTCAGCACGGCCACGATGTAACCGCTCGACAGTTCCTTCCGGTCCAGCAAGGTGTTCGGCAGCGGTTGATGTCGATAAACCGGCGTGATCGCCAGCACCTGTCCACCGGTAGCACCCGCTTCAGTGGACGCCAAACGTGCGGTCATCACCACCCGGCCGGTCTCCTTGGCGAAATTCAGTTTTTCCCGCCAACCGGGACCCGCTCCCAGATCCTCCCCCAGCTCCAGCACGGCGTCGCCTACCGGCGTCTGAAAGAAGACCGGATAATGCTCCTCACGATCGGAGTGAGCCCGGTAGCCGCCATTGCCGTCCCGTTCACAGAACTTGAAATCCTCGGCCAGGTTTCTCCGCGAGCAGTAACAGATTGCTCATGGATCGCAGCGAATCGAGGTTTTCGTTCAGGCGCAGCCGGAGAATCCCCATTTTGCGCTCGACCTCCTAAGCGAATTCAGCCCGCACGCGCCCATTTTCCTCGTTGCGCGCCATTTGAAAGGCCAACAAAGAAATCCCGATGCCGATCACCAACGGCGCAATTGTCGCCACTGAGGGACGGGCAAACATGGCAAACCACCCGGTAGGTCGCTGGCCTGGTTCGGTGGTCGGGGACACCATCAGGACAGATAACGGTTGTTTCTTCGCACGGTTTTTTCAACCGAGCCACGGGTTGTATACGACTGTTTATCACATCGCTACAGGATATCCCCCTGCTTTACACCTTCGATTTTCCCGCCCTTGACGTTCGAAGTTCCCCTCCTAGAATGCGCGCTCGCTTTCGGGCGAGACCAACCCTTTATCGTAATAGAACATGAGTAACATTGTTGATATCCAAGCGCGGCAGATCCTCGATTCCCGCGGCAATCCCACTGTTGAAGCCGACGTCATCCTCGACTCCGGCGTGGTTGGCCGGGCGGCCGTACCCTCCGGCGCCAGCACCGGCGAAAACGAAGCGGTCGAACTCCGCGACGGCAACAAGAAGAAGTATCTCGGCAAGGCCGTGACGAAAGCCGTCAAGAACGTCACCGACAAGATTGCCCCCGCGCTCGTCGATCTCGACGCCACCGATCAGCTCACCGTCGATCAGGCCATGCTCGATCTCGACGGCACCGCCACCAAAAGCAAGCTCGGCGCAAACGCCATCCTCGCCGTCTCCCTCGCCAACGCCAAGGCCGCCGCGGACGAGGTCGGTCTGCCGCTCTACCAGTATCTCGGCGGACCCAACGCCAAAGTGCTCCCCGTCCCCATGGCCAACGTCATCAACGGCGGTGCCCACTCCGACGCCCCGATCGACTTCCAGGAATTCATGATCATGCCGACCGGCTTCAACACGTTCAGCGAAGGCCTGCGTGCGATCACCGAAATCTTTCATGCCCTCAAGGCCGTGCTCAAGGGACGCAACCTCTCCACCGCCGTCGGTGACGAAGGTGGCTTCGCCCCGAATCTCGACAGCGCCGAAGACGCCATCGAGTGCATTCTGAAGGCCACCAAGAACGCCGGCTACAAGCCCGGCAAGCAGATCAACTTGGCACTCGACGTCGCCAGCTCCGAGTTCTGCACCAGCCCCGGCAAATACGTCTTCAAGAAGAGCACCGGCGAAAAACTCTCCGGCGCCCAGCTCGTCGACTTCTACGTCAAGCTCTGCAAGAAGTATCCCATCATCTCCATCGAGGACGGCTGTGATGAGAACGACTGGAAGAGCTGGAAGCTCCTCACCGAGAAGCTCGGCGACAAGGTGCAACTCGTCGGCGACGACCTCTTCGTCACCAACGTCAAGTTCCTCCAGAAGGGCATCGACAACGACACCGCCAACTCGATCCTCGTGAAGGTGAACCAGATCGGCTCCCTCACCGAGACTCTCGACGCCGTCGAACTCGCCACCCGTCACGGATACACCAGCGTCCTCTCCCACCGCTCCGGCGAAACCGAGGACGCCACCATCGCGGACATCGCCGTGGGCACGAACTGCGGTCAGATCAAGACCGGTTCCCTCAGCCGCAGCGACCGTCTCGCCAAGTACAACCAGCTCCTCCGCATCGAGCAGGAACTCGGTGACCGCGCCGTCTACGGCGGCCGCATGAAGGTGATCTAAGCTGAAAGATACAGGATCTCACAAAAGGGCGATCCAATTCGGATCGCCCTTTTTTCGTCCCCAGCGCCAGCGGTCAACCGATTCGGTGGGGCGAGAGTCCTCGCTAGCCCTGATCAACGTCCCGAAGGGATGAAAGAAAACCCCGCTCGTTGGTATCGCACTTTCAGTGCTCTGAAGTGGGCTCGCGAGGACTCTCGTATAGCCTGTCCAGAGCTGTTGACCGCTCGCGCTACGACTGAAACAGCTTCACCCTGCACACCGGATACACATCACCGCATCCGGCTGCACCTCAAGCCGGGATTCATCGATCGGCTTCCGACACTTGCCGCACACACCATATTTCCGTGTATCGATGTTCTTGAGCGACCGCTCCACCCGGTGCAGACGGGCTTCCTGTCGGCGCTTCAGTTCCAAAGCCATCTGCTGATTCTGC
>JAYPXF010000334.1:450-6180 GCA_038154405.1 Verrucomicrobiales bacterium | reverse complement strand
CGAATTATCTCGAATTAGGCCGAATACTACCGGTTTTGGGCTATTTATACGAAATAAAGTGTCTCAAACCGACTAGATAATGTTGCAAACCCGATGTGATTTATCGGCATCGGCGGCGGTGGCGGATTCGTCGGTGGCCTCCTCTACGGCATCCTCCGCGGCTGGGAAGGCGAGAAGTGCGCCCAGTTCGGCTGGGCCAGCGGCGCCCTGGCGGCAACGCTCCTCACTGACTACGGCCAACCCGCCGACGAAGACCAAGTCTGGAGCATCTGGAAGGGTAATGCCCGCGTGCAACGGTAGCCGATTTCTACATCGATTGATCGGATTTTAAAGGGCTCTGCGGCAGCAGAGCCCTAATTCTTTCTACACCCAAAAAAGACGTGTCTTTCGGAAAGCGGAATGCCACATAATCAGCTGAATCAACCACCATGCTGGATTTTGGCAAATTCAAATCCGCGGATTGTTCCGGCTTCAATCGGCGCTCCTTCCTGAAGACTGCCGCGGCCGTTCCGTTTGCGATGGGATCCGACCTTGCGCTGTTGCAGGCGGCGCAGGAGGCCCAGAAGCGCGGGCGGGTGAAATCGGTCATCCTTCTCTGGCTTTGGGGCGGGCCGAGTCACATCGATACGATTGATCCGAAACCGGATGCCCCGATGGAGTATCGTGGTCCCTTCGGCACGATTCCGACCAAGACGCCCGGCATGCACTTCAGCGAGATGCTTCCGCGCATGGCGGCACGCTCAGACAAGTTCAGCGTCATTCGTTCGATGCAGAACAGCAACAACGCCCATCCGGGCGGCGGCAATGTCGGGCTGACCGGCTTCGAGGAAAACGCCGGGCCCATTCAGCCGAACTTCGGTGCGATCGTCGCGAAGGATCGCGGACAGCAGGGGGCGCTTCCACCATTCTTCTTTGTCGGTCGCGGCATTCCGCGCGATCTCCCGACCCGCATCGTCGGCTACGGTGGCGGAACGCTCGGCAAGGCCTACGACCCATTTCTCGTCAGTGCGTCGGAAACCGGTGAGGTGAACATCCCGACCCTGCAGATGCTCGATGACATCAATCCGGCGCGCATTCACAGCCGGCGCAATCTCCTGCAGCAACTCGACGACGCGGAACGCTCACTCGAATCTGCCGGCATCGAAGACTGGCATCGCAGTCACCAGAGTGCCTACGGATTGTTGACTGACAAGAAGGCGCGCAAGGCCTTCGACCTGACGCAGGAATCTCAAAGGACACGCGACTCCTACGGCCAGACGACCTTCGGGCAAGGTTGCCTCCTCGCCCGTCGCCTGGCGCAGGCCGGCGTTCCTTACATCCAGGTGAACTGGAGCGAATACGTGGAGACATACACGCCCAACGCCGATTTCGGTTGGGACACGCACATCTACAACTTTGAGCTCCTCCAGGATCGCCACTGCCCGATCCTCGACCGCGCCTTCTCAGCCTTGCTCGATGACCTCCATCAGCGCGGCATGTTGGAAGACACACTGCTTGTGGCCTACGGCGAATTCGGTCGCTCGCCCAAGATCAGCAAACGCGCCGCACGCGAGCATTGGAAGGATTGTTATTTTTCACTTTGGGCCGGCGGCGGCATCGAACCGGGTAGATGCATCGGCGAAAGCGACGACAAGGGCGAGTTCCCCATCACCCGCCCGATCACCCCGTTGATGGCCGGCACAACGATCGCGGAACTCTGCGGTGTTGGTGCCAAGAAACGTGCCGAGATGAAAGTCCTCGACGGAGGGAGCGTGATCCATGAACTCATTTAAAGCTCTCCTCTTCATCGCCGTAACCGTTGCCGCCTCCGCGGCCGAACGGCAGATCACCTTCGACGGCAAGGGCAAGCGCGATCCGATGTTCATCAAGGAGGGGCGTGAGTTGGTCTACTCGATTGACACGAATCCCTATTACATTCAGATGGTCAGCCTCGCGATGGACACGAAAGACGCCGAACCGGTCGCCCTGCATGAGGAAGGCACGCGTCACCAGATGTGCATGAGCTTTTCACCCGATGAACGGCACATCGCCTACGTCCAGTGCACCGGCAACCTCATGGGCCGCTTGATCATTCGCGATCAGGAGGCGAAGAAAGATTTTACCATCTCCCATTCCGGTCGCGGCAGTTATCGGGCGCCGACCTTTTCGCCCGATGGCAAGCGGGTCGTCTACGCGTTTGCCGAGACCGGCCCGCAACAACTTTGGTCCGTGAACCTCGAAGCCAGCGACAAGAAACAGCTTACCGAGACCGAAGGCATCACCAACTGGCCGACCTTCACCCCCGACGGCAAGCGGATCGTCTTCGCCAACTCCCGCGAGAACAACTACGAGGTCTATTCGATGGATCTCGACGGCAAGAACGAGAAGCGCCTCACGAAGAACGGGATCATGGACATCCGCCCGCGGGTTTCACCTGACGGCAAACGGATCTGCTTCGTCAGCACGCGGCACGGCAACTACGAGGTGTACGTGATGAACATCGACGGCACCAACGTCCGCCGCATCACGAACAACGAAGAGCGCGACGATTTCCCCAGCTGGCACTCCAACAGCCGCCAAATCGTCTTCGTCAGCGAACGGCGTGGTCGCCGTGATCTCTATCTGATCGACGTCGATCCTCCGAAGGTTGCGAAGACCGCCAAGAAATGAGGGTCCGTCTTTCCCTCTTTGCGATCTCTGTGCTCTGGGCGGCTCATTCCCTGGCCGCCAAGCCCCAGATCGACAAGCTGACCCCGCGCTCCTTGGTGCCGGGAAAACCGAACGTCGTCAGGATCGTTGGCAAACTCTCGCCCAAGGACGGGGAACCGAAGATCTGGACCAGCTTTCCCTGCAAGGTGTCCCTTCGTTATCCCGATGAGAAAAGGAAGACGGGCCTGGTGGAAGCCGTGATCGTTCCCCAAGCCGGCTTGAAAGATTTTGGCGCGGTGCGGATCTACAACCGGGAAGGTGTCAGCCGTCCGAGCATGATTCGCTTTGACGACAATCCGTCCGGATTTGATTTCACGGCCGCCGAGAGCAAACCCCACGTGCACGAGTTTGAGGCGAAGAAGGGGCAGAATCTCGAGTTTGAGCTCTTCGCTGAACGACTGCATTCGGCCTTGGACGGCGTGCTGATCTTGCAGGATGACAAGGGCAAGGAACTGGCCTTCGTCGACGATAGCGAAGAGATCGGCATGGATCCCTTGCTGCGCTATCAGTTCGAACGCGGCGGCAAGTACCGGCTGGTTGTCCACGACGTGCAATGGCGTGGAGGAGTTTTCGGTCGCGTAAAGATCCGCGACTTGAATTCACAAATAGCAGAAACGGATGACCCGATCGCCGTCGACGTTCCGAGTCGCATTGCCGGCAAGATCGACAAAGCCGGTGACGAGGATCTTTATCACTTTCAACTCAAGAAGGGCGATTACCTCACCGTGACGCCAAGTGGCAGCGCGGTGGCCCTGTTGGATCTAAACCTCGATGGTCGCCGGGTCAAACGCGCCGGCACCGGCGACTCCGACCATGAACCCCTCCGGTTCCGTGCGAATAAGGATGGCGAATACGCTTTATCCGTCCGCGATCTGCTCGGCCGCAGCGACCAATCGTACGCATTGGATATTCGTACCGATGTGGCGCCCTTCACCGTCCAGGTCGTCAACAAGGGAAAGCTTGGTGATCGCTATGCCGCCAAACCGGGCAGCCAGGTCGAGGTGAATCTCCGCTGCACGCGTTACGACGTGGACGTGAATATCAACGTCAAGGCCTTCGGGTCCCGGGGCGAATACAAGTGTAAGAACTACGCCTTCGGTCAGAACAACAAAACCAGCGTGAACGTCTTTGTCATCCTGCCCGAGGATCTGCCGGAGAATGAACTCGAGGTCTTGGAACTGCAGGCCTGGTGCGAGGTGGATGGCAAGAAATACACCGCCAAGGTCGGCAGCAGCTTCCTCGCCCGGCAGCACAACAAGACCATCTCCCGCTATCCCGCCTGGCTGGACGGGCAGGTTTTGGTGAGCGTGATTCCCAAGGGGAAGGAGAAGAAGAAATGACGAAACTGAGTCTCCTCGCGTCTGCTGCAGCAGTCCTCTTGTGTGTCGAACCAAGTTCGGCGCAAACACAACGGGTTGAAGATAAAGATCTGCCGATCGGGAAGGTGGTTGTTTCCAATTTGGTCGATCTGGAACTGAAACCAGATGAATTCTCACTCTCCGGTTCACGGCAGAGACTACAACTCCTCGCCACCGGCACCTTGCCGAACAAGGATACCGCCGACCTCACCCGATTCGTTCGCTATCAGGTGGCCAATCCGAAGATCGCTTCCGTCAATGAACGAGGTGTCGTCATACCAAAGGCGAACGGAAAGACGAAGATCAGCATCAATTCCGGCGGTCGGACGGCAGCGGTGCAGATAACCGTCACCGGCATGAACAAGACCGAACCGGTGTCGTTCAATTTTCAAACGCTCCCGGCTTTGTCGAAACTGGGCTGTTCCCAAGGCGCCTGTCACGGAGCGCCGCACGGCAAGGGTGGCTTTCGCCTTTCCCTGCGCGCCTTCGACGCAAAGCTCGATGAATACACGATCATTCACGAAGAGTTTGGTCGGCGCATCAATTCGATCGAACCGTCTCGCAGTCTTTTGCTCGCCAAACCGCTCACCGAGGTTTCTCACCAAGGCGGACAACGATTGAAGAAGACCGATGCCGAATACCAGCTCCTGCGCGACTGGATCACGGAGGGAACGCAGATCGATGCCGACGCCGCCAAATGCGAATCGATCCGGGTCACGCCCAACGTGAACACCTTCCGACGCAGCCCACATCACGTTCAACAGTTCCGCGTTGAGGCCAAATTCAGCGACGGCTCCGTCCGGGACGTGACGCATCTTAGCGTCTTCGAAAGTTCCGATGAAAAGGTCTGCCAGGTCAGCCGCCACGGACTTGCTGTCGGTTTGACCCGCGGCGAAGCCGCCGTGATCGTCCGTTACCTCGACAAGATCACCAGCACGTTGATGGGCTTCGTGGAGGATGTTCCGGGATTCGTGTGGAGAGCGCCGAAGCCGGAGAGCTTCATCGATCGCCACGTGCAGGCGAAGTTGAAGCAGTTTCGCTATCATCCGGCCGGTTTGGCCTCGGACGAGGTATTCCTGCGCCGGGTCTATCTCGATGTCACCGGTCTCCTGCCTTCACCCGAAAAAGCGAAGGCTTTCCTCGCGGATAAGGCGAAGGGCAAACGCGCGGAATTGATCGACGAATTGCTCGACTCATCGGAACATGCCGCTTTCTGGGCGACGAAGTGGGGTGATTTGTTTCGCGTATCCACCAAGCAGATCGGTCACGCGGCGGTGTTCAAGTACAACCGGTGGCTACGCGAATCCGTCCGCGACAACAAACCCTACGACCGATTCGCCCGCGAGATCCTGATGGCGACCGGCAGCACGTTGGTGCATCCGCAGGGCAATTATTACCGCACCGCCGCTGATACCTCGGACGCGACGGAAACCACGTCGCAACTCTTCCTCGGCGCCCGCATCGGTTGTGCCAAGTGCCACAACCATCCCTTCGAATCCTGGACCCAGGACAACTACTACGGCCTGAGTTCCTTCTTCAACCAGATCGGCCGCAAGAAGACCAATCGCGACGGCGAAACCATCATCTTTGCCACGCACGAGGGCGAAGTCCGCCATCCGGCCACCGACAAGGTGATGAATCCCTGGGCTCCCGGTGGCGACGTTCCGATCAAGAAAGGCATCGA
>JAYPXF010000334.1:0-416 GCA_038154405.1 Verrucomicrobiales bacterium | reverse complement strand
CGGAATGCCTTCGTCTAATTGCTGTCTTCCTCCACCAATCCCTACTTCGCCAAGGTCGAAGCCAACCGCATCTGGGCGAGCGTGATGGGGCGCGGCGTCGTCGAGCCCTTCGATGATTTCCGCGATTCCAACCCGCCGGCGAACGCCGAACTCCTCGACGCCCTGGCCGAAGACTTCGTCGCCAACGGCTTTGATCGCAAGGATCTGCTGCGCAAGATCCTCAACAGCCGCACCTATCAGGCATCATCGCAAGCCGGCAAGTTCAACCACGAGGACACGAAATACTTTTCCCGCTACACCCCGCGCCGACTGACGGCCGAACAACTGATCGACGCCCTCGGCGAAGTCACCGGCGTTCGCAAGCAGTTCAAGTTTGTGCCGCAAGACACGAGGGCCACGCAGCTTCCCGCACCCGA
>JAYPXF010000333.1:0-6263 GCA_038154405.1 Verrucomicrobiales bacterium | reverse complement strand
GTTACGATCAACTCCGACATGTTCGACCCGAACCAACGCGTCACTGTGGACCGCTAGAAGGTGAAGTGCATCGAACCGTCCAAGATCTCCCCGATGCCGTCGGGCCTGCTGAACATGATGAAGCAGGACGAGATCATGGATCTCCTCGCCTACATCCTGAGCGGAGGCGATTCCAAGAACGCCATGTTCAAGCAATAGGAACAGATCTTGCAAAAAGGGCGAGCCAATCGGCTCGCCCTTTTTTGTGCGCCCACAATGTGATATCAATTCACGGTGATTGTCGCCCGGCCTTCCCGGATACGATAGTAGCGCCCGCGGGTTTCCCGGAAAATGATGTCGATGTTGAGTTCGTTGCCGCTCTCTTTTGAGAATACGGCCTTGGCGACATCGATGAGGCTGCGAGGAACGGCTCCATCAATGGCTTGAATCACATGTTCGGCCTGCAGGCCGGCCTGGGCGGCCGCGCTGTTTTTCTTCACGTCCGTAATGATGAACCCGCCATAGAAGGGCAGTCCGAGTCGTTGGGCGAGGCGGGGATTGAGCTGGGTGACGCGAATCCCGATCTGGCGATCCAACAGGTCGTTGTCAAAGAAGTCCTGCTCCGGGCGGAGTTTCACGTTGAGACTCCGGGGCTTGCCGGATCGCAGGACGGAGAGTCGAACACTGTCCTTGGCCCCGAGTTCCAGGAGCGTTCGCATGAAGTCGATGTAGCTCTTCGGGGTGTGACTGTTGAGCTTTTGAATACGATCACCCTGCTGGAGTCCCGCGACGGCGGCCGGACTGTGCGGTTCGATCTGGGTGATCTCCAAGGGCATCTTCCCGGGACGAATCCGGGCGCCGAACCAGAGTGAACTGGTGCTTTCCGGCGAGAGGAATCGGGCGATGGATTCCGTCACACGACGAATCGGAATGGCGAATCCGATTCCTTGGCCTTCGCGAAACACAGCGACGTTCAATCCGACAAGTTCGCCGTTCAAATTGATCAGGGGACCACCACTGTTCCCCGGATTGATGGCGGCGTCGGTCTGCAGCCAATCGCGGACATCCAAGGGCTGATCTTCCAAGGGTTCGCGCCGACTCTTGGAACTCAGGATGCCGCGGCTCACGGATCCGCCCAGGCCGAAGGGGTTCCCCAGTGCCAGCACCGTTTCGCCCAACAGGAGATCATCATCTTTCGCGAACGGCGCCGTGGTGAACCTGGTTCCTTCCGGCGCCTCGATCTTGACCAATGCCACGTCGCTGCTCGCGTCACCGGCGATGCGGACGGCCGGGTATTCGTCATCGCCGACCTTCACCCAGATCTTGTCGGCGCGGCGGACGACGTGTTCGTTGGTCAGCAGGTAACCTTCCTCGTCGATGATCACGCCTGAGCCGAGGCTCTTGGTCGTGTTTTGCGGCCGGCGGCGGTAGTAGTCGCCCCAGAACTGCTGCAGCATCTCAGTGAACGGATCACGAACCTCGACGATGGTTTCGGTGGCGATATTGACCACCGCCGGCATGACCCGTTGCACGGCGCGGACGGTGGGGGTGAGTCGATTGTCCTCCGCGTGCGCGCCGGATGCCCATCCGACGATTGCGGCCAATGCGCTGAGAAAGAGTCCCGTGCGTAGTTTCATGCTGTGTTGGACGTTATTTGTGTTCGGCCGTTCAGATTTCGAGCTTGCGAAACGGCGTTTACTTTTCGCAATCACGACTCAAATATCCAGCCCAACAAGCAGGGAGATTCAAGGTGGGATACGGGAATCGATCCAATTACGAGACGTGGCGTCGCGATGCGATCGCCGTTCGTGGCTATCGTGAAGGCGATGGCGAGGTGCCGGAACGGGCGCTCCAGATCATCTGGCAACAGCAACGGCTCAAGCCGGAGCTGAAGCTTGGCGACGGCCGCAAGGTGCGGGTGTGGCATCCGGGCTTCTGGAATCACGAACCGGGACCGGATTTCCGGGATGCGATGATTCAGATCGATGACGATCCGGTCCTGAGGGGCGATGTCGAGGTGGATGTGGAATTGGGCGGTTGGAAGGCGCATGGGCATGATCGCAATCCGATGTTTGCAAACACGATTCTTCGGGTGGTGTTTGACCTGCCGTCCAAATCGAAAGCGCCCGTGTTGCCGTTGAAACCTCATGTGGATGGTCCATGGCCGGCGTTGCTTGAATGGGCGATGATGGAGCCGAGTGGCGAGCTGCCGAAGCGTTTGAAGGGAAACTGTTGCGCACCACTGCGTGCACTCGGCGATGAGGGACTTCGTGAGCTGTTGAAAGATGCGTCACTCGTGCGATTGCAGACCAAGGCGGCTTTGTTTCGGGCACGGGCGAAGCACTGTGGATGGGAACAGTCTCTGTTCGAAGGGCTCTTCGCAGGGCTTGGTTACAAGAACAACGTCTGGCCGATGCGCCGTTTGGCCGAGTCCGTATTGTCTGGTTCCGCGATCAACTCATCGCGTTCCGAAGAGGCGGTAGTACAGGCGACGTTGCTTGGTTTGAGCGGACTGATGCCGCCGGATTGGAAGGCCGAGGATCGAGAGCGTGACGATTACCTGGATGAGCTCTGGTCGGTTTGGTGGCGCCTGCGGGAGTCCATGGAATCGCAGGCATTGCCGGCCGGGCTGTGGAACTTCGCCGGAGTGCGACCCGCCAATCGTCCGGAACGTAGATTGGCACTTGCTGCTCAATGGTTGGTGACCGGAGATCTGATTGGCCGTATTGAGGAATGGTGTGAGGAGCAGCCAATCGATCGCGTGGTGGTCGATTCGCTGAAGAAGGTGTTGAGCCAGCGTGAGGGGTCCTTTTGGGATGAACACTTCACCTTCACCTCGAATCCGATGAACAAACCCGCTCCGTTGATCGGCAAGGATCGAATTCACGATCTGGCGGTGAACGCAGTCCTGCCCTGGTTGCATGCGCGGGCGAAGTCGGGTCGGAACCTGATGCTGCTCAAGCGCATCGAGGCGCGCTATCTCGCCTGGCCGAAATCGGCGGACAATTCCGCGCTGCGCCTGGCGCGGCAAAGATTGCTTGGAACGCAGTCGTCTCGCGTTCTCAAGACCGCGGCACATCAGCAGGGACTGTTGCAGATCGTGAGGGACTTCTGCGCGCGTTCAGATGCGGTGTGCACGAACTGTCCGTTCCCGAACTATGTCGAGCGTCTGGCGGTGGAAGGGTGAGGGGAAGTGCCAGGAACACCGCGGCAGATGCAGAGCAAACTACCGTTGCTGCCGTCAAGCCCTGGCGGGATTTGTAAGTCCACACTCCACGGGTCCTGGCGGGGCGGATTAAAGGGATTTGACCGAAGGGTCGCAAGCAGTTTCGCGAAACGACCGTATCCGCGATCGATTTTATCCCTCAAAATCGTAGACAATCACGCGGTCGGCGACTTCCTTGAACACCTTCTCCACGAACTCGATGTGCATGGGGTGGTCCTGGTAGGCGTCCTGCGCGGGCTTGTCTTTGAACAGGATGTGCAGGCCGACCTGATAGCTTTGATCGACGACATCGCGATGGCTCGAAGCCATGCGGCCCACGTGGAATCCCTCCACACCGGGAATCGGTTTGAGGTATTGATTGATCCCGTCGACCAGGCGGTCGGTGGCGTTTTTAACGCCGTCCTTCGTCCAGAAAATCACTGCATGCGAAAACATCCGCGGGAGCTTATGGAGCCGGATTCGAATGCCAAACAAATTCAGTTGTTGTCGTTCCGACCTGCTGTAGCGGCGAGCATGAGCGAGCAGACGGATGTGGCTCTGCTTTTCTCTGCTTGCCTACACTCGCGGCTACGCGATGTCACTTGCCGATGAGCATCTTGATGCCGACCAGAACGAGGAAGCCGCCGAAGTAGCGTTTCAGTTGATCACCCGGCACGTGTTGAACCGCCAGTGCGCCAAGATATCCTCCGATGATTGCCGCAGGCATGAAGGGCAATGCGGTCTTCCAGTCCACGTTTCCATTTGCGGCATGTTTCGCGGTCGCGGTGATGGCGGTAAAGATGACCACGGCCATCGAGGTGCCGACCGCAAGTTTGGTTTCCAGTTTCAGGATGAAGATCATCGCCGGCACCATCACGACGCCGCCGCCCACTCCGAACAATCCTCCGACGAATCCGGCGGCCATGCCCACGATTACCGGAATGAGATAAGTCATTCCTGCTTCATGCCGGGGTGGCAGATGGGACGCAAACAAAAAGGGCTACGCCTCAAGCGGTTTGGCGACTGAGTAGTCGGATACATTTGCTTTCACCAGTTCACGAAGTTCTCGGGTTCCACCTTCACTGGTGATCACCCGGATGGGAACCCAGTGAAACAAAGGGCCGCGGAACAACATCAGTCCATCGGCAAACTCGATGGCGCTGGTAATGCCCGACCAACGGCATTGGACATCCGTGGTGGGAGATTTGATGTCCAGACCGTTCTCGGTGAATTCCATCTCCACGTGCTCGCCACTGTAAGGACTACGTCGATGATTGTGACGCGCGATCGAACTCATTATTTGTGTGAAGCAGAGAAAGAAGATCAGGGCGCCCATAAAGAACGCAAGAAACCACCATTCAGAGGACCGCCAAGTTTGAACGGCGAAGTAGAGGCAAGTGGACCCGCCCAGCAAACGGAAAAAGGTCGCCGCGACCCGCCGCTTTCCGGACTGCCGATAGCGGGCACAGAGTTCGAGGAAAAGCTCTTCGGTGAAATCGAATTCGACCTTCACCATAAAGTGAAACCGTTCAGGCGAAGATCTCACTGACGACGTGACCGTGCACATCCGTCAGGCGGAAATCGCGTCCGTCGTGGCGATAGGTGAGGCGCTCGTGATCGAGACCCAGGAGGTGGAGCATGGTCGCATGCCAGTCGTGCATGTGGACCTTGTTCTGCACGGCGTGGTGGCCGTATTCGTCGGTCTGTCCGTAGCTGATGCCGGGTTTCACGCCACCACCGGCGAGGAAGATGGAGAAGCCGTCGGAGTTGTGGTCGCGTCCCGTGCCATTGCTCTGCGCGTAAGGTGTACGACCGAACTCGCCGCCCCACCACACGAGGGTGTCTTCGAGCAGACCTCGCTGTTTCAGATCGGCGAGCAATCCGGCAACCGGTTTGTCAGTCGCGCGCGCGTGGGTCTCATGCTTCGGCAGATTGCTGTGCTGATCCCAACGCGGGTTGTTGCCGTTGTCGGAGTAGTTGACCTGGATGTAGCGCACACCGGCTTCGGCGGCGCGCCGGGCCATCAGGCATTGGCGGCCGTAGTCGTCCGTTTCCTTCTCACCGATGCCGTAGAGTTGCTTGACGTGTTCAGGTTCCTTGTCCACGTCCAAGACGTCAGGTGCGTGGGCCTGCATGCGCCACGCGAGTTCGTAGGAGTTGATCACCGCATCCAGTTCCGTGCTGGCACCGGCTGCAGCGACTTGCTCTTCGTTGATTGCGCGCAGCAGATCGAACTGACTCTGGCGATCGCTGGTGGAGAGCAGCTTGTTGGTCAGGTTGGCGATCTTGGCGTCCTTGGCGCTCGTTCCGACGCGGCCCACGGGGGTTCCCTGATAGATCGCCGGGAGAAAGGCATTGTTGAAATTCCGCGGACCACCGTTGCCCATGGATGGCTGGATGGTGAGAAAGCCAGGCAGGTTGTCGTTCTCACTGCCGAGACCGTAAAGCACCCAGGAACCAACCGATGGCCAAACCAGGTTGATGGATCCGGTGTGCAGGAAGATCGTTGCTGGCCCATGCGCCACCCCGTTGGTGTGCATGCCGTTCATGAAACAGATATCGTCCACATGCCGGCCGATATGCGGGAACAGGTCGGAGACCATCTTGCCGCACTGACCATACTCGCGAAAATCCCACATGTTCTGGAACACGCGGTGTTCCTTGATCTCCCGGGTCTTGGCCAAGGTGCGGGCATCATCGAACCGGCGCAGTTCGCCGTTTTCTTTTTCGAGCAACGGCTTGTAGTCGAAGGTGTCCACGTGGCTCGGACCACCTTGCATGAACAGGAAGATCACGCGCTTGGCTCGCGGACGGAAATGCGGATTGCGCGCGGCGAGGGGATTCACCGCGGCCAGCGCCTCGCGATTCGCCATGGCGGCGGCGGCCAGATAGCCGAACCCGCACGCCGTTCTCTTGAGTGCGCTGCGTCGGGACAGAACCGTATGTTCACCTGTGGAACTCATGTGACTGTCTGAATTCTATACTACAATTTCTGCAAATGTGCCAATCCCAGTTCGAACGGATCGGTAGAAACGGTCTTACTCAGCAAGGGGAGAGGTAAGATTTTTCAAGCGGTGGT
>JAYPXF010000332.1:6004-6280 GCA_038154405.1 Verrucomicrobiales bacterium | reverse complement strand
TTCGATTGAGCCATTTCCATTCAGCTGAATTCGCGCATCAGTAGATTCGACTGGCAGTCGAACTGGAGTGCCTGTCACTTGATCCTGCGAATGGTCTTGGGCCAAGGGTCAGGGAAGCTGGCACAGTTTTGCCACGCGGTGATTTCCTCGTCGGTGCAGAGGGCGTCTTCCAAGATGGAGTAAAAGGATTCACAGGCGTTCTTGATGCCGATTACGGTGAGCTCGTTCTGGCGGTCACCGAAGACGGGGTGCTGGGTTGAGAGTTTCGCCTGCAGG
>JAYPXF010000332.1:0-5994 GCA_038154405.1 Verrucomicrobiales bacterium | reverse complement strand
GTGCTCGACCTCTTCCGGAATCAGCTGCCCGTCGCGGTTTTGCACGATCTCCGCTTTCCAGGTACCAGTGAATTCAAGATCGATCTGACTGCCTGATTGCTGCCAAAGCAGGACATCTGCCGGCCGCGAAGCGAGCCACAGGAATCCCTTCGTGCGGTAAACTCCGGTGCCCAACTTGCTGCTACAAGCATCGTGCAGACGCTGGGGATGGAACGGCCGCGGGTCGCGAAGGATCAGGGACTCAATATTGTCGGCGGTCGAAGACTGTTCGTTGAGATCGAGCTGTTCAGCCAGGCTTTCCCAGTCTGACAATTTGGGCTCCGGGATTCCGTCCAGCTGCGGCAGCAGCAGTCCGGCTTGGGCCGAGAGCCCGATGGCGGCCCGCGGCTGGAGCTGTTGCAGGATCTGGACCTGGGCATCCATGGCGGACTTGGGAACGGTGTCGATCTTGGTGAGGATGATCACACTGGCGAAGGCCAACTGTTCGGCCAGAACTTCGGCGGCATGACGCAGCGCAGCATCCTGCGAGCCGCGGGAATTCGCGATGAGAACGCTGCCATCTGCAAAGTCGCGATGCAGGTTCAAGGCGTCGACGGTGACAATGAAATGTCGCAGGAAGAATCGTTCGTCTTGCGTGAGGGCCTTGATCAAGGGCCATGGGCGGGCAGCACCCGTGCTTTCACTCAGGACGAGAGGCGCGGTTGGGTCCAGCGCGGAGATTTCCTCGAGGGCATGTCCCACGGAGTCATGGAGTTGTTCGCGAGCATGGTTGCCATGCAGCGCCGCCACCCGGCCTGCAAGGCGACCGGGAGCGGGTGTTGTCTCATCACCGGAAAGCAGCTCGACATCGTGTCCATACTCGCTGAGATCGTGAACGATGACCGCTGTATCACGCTGGGCTTCGTCGCTTCGCCAACGTCGCAGTAACGTCGTTTTTCCAGAGCCAAGGAAGCCGCAGAGCGCAATGATGGGGATTCGGTTCATGTGGCTATCATCGAGATGTGCTACTGCACACCTTTCACCGGCCGCTTTGTTCCGGGCCAATGAAGCCAATTGGCGTTCGTATCGTTCATCAGGACCGGAGGAAGGTTGGTGCTGAGGAGCGATTCAAACGCGGGCGCGCGGCGGTCTTGCTGAAGCATTGCCTGTTCCCAATTTGAAAGGGTGAAGCCGAGGCCGGCCATGCGGACGTGATTGAAGTCTCTGGTCGGGCGATCAAAAAGCCGGGGAAATCCCTGCATCCATTTCAGCCAGAGACCACCGATGTGATACTTGGCGTTGGGCTTGCCGGTCAGGCGTTCGTTGGCGGCGTCGAGTTCGATCCACAGATTGTCCAGGGTGTTGAGCGGGGTTTCCGCCTTGGTTTCGTAACGACCGAAGTAAAGCATGGCAACGCCTTCACGGTGGCGCATGCTGGGGTCGTGGATGCGGTTGCTCGCGCGAACATCGGCGCAGCGGTCGGCCACGATTTTCCAATCCAGATCCGTGTCCTTGAAACCGACCAGTGCGAGACCGGGATGCCGGGTCTTGAACGTGAGACGGAACAGATGTGTCTCCGGAAAGGCTTCCTTGAAGGTGTTGGCGATCACCGTGAACTGGACCGCGGTCAGCTGATACATCGGCAGCCATTGGCAGAAGATTCCGCCGGGGCGCAGGGCATCACGGACTGAAGCAAAGTGTTCGCGGGAATAGAGACGGCCGACTCCGGCTCCCCAAGGCAGAAAGAGATCCGCCTCGATGACGTCGAAGCTGTCGCGACAGGACGCGAAGTAAGTGCGACCGTCTTCGTTGAGCACACGTGCATGGGAGACGTGGGCGACGTCGTGATTGAGATCCTTGAAGTGTTCCGTGGCGGCGTTGATGACGGATTCGGCAATCTCGACGGAAACGATTTCCTCGACCGAATCGTGCATCACTGCTCCTCCAGGAGTCATGCCTGTGGCGTGACCGATGAAACCGGCGCGGCGGGGTGAAGGATGAAGGAGCAGGGGAAGATGCGCCTGGCGTTCCTGCATGAACTTGGCCCGGGAGCTGCCCAGTACGTATTGGTTGGACATCATGATGGCGCGTCCCATGCCTTCGTGATCGATGACTGCCAGGTGGCCTTCGCGACCGTTCTTCTCGTCGATCAGCTTGAAGCCCATGTTGGCGTTTACATGAGGAATCGTCGGGAGTTTGCCGGTCATCAATCCGGCAACTACCAGCACTGCGATTCCGGTGGTGCCGATGGACAGCGAACTGCGTGAAGCGGAACGCCAGCAGAGGAAGCCGACTGCAAACAGGGCGTATACCAAGCCAACGGCTCCAAGCGTCTGATAGACGCCCAGTTGTGGGAGCAGGAAGCGATAGGTGATTTCGGCGCCGAGCAATCCGCCGAGTCCATTGACGGCCAGCAGCCAGCCGAGTTGCCGGCCCTTGGCGTCCTTGCCGTCTTCTCCGAGCCATTTTAATGAAGCGGGAAACAGCATGCCGGCAAAGAAGATCGCCGGCCCGATGGTCACGATGGCGATGCCGGCAAACTTCAGCATGAATGCGAGCACGCTGGGATTGGAGACGTACGGGTGATTACGGGTGACGATCGCCATGTAGACGACCGGTGCCATGGAGAGGCAGATGCCTGCCAGCGCAGCGAAGACCACGATTGCGTGCGAGAGCCTGCCGCAGAAGCGGGCGAGCGGGCCGATGAGCCAGGCGGAAACGGCCAAGAGCAGAATCACCGCGACCAGGAGTGCCGTCGGCGTGTGAAAGGACATGGTGGCGACCAGCGTGTACATCTTGAACGCCGCCACTTCCGCCGCCATCACGCCGGCTCCGGAGAATCCGGCAATGAGGAGAATGCCTGGATCCAATCGCTGTTCATCCACGGCACGCTTGTTGTCGGTCAGGTGTTTCTCAATGCGTTGCTGCTCGCGCTGATGCAGGCGCCAGAAGGCGAAGCCCAACCCGGCGTTGATGGCCATCATGGAGATCATGGACCAGGATGCACCGGCAGAGGGAATTACGAAGCCTGCCAACAGCAACAGACCGAGGACACCGCCGACGGTGTTGAAGGCGTAGAGATTGATCCCTTGTTTCCCCAAGTCGAGACCGCCGGCCAATACCCCGCGGACGATGACGGGAAAACCGAATCCCATCAGTGTTGCTGGTGGGACGATCATCAGTGCTGAGGCAGCAAACTTGATCAACCCGCCCAGCCGGGACACGAGCACGTCAGGTCCCACGCGTGGCCAGATCCAGTCCGTGAGCTCCGGCAGAAAGAGAATGGGAAGCGTAAGGACGATGATGCCCAGTTCCAGCTTCGCCAAGACGAGGAATGGACGCTTGATGCGTTGCACGTAGATCGCCGCGAGCGCTGAGCCAAGTCCGAGTCCAAAAAAGAAACAGCTGAAGACCCGGACGCTGGATTCCGAGCTGGCGCCCAGCAGGTCGGTGAGCCGACGCGTCCACAACAACTGATGGCCCAATGCGGCTGCGCCGCTGAGGGTCAGCAGAATCAGAGCGAGTCGGTAGACTTGTTGTGAACGTTTGTCACTCATGACATGAAAACGCGGAGACGGTAGTCTCCGCGTAAATCTGAGGCGAGCCCTGACCGGCACACGAATTCTCGGTCAGAGCCCGCCTTCCCCGCCACTCAGCGGGAAATGTTTGTTTGCCTACGGTTGCGGCTCCTGGAGTCCGATGCGGAAGAAACGAACCGCACCGATGCTGCTCGGATCTCGATTCACATCCAACAGGCGCAGGACGTTTCCATCCTGGACGGCCTGCGCACCATTGACCGGCGCGAAGTTGTTGGTCGCGGCTGCTTCACGAGATTCCAGGATGAGGTTCAACCCAGCCGCGGGACCTTCAATCTTGGCACCGGCGACGAAGATCGACGTGACCCGCAACACCGGAATGTTGGGACTGTTCACCGCCGGACCGGATGATCCGCTGACCACCACCCGATAGTTTCCGGGAGGCGCATTGCCGACATTCAAGGTCGCGCCGGTCGCACCGGCGATGTTGGTCCCGTCGAGTTGCCATTGGTAACTCAAGCCATTGCCACTCACCGAACCTGCCGGGACCGTCACCACCAACGACCCATTCTGTGCTAGGAAGGCGACCGGGAGGGCGGAGGAAAAGGCCTGCGCGTTGATTGCGGCCGGTATGGACGCAGCCTGCACCACGTAGGTCAGTGTGCCCGTGCCGGTGACGGCGCCCAAGGTGTTGTGTGTTCCCGAAGCGGTGACGTTGAGCTGATACGTGCCCGGTTGCGTGAAGCCGAGATTGAAGTGCTCATGATGCCCGGCTTCGATGGTGAAGCTGTCCGCCGCCGAAACCCCGTCTGCGCTGGACATGCGGAAGGTCGGTGTCAGTCCAGATTCGTATGCCGAGAAATGGCCCGGGCCGGTCACGCTGTTGAGTGTCCAGGTGATGTCTCCTGTCCAATTCGCCGCGGTGAGTTCTTCCGTGGCCCAGCCGAGGAAGACGGCTCCTGCATTCTCCGATGCAGTTTCAGTTTGTGGCAACACGTAGAGGCTTTCCCCGGAGTTCGCACCGGTCGCATCCCATTCCGTGCCGGCGGGACGGGTAATCATCGTACCGGATGGCACGACAACCTGCAGTTCGTCGGCTCCGAATTCGTTCTTCTGCGGTGCGCCGCCGGTGATTTGCGTGTGTCCGGCGGTGAACTCGGTGTGGAAACCGATCTCAAACATGTTTCCGTCCAATTCCAGATTCACATCAGCATGTCCGCCGGTGAGCTGGAATGGTGCGGCGATGACGTCAAAGGTGAGAGTGTTCGTCGAGCTGACCGCTCCGGCAGTGTTGTGCATTCCGGATACCGTCACTTGAATCTGGTATCTGCCCGGAGCAGAGAAGCCGAGATTGAAGTGCTCGTGATGACCCGCCTCCACGGTGAAATTATCCGCTGCGCTAAGGCCATCCGAGGACGCCATGCGGAAGGTCGGGGCCAATCCCGATTCATATGCGGAAAACGCTCCCGGACCGGACACCCCAGTCAGCGTCCAGGTCAGGTCGCCGTTCCAGTCGGCGGCCGTCAACTCTTCCGATGCCCAACCGAGGAATACGACTCCTGCGGCCTCCGATGCGGATTCGGTCTGCGGCATCACATTGAATCGTTGACCGGCCGGAATGCCGATCGGATCAAAACTTGCTCCCGCCGGCCGCAAGGAGGTGGTGCCTATCGGAACATTGATGATCAAGTCTGAGGCTGCGAACTCGTTCTGCTGCGGCGCGCCGCCGGTAATCTCAGTGTGACCAGCAGTGAATTCGGTGTGGAAACCGACTTCCAGTTCCGATCCATCGAACTCCAGGTTGACGTCGGCGTGTCCACCGGTGAGGCGGAAGGGGGCCGCGGCCACATCAAAGGTCAGTGTACTCGTCGAGCTGACGGCTCCAGCAGTGTTATGGGTGCCGGCGACCTGCAGCTGAATCTGGTATTTGCCCGGCTTGGAGAAACCGAGATTGAAGTGTTCATGATGACCGGCTTCCAAGGTGAATGAATCGCCTGCGGCAATGCCGTCGGAAGACGCCATGCGGAAGGTTGGAGTCAGTCCGGATTCGTAGACTGAGAACGTTCCCGGTCCGGTCACACCGGTGAGGGTCCAGGTCAGGTCACCATTCCAATCGGCAGCGGTCAGTTCTTCCGCCGCCCAACCTAGGAACACCACGCCGGCCGCTTCGGACGCGGCCTCCGTTTGCGGCATCACGTTGATCCGTTGCCCGGCGGGGACACCAATCGGATTGAACTCCGCGGCGGACGGGCGAGTGGTTGTGGTGCCCGCCGGAACGTTGATGATGATGTCCGATGCTTCGAATTCGTTCTGTTGGGGAGCGCCACCGCTGATCTGCGTATGCCCCGCCGTGAACTCGGTGTGAAAACCAACTTCCAATTCCGAACCGTCGAATTCCAGGTTCACGTCCGCGTGTCCGCCATTGATACGGAAGGGAGTTGCCGCCACGTCGAAGTTCAGAGTTTGCGTGGTGCTTACC
>JAYPXF010000331.1:550-6326 GCA_038154405.1 Verrucomicrobiales bacterium | reverse complement strand
CCCGACTCAAACCTGAAAGTCCCCAAGGATACGAACAGATCGTCGACCGGAGGCTTCGTCTTCTGATTGACCAAGGACAACTCCACGCCATCTGCATGCACAACATGCACCCGCACATTCGTGGCCCGATTGCCATGAGCAGTGTATCCCAGTCTCACCTCATACCGACCCGCCTTCGGCAGCTTGATCGCGTAGCGGGCGGTGAATTTGCCATCACGCGCGTTTCCATCATGACGGTAACCGCGACCGACGAAATTCGCAGATGATGTGCTGTGAGACCACGCACCGGTCGTCTTCGCATTCAGATCATCCAACACAACACCTTTCATCTTCTTCGGATCCTGGCCGCGTCCGCCGGTCTGCATCTTCACTGAAGCTTCCAGCACCTGGCCATCCTTCAACAATCGTTCGCGCAACTTGGCATAGGGCACATCCTGCACACTGGAGTTGTCGTCGATCGCCATCACCGCGGCCGTGGCAGCCGATTGCCCCAGAATCATGAACACCGGTTCCATGCGGATGGACCCAAAGGCGATGTGCGAACTGGAGACACATACTGGAACGAGCAGGTTTTCACACTGCCCCTTCTTCGGCACCAGTGAACCGTAGGAAATCTCGTAGGGTCCACGGGTGGACACACCGATATCGCCCTCGTTCTGAACGTAGCCTTCCGGCGTGATATAACGCTGTACATTGTGGGAATCCATCGTGTAGGATCCCATGCCGACCGATTCGGGCGTCGGACGCTTCTTGAGCAGTTCGTTGTCGGTCATCACGTGTTTGCCGATCATGCGGCGAGCCTCGCGGATGTAGAGCTGATGCGACCAGTTGCCGTTGTCGGTGAATTCATCCCTGGCCAACCCCCACTTGCGCATCTCGTTGCGAACTTCGACCGGCACGCGTGGATCGTTGGCGATGAAATAAAGCCAACCCTTCTGGTAGGTCTCATGCTCCCGAATGATCTCAGCGCGTCGCTCGTAGGATGCTTCGGGATAGTCGTAATTGTATCCGATGTTGTCCGTGCTCATTGGACCGTGATTGTTGGTGTCAGTCTTTTTGTTCGGTATCGGATCAAACTTCCGAAAAGTTTCGCGCCAACCGGCCTCGAAAATTCGCAACAACAACTCATACTGCTTGGGATCGTAGCCGTCCGGTTTCGGAAACGGCACGAGATTGTCAGGGTGATTGGACAGGCACATGCGGAAGCAATAGGCCTGCACCCGATGATCACCGGCGCCGAATTTCCCGGGTGGATTCGCGCTGATCCGCGGCAACACGCCGCTCGACGGGACGCCCGGCACGACGTACGGACTGATCGGTTTGGACACCGCGCCAAAGTGATGTTTGTGGTGCAACACCCCGGTCTGCACCCCGTTCCATTCTTCGCCATACGTAGCGGTGGATTCTCGTCCCACGTGATAATCCACACCCGCGGTCGCCACGAGATCGCCTTCATAGGTCGCATCGATGAACATGCGTCCGGTGAACTTCTTTCCACTCAGCATCGTGATTGACATGATTCGCTCCCCACGTTTCCTGACGCCGTTCCTGCGATCGAGCCATTCGTCGCGCCACACAGGAATGTCGTATTCCTTCACGAAATCTTCGAACACCTGTTCTGCGACATGCGGTTCGAAGATCCACATTGTCCGTTCCTTGCCATCCATCGCGCGATTGCCCTGTCCCTTGTTGCCGTAGGATTCGCGGGTCTGCCATTTCCAGGCGGCGTCCGTGTCATAGTGCTTGAATACCCGGTGATAGAATTCTCGCGACAGACCGCCAATGACCGACTTGTTGCCGGTATCCGTCCAACCCAGCCCACCGCTGGAAAGTCCCCCCAGGTGTTTGTCCGGCCCCACGATGACAGCCGTCTTCCCCATCTTCTTTGCCTGGACCGCGGCAATGACTCCCGCCGAAGTACCGCCGTAAACAACAACGTCATAGTCGGCGGCACGTCCGCCAACGCCCACCACAAGAATCAAGAAACCGATGAATGCTCGCATGAGCAGATCTAGTCATGGCCCAAAGCTGCTGGACAAGGAATTTTGCACGCCTTGACTTTCCACGTCCATGGGTTGGACTCGTGCCCGACATGCTGAAACAGATTTCATTTCTGCTGGCTCTCACGACCGGAATAATCTCCGCAACCGCTGCGGGCCGGCCCAACGTCCTGTTCGTTTCGGTCGATGACCTGAATGACTGGGTGAACGTCTTCGGTGGTCACCCGCAGGTAAAGACGCCGCATATCGAAAATTTTGCGGCATCGGGTTCGATCGTGTTTCACAAGGCGCATTGCGCCGGCCCGGTGTGCGGACCTTCGCGCTCAGCCTTGCTTTCCGGATTCATGCCCAATCGCACGGGCCTTTACGGGAATTCGAACAACATGCTGGACAGCTCACTCGTGCAGGCGCACGCGACCGCAAATGGACGGGATTGCGGACAATGGGCTTTCGACCTCTATGAAACCGGAACCGGGGCTGCGGCGTTGACCGAACCAAGGTCTACTCGCGTGATAGGAACCTGATCAACGGCAAGCCCGGCCCCACGTCGGAGCACACCAAGGGTGGGGGCAGCGAATTTGCGTGGGGCCCCACCAAGGGCAACAAGGAAACGACCCGCGATTACCAGACCGCGCAATGGACGGCTGACCAATTGCAGCGGAAACACAACAAACCTTTCTTTCTGGCCGTGGGACTCTCGAAGCCACATCTCCCCTTCTATGTCCCGCAGGAGTTTTTTTTGACCTCTACGCCCCGAACAGCACTCGGGCCAATCCGATTCGCGAGGATGATCTAGCGGATATCCTCACACCGGATGGGCAGCCCAAGATATAAGCGAGTGCAGATTACCTCTGGTTGAAGGAGAACAACCTGATCGACACCGCCACCCGCGCGTATCTGGCCGCCTGCAGTTATGCAGACGCCTGCCTTGGAGTCGTTTTTGACGGGTTGAAGCAAAGTCCGTATCGCGACAATACCATCGTGGTGCTGTGGGGGGACCTTGGCTGGCATCTCGGCGAGAAACTGCGTTATCGCAAGGCTACCAGATGGCATGAAAGCACCCGCGTGCCACTGATCGTGCGTCTACCCGGAATGAAGCAGCGAAAGGATTGCCATCGTCTGGTGAATCTCATCGACCTCTATCCGACGTTGATTGAGTTGTGCGATCTCCCGGAGAAACCCGTGCTCGACGGCCGCAGCTTCGTTCCGCTGCTGGAGGATCCACTGCGCAAATGGCACCATTCGACGACCACGATTTTCGGATTTGGCAACGCTTCCATTCACGAAGAACGCTGGCATTTCATCCGCCATCGTGACGACACCGAGGAGCTCTACGATCTCAAATCCGATCCGATGGAATGGACCAACCTCATTCAGCAACCCACCTCCGAATCAGGCGCAGCAAGAAAGCGGCTGGCAGCGCTTTATCCCAAGCAGTTCGCTCCGATCGTCCCGCCTCCGTCCGCCAATACCAAGGCCAACAAGCGATCCGGTGGATTGGACCGGACGATCAAGGAACGACGGAAGTTGGAGAAGCTCCGGTAGCGTTTCGGGCGGCGACCGACCGCCAAGTCCCGCATCAGGCGCGATAGGCTTCGGCCAACAACGTCACCGGATGAACGACGCGGAGATCAAGGCCTTCTTTGCGGGCACCATTGACGAGTTGCAGCATGCACCCGGGATTGCCCGTGGCGACGATCTCAGCCCGCGTGGAACGGATGTGACCAATCTTCCGGGCCTGGAGTTCATCCGCCATTTCGGGTTGGGTGAGATTGTAGACTCCCGCACTGCCGCAACACCAATTTGCTTCCGGCAACTCGGTCAATTGCAGATTGGGAATTGCGTGCAGCAGTTCGCGTGGCTGCCCAACGATTTTCTGTCCGTGACTCAGATGACAGGATTCGTGATAGGTAACGCGGCGCTCCGGCTGATTCTCCGGAATCCCCTCGACCCCAATCACGGCCAACCACTCGTGAACGTCTTTAAGCTTGGCATCCCAGTCACGCGCAAGCGGGGCGTAATGGGGATCATCCTTCAACAAATCCGCATAGTGTTTGAGATGCGAACCGCAGCCACCGGCATTGCTGATGATCGCGTCGTATTCGTCCGGCGGGAAACGGTCAATGTTCCGGCGCGCCATCTCCTGCGCGAGCGACCATTCGCCGTTGTGCGCATGCAATGACCCACAGCAATCCTGCTCCGGTGGAGTGTGAACCTCGCAGCCATTGTGCACCAGCACCTCGACCGTGTCCCGGTTCACCTCGCTGTAGATCAGGTCCTGCACGCAACCGGTCAGCATTGCCACCCTAAATCGTGAACCATATTTCGGACGGCTGGTTTCCGGTATCAATTCTGCGGAGAAATCATCGCGCACATCCGGGGTCATTGATTCCATGCCGCGCAGGCGTTTGGGAAAGAGCCGCAGCACGCCCGACCTGCGCACCAGCGATTGCAGACCGAGTCGTTGATAGAGCCGTAATGCCGCACCGAGAAACTGCAGCCGCCGCAGGTCCATGAACAACCAACCGATGGTCAGGCGACGGATGAACGAGCGCACCGGATTGGCGAGCACCTGCTTCTCTTCCACCTCCGCACGGGCGTGTTCGAACAGCTCCGCATAATTGACGCCCGCCGGACACGCGGTGGTGCAGGCCAGACAGCCCAGGCAGTAATACATTTCCTCACCGAAGGTCCTGGTCGCTTCCATATCTCCGTCGGCAATGGCACGCATCAACGCGATACGTCCGCGTGGACTGTGTCGTTCCAACTTGGTGGCGTCATAGGTCGGACAGGTTGGCAGACAAAGTCCACAGTGCATGCACTGTTGCACCACGGAATAGTCGAGGTCCTGAAGATGTGAAACGCCGGCAGCCATCGGTGGATCATGTGAAGACGAAAAGACTCTGCTGTTCCGGCAGCGGGTTGGCCAAGAGAAATCGCGGTCCTACCAACCACCACGACCGATCAGCACGAGCAGCAGCACCAGAATGATCGTAGAGCCCATGGCCGTGATCTGTTTGAACAGATCGGCCCTTGGATTGAACGGATGCTTTCGTTTCTTATCCAACCTGCGAATTGCGGAATCGGTCAGTCGCTTCCGCTTCGCTCCCCTTATTGTGTGTGCCATCGTGTGCTCGACTCCTTCATTAATCGACGCGATAGATAATAACCTTAATGTAACCGGGCTGCAACAGGATATAGGACGCAATCAACCGTCAGTTATTCCCAATAAACTATCTTTCGATGGGTGTTCTCAATACGTAGGAATACGCATTCCATCGCTATTTCTGGGAAAAAACCGATCGCTCTGCCCAATTCAGGATCAGGCCGGACTGCAGGTGCAAGGCCGCAAACAGCATGATGTGGTTCACCGGCATGGACCAACGCTCGGGACGTTCTAAGGCTTCAAACAGCTCGTCATTCGTGGCGGCCGGAACCATTTCGTCCAATTCCGCCCGCAACATCAAGAGCGGCAAGCCCTTCAACCCAGGCGCCAATCGCAATCCATCCAGAGGCACGTTCTCGTGCATCATTGAGCAGAACTCCCGGCGCCGCCCCGCATCCAGCAGCCTCCGCGGGCTCGTTCCCCCGGCATAGAGAGTCATGGGTGCAAGGCTGGATTCACAGACGATACGAGAAGCGTTCCCGCCCGTACCAATCAGGATGATCGCGTCCGCCTTGCCCAGTCGCGCCGCGACCGTCGGCACGGCAATGCCGCCGGCACTGCCTCCAGCCAGGATCCGCTTTCCTCGGCTCGATGAGGGATAAGCCCGTTC
>JAYPXF010000331.1:0-540 GCA_038154405.1 Verrucomicrobiales bacterium | reverse complement strand
GCGTAAGCCTTGTCCGCCAGATGATCGTTCACCTCCTCACCCAAGCGTTTTGCATGCGAGTCTATCCGATCGAGATCAACCAAGACGGTTCGCCGACGAAAGAAGTTGTGCGAAGTCTCCGACACGATCGTATGCCAACCAGCCTGGCGAAAGGCACCTACCAGTTTCTCTTCCGGAGGCGTCAATCCGATGATCCCAGTCAGATAAATGAACACCCCTTTCGGCTCCTTGACTTGAGCAAACCGGATCGTCGCCTCTGAGCCATTGTATTCCTGCATGGGAAGCCGCACACTTCCACGCTGGTGCACGACCGAAACTCGCATTGGGTTGTTCCGCGGTTGGCGATGCTTGATGACCACCAGGCACGTCAGCCGGTTCGGATCCCCGTCGGGCAATTCAACCAGTCTCGCCTTTCCAAAAGCCCCGAGATCCTTGGGAGCCCCTCCGATCACGTCCTGAAACATAACCCGTTCCGGTGCGGCGCGGGGCGGCCACAGATTGGTTGACGACCCATCGGTACAGCTCCCGTCCAGATGGACG
>JAYPXF010000330.1:0-6387 GCA_038154405.1 Verrucomicrobiales bacterium | reverse complement strand
CGTCTATGAAGGTCTCGGTGTCGCCAAGGTCTCGTTTGACGTCATGATGCAGCTCGGCTCGAACGGTGTCTTCGCCTTCACGGGCATCCCGTCCCCCGGAGGTGAGATCTCCGTCGCCGCCAACGACCTGATGCGCAATCTGGTCCTTAAGAACCAGGTGATTGTCGGAACCGTCAACGCTGACAAGTCCGCCTTTCAGAATGCCATCAAGGACCTCGGCGAATTCAAACGTCGTTGGCCCCAAGCTCTTGACGGAGTCATTTCCAAGCGCCACAGCCCGGAAAACTACGAGGAGCTTCTCGTCGGCAAGCCCGGTGGCATCAAGCACGTGGTCTCATTCGATAACTGAACACCCCTTTCTGATACATGAGCAAACAATGGATTGACGTCACCGTCCCGATGAAGGACGGCATGGTTCACTGGCCGGGAGATCCGGCCTGCATCATCAAACGGGTGGTGAAGATGGAGGACGGTGCGCCGTGCAACCTCACCCATCTCTCCATGAGCGCCCACACCGGCACCCACATGGACTCGATGCGCCATTTCGTGAAGAACGGCAAGACCATGGAGCAGATGCCGCTGGAGGCCGTCATCGGTCCGTGTCGCGTGATTCAGATCAATGCGAGGGACCAGATAACCCCGGCCCATCTGAAAAAACTTCGCCTGCGCAAGAACGAACGCGTCATCTTCAAGACCAGCAACTCCACCAAGAGCTGGAAATCCAACAAGTTCGACAAGGAGTTCATTTCCATCAGGGAAGACGCCGGGCAGTTTCTCGCGGACAAGGGCGTCATGACAGTCGGCGTCGATTACCTCAGCATCGGCGGTTGGGATAAAGATGGTGTGGAAGTGCACCAGGTGATGCTTGGCGCCGGCATCTGGGTGATTGAGGGCCTGAACCTCGCCAAGATCAAACCGGGTCGCTACGACCTGATCTGCCTGCCGCTCAAGATCGAAGGCAGTGACGGAGCTCCTGCCCGCGCCCTGCTCCGTCCCCGTTGAGCATGATGAAACGAACGGCAACTTACAGACTGGCAGGGGGTGCTGCCGCGATACCGGGGAAGAGCAGCAGCTCGTCCCTACCAAGCACAGCGTTGCCCATTCATTGACAAAATGAGGTTGGTCCGACGTCGATAGAATTCGTTCGAGTATACAAAATGAGCATTGAAACCATACCTGTTGAGATCTCCGAACCGACCAACGCGAAGATCCTCGAAGTCTCCGAAGACAACCTGAAGGGCTTTCAGGTCGATCCTTTGGGCGAGATCGCCCGGCAGACCGAACTGGAAATCGACACGGTCATTGAACGCATTCGCGCCATGCTCAAAGCGGGCGTCATCCGCCGCGTGCGGCAGACCATGTTGGCGACCAGTCTCGCTGAGGGAGCCTTGGTTGCCTGGGAAATCGAGCAGGACAAGCTGGATTCAGCGTTCAACTATCTGTTTGAGCAGGACCCCTTCTCCGGACACGTGGTAACCCGCACCACCGACGCCGTGACCGCCGGGTCCACTTACAAGCTCTGGACGACACTGAAAGTTCCGCAGGGTTATTCGCTCACCAAGCACTGTGAGTTCCTGGCTCCCATCATCGGTGCCAAACACTTCCGGACCATGTCGGCAAAAAAGCTGTTTGCCCTCGGTGTCGGCCACATGCGACGCAAGAAGCTCGAGCCTGGCGAACGTGCGGAGGAACTGGCCGCCCCCACGGACACGACCATCGTCAAACTGAACGAACTGGAATGGCGTGTGCTCACCGCGGTGAAACGGGAGTTCGAGCCGGATGAACTCGTTCCCGACATTTGGAAAGCCCGGGCCGAGGAAGCCAGAGTTTCATTGGATGAGTTTCTTCAGGTCGCCAAAGGACTGAACGACAAAGGTGTCGTGGGTCGTTTCTCAACCTTCCTTGAGCACGTGAAGCGACTGGCCACCGGAGAACGCGTCACCAAGTTCAACGCCCTGTTTCATTGGGCCGTCCCGCAGGGTCGAGAACTCGATGCCGGTCGCGAAGTCGGTCGGCACTACTGCATGACCCACGCTTATTGGCGAGAAGGTGGCCCTGAATTCAAGAACGTCAATGTCATGGGCGTTGTTCACGGCACGGAGAAAGAACGGGTTCTGGCTCACAAGGCTGCCATCGACAAGCACCTGGAAGAAGCCGGGATCGAAGTCAGTTACACCAACGTCTTTTGGGGCGGACGTAGCGAAATCAAGCCAAGTGAGATCTCCCCGATCGAATACGTGAAATACTGCGAATCACATGGCATTGATCCGGAGTCAATGAAGCAGTGACGGGACCGTAGCGGAAGTCGTCAGACTTTCGTGTTCCCCTTTCTCTGCCCGTTCGAAAGTCTCACGACTTCCGCTACAGACTCAGATGGCGATGCCGCCGTCGTCCCACACGACTTCGTGCCCGATGAAGTCGCCTTCGTGTTTGGTCGGAAAGGTCAACTCCTTGAAATCAAACTTGCCCTGCACGAACTCGTGCAGTTCCGGGCTGATCACAACCATCCCCTTGCGCGCACCGTCGCAATAACGGGCAGTCCGATTGACCGTGTCGCCGATGACGGTGAATTCCAACCGGTCCTCTGCGCCAATGAATCCGTGCAGCACTTCGCCGTAGTGCAATCCGATGCCCAGATCGCAACACACGTCTCCCCGCGCCTTGCGTTTGTCGTTCACGCGCACGACCGCTTCCTGCATGGCAATGGCGGCTTTGACCGCTTTCATCTGCTGATCCACGTCCTTGTCCGGGCTGCCGAACACCGCGAGGATCGCGTCGCCGATGAACTTGTCGATCGTACCGTCGTTCTCGAAGATCGCCTGTACCAGTTCGGTGAAATACTCGTTGAGCATGTCGACGACCGCCTGCACATCCATAGTCGCGGTCGTATTGGTGAAACCGCGGATGTCCGACATCAGCAGGGTCACCTGCGACCGCTCGCCGCCCGGTTCCAGCTCACCCACACGCGCCTGATCCACCAGCTTGCTGCGCAGCTTGGGTGAGAAGTTCGTGAGCAGGCGCTCCTGCACCTTGTTCTTGAACTCGATGTCCGCCTGCAGTTCGGAGTTCGAAATCGCCGCCGCCGCATAATGCGCCACGGCAATGAGAAACTTCAAATCTTCACCTGTGAAGGATTTGGTGTTCTCCGGCGTGTCCACACAGATCACGCCCATGACTTCCCCCTGCCACATCAAGGGGCAATACATGCCTGTCGAGATTGAGAGCGCCTTCATGCTCTGGGAAAAATCCATCTCCCCTTCGGCCGACCAGATGAACCCCTTTCCTTCCGCTGCCGCCCGCTTGATCAATGTGCGGCTGATGGGCGGATCATCCTCGGGAATGCTCGCCCGCACGGCCAGTTTGCCGCGATTGCGATCCACCACCAGCAAGGCGCCGCGCTTGGCGCCGGGAGTGATCTGGATGACCTTGTTCAAGACCAGTTTGAAGAGCTTCGTCATGTCGCGCTCGGCCGCAAATTGCAACGGCAGATCAAACAACAGTTCCAGTTGGCGCTCGGACGTATTGCGGATGCCCTTCATCGACGCCTGACCGGCATCGACCTCGCCCTTGATCATGAACTCGGTATTGCCACTCCCGTCGCCTGGTGAATTCGCGGCGGGAGATCCCGATCCAGCCCCCATCAGGATCAAGGTGGTGCTGCCAATGACCACCTGATCTTCCGCCGTGACCGCCTGTGGCTGTTCGATCCGCTGACCGTTCACCGAAACACCCGCCGGACTCGCTTGCAGGTCTTCGATCCAGGTTGCCCCTTCATGAATCCAGACCCGCAGGTGGCGTCCGGCAATACCCTCATCGAAATCCAACGCAAGATCCGGTTTTGCACCCTCCACTGCGCGCCCGATGACGATGTCATCCGCGTCAATTTCAGCTTGATTCTGCTGCCCTTGGAAAACTGTGACGACGTTGATCATATGACGAAATCCGGATGATGCCCAAGCCCCCTCGCGTGTCCATACGAAAACAGAAAACTGATCGAGTTTTGTTTTCTGGATCGGAAAATGCGCAATTCCCTCCCTTTCCCAGTCTCAACCAAACCAACTCACTATGGAAGGAAGCGAACACTACCAACCGGGAGTGGAAGTCCGCGGTGGCCGCTTCGAAATCATCAAGATATTCGGATTGGGAGAATTCGTAGAAGAACGGATTCAGCAAGATCCGGCCAATGTCGTGCTTATGTTGAGCGCCGTGGGCAAGTCAACCGGTCCGTTGACCCCTGAGATTCGGAACTTCCATCTCCGGAAGTCTCCTCCTCAGCAATACACGAACTGCACATCTCGAGTGTGCCGCAGTTGACGTAGCTACGATTGGCAATCGCAGCACGGAACGGACATACACGTCGGTTCTTCAGACATAGATTGCTGAATGATTCGAATGACATTCGCATCTACCGACAGATTGCAACGAGTCGCTCACGTTCGTCATCATCCCCGGTCGCCTTGCCCCGGATATTGCAGGAAACTCATCTTTTCGCAGGGAGAATTCTCTATCGCCAAAGCACGGGATTTCGGTTCTTCTCAGAGGGAATCAGGCAATTCGATAAATGGTAGGCAGCGAGCACTACAAACCGGGCGTGGAAGTTGGCGGCGGCCGCTTCAAGATCATCAAGAAACTGGGCGAAGGCGGCATGGGTGTTGTCTGTCTCGCGGAGGACGCCATGTTGGGCGACAAGCTCGCCCTGAAATTCCTGTCTCCGCAATTGGGCAATGACGAGGAGGCCATGGACGACATGATGCGTGAAACGCGCAAGAGCCGTCAACTGACCCACCCCAACATTGTCCGGATCCATGACATCTATCATCTCGAGGGAGAGGCTCCGTTCATCTCCATGGAAGTGATCGAAGGCCAGCCCTTGAGCTCCCTTAAGGCCGAGCAGATGGATCGGCTTTTCCCCTGGGCTTATCTCGAGCCGATCGTCGCGCAGATGTGTGCCGCGATCGACTACGCCCACGAGGAATTGATCGTTCATCGTGATCTCAAACCCGCCAATGTAATGATCGACGAGAAAGGCCGGGTGAAACTCGCGGACTTCGGACTGGCGGCGACGATCAGCGACTCGATGCTGAAGGTATCCAAGGACATGGGGGTTTCCGGCACACCCTCCTACATGGGCCCCCAGCAATTGGCGGGAATGCCTTCGAGAGAAACCGACGACATCTATTCATTGGGTGCCACGATTTACGAACTGCTGACCAGCAAACCGCCCTTCTACAAGGGGGACGTCCTGCATCAGATCCGCGAGGTGATTCCTCACACGGTGGAAGAGCGGTTGCAGGACTTGGGCTTGAGCAACGAAGTGCCCGCGTATGTATCTGCCGCCATCACCGCCTGCCTGGACAAGGATCCTGAGAAACGCCCGCAGAGCGCCGGCGAAGTCGCAGAGATGATGAACTGCGCAGCCCCCAGCATGTCCCGTCGCTCGATACACGGGAACGCCAACGCTGCGGTTTCATTGGATTCCCCCGAAGCATCCGCGATGTTGACCGAACTTGATCGGGAATCGTCCCGTCCCCAAGAACTTCCGAAGTTTGTGGATCCCCCTTCCTCGGCTTCATCTCCGTCACAGAATGTCAACCAGGCAGACGCGCGGGCGCCCAGATTTGAGCTTCACTGCATCAATCAGCACGACCAAAAGACCTTCGCCGCCTATTCGAAGGAGGTCATTGTCGGTCGCAGCAGTGCCGGCGGCGAGGCGGATCTCCGTTTGGACCGGGATCCCAGGGTTTCTCGCAAACACGCCCGGATCTTCATCTTTGAAGGCGAAATCTGTATTGAAGACTTGGGGAGTCGCACCGGCGTCTACGTGAACGAACATCGGATCGCGGAACCGACGTATCTGCGTCCGGAGGATATCATTCGTCTCGGTGATACCCAACTATCGCTGAGTTCTGCCGTCTTTGAACTTCCTCTACCCGCTCCGCACGAGGCTTCCAGCAAGAATCCGGCAGCGACGGAATCTGAACAAACTCTTGCCAGCGTGCACGAGGAACTCGAAGAAACTGCCTCAGCGAGGAATGGCAAGCTCTACGCAATGGTCGGGGGTGCAGCTGCGATCATCGTAATTGGTCTGGTGGTCGCCTTCAGCGGCGGCTCCGATTCGTCGTCTGAGAAAGAGGCAACGCAGGTGCCTGATCCGCGATCAGCCGAGACACAAGGCACATCGAGAGCCGACGAGACCGCGGTTTCGAAACCGGTTAATCCCGCATACCCGGAACGGTTGCGGGCATTGGGGTTCCGTCCGTTGATCACCAACGACACGCTCCCTAACGTGATCGTTTGTTTCTCCAAGTATCATCGTGCCGAAAGAAACGGTCGCTACGTCTACATAGCGGACAATTCCACTCTCCCCTGGAGCGCTAACATCAAGGG
>JAYPXF010000329.1:1519-6397 GCA_038154405.1 Verrucomicrobiales bacterium | reverse complement strand
ACATCGAACCCGCCGGCGAATTTCTCTGGCGTGTGCGCAGCCTGAATCTCAAGCGATCAGGATTTTCGGACGCCCTGGCAAACTGGCATCGATCTCTCGATGCCAAGGCCATGTTCAAAGAGCAGGCGGCTGTGCAGCTCTACACCACCTTCCTGATTATTGTCACCGGCGCGCTTCTTGGTTTGTTCGCCGCCGGAATCATGCAGTTTTTCACCGGACTCATCTACGCAATCGGAGCACCATGGTAACCAATCACACACATCACAAATCGCAACATCGACGCCGCGGCATGGTCATGGCGGATGTTGCCATCGCCCTCGGCATCATCACCTTGGTCGTCGCCCCGCTGACGCACAACTGGGTGAAGGAACACCGCCTCATGCGTGGGCTCTACCAACGCTCCATCGCCATACAGATTGTCGACGGCGAAGCCGAGATTCTCGCGGCCGGGAACTGGGTGACGGTCCCCACAGGCAGACATCCCTATCGCATCAAGGCCGACGCGCGACACAACCTGACCACCGGCGAATTCATCTCCACCCGTTCCGCAATCTCACTCAAACTGGAATGGATTCCCGGTGAGCGTGGATATGGCGGCACAGTGACTCGCACCGTAAAGCTCCCATCGCTGAAGCAGAAAGGAGGAGCGCAATGAAATCGCGAACTCATCATCATTCTCAATCTCAAGGCGTTTTCCTGATCCAAGGCCTCGTCTACATGGTGATTCTCGCCGCGATCAGCTTCGTGGCCTTCAACGCATTCTTCGGATTGAATGCCGGCGTCAAGCGCGTGCAATTGGTCGCCGACGACATCATGGCCACCATGGCGGTCGGTGAACAATGGCGTGACGACATTCGCAATGCCGGTGGAACGATCACCACCACCAAAAACGCCAATTCCGTCCAACTCATCATTCCTCAATCCGGCGACAAGTCAGTCCGCTATAAATTCGACGACGATCGCTTGGTAAGAACCGACGCCGATGGTCGACCGACCAGCATTCTGTCGGACGTCGCCGCCACTCGATTTGTCGCCGACGAACGCGAACACGTCACCGCCTGGCGCTGGGAACTTACGCTGAGTCCCAACGGACCCAACGCCCAGATCAAACCCCTGTTCACCTTCATGGCCGTTCCAACCACCGACTCCCAATGAAGATCCGAAGAATACGCAACCAAGGCTTCGCCACGCTGATCGTGATGATCATCGCCGCGCTGATGGGCACCTACGTGCTGATCAACACCCGGACGCTCGGCACGGTGAAACGCTCCCTGCAGACCATCGAGAAGCAGCAGCTCAAAAAGTTCGAGCGCACCGCCAAGCATCCCCGGTGAAATGAAACCATCCGACCTTGCGTTTGTGAACTGCCAGCTGGCTTCGATGATCAGCGGTGGGCAGCCGTTGGAAGCAGCGTTGCACCAACTGTGTGACGATATGCCGGCCAGCAAACTGAAGTCTGAAATGGCCGCGCTCGAATCCGATCTCGCCGAAGGCACTCCATTCCAGGAAGCGATCGACAAGCGGGAGCTCCCGCGCTTCTACCGGCGCATGCTGAAGCTGGGCGTGCAGTCAAACGACCTGCCCAGCGTCCTGCTCATGATGTCCAATTACTACAGCCGCCTCGGTACGGTTTGGGACACGGTCAAGATGGTGACCTTCTACCCGACCCTGGTGCTTTTCGCGGCGTGCATCGTTTCCTTCGCGTTGGCGCGCATCATCGACGCAATCCAGATGCAGATCATCTTCCCGGACCTCTTTCCCACCGGCGGACACGAATCCTGGATAAACCATCTGAATTGGCTCCCGGTCATCGTGCTGAGCGCCGCTCTCATTCTACTCCTCACCATTACGTGGATGCGCCCCATTCGCGACCGGTTGAAATGGATCATTCCCGTCGCCCGCGACACAGCCTTGGCGCAATTCGCATCGTCCATGAGCATGCTGCTGAAGAAGGGCTGTTCGCTTGGTGAAGCCACGCATTTCATCCGCGATCTCGAAGGCGATTCCGTTCTCGGACGCGAACTGCAGACCTGGGCCCAGCGGATTGAATCCGGCATGCTGGTATTTTCCGCCTTGGGCGAACGCAGTCACATCGTGCCGCCGATGTTCGTCTGGCTGATCGAACAGGAAGCAGAGGATCTGCCCAAGGGACTCGATAGTGCGGCCAATCATTACACCGCCCGCGCCGAGCGACAGTTCCGGTTATGGAGCCAAGCGGCCGCGCCCATCGGCCTGTTCGGTCTCGGCATCATGATCGCGTGCCAGGTCTACCCGGTCTTTTGGTGGCTCAAACAATGGTTTCACAGCATGGGAGGATTTTAAGTCATGGATACTGTCATAGGCATGCTCATCACCGCCTCGATCCCGGTCATCCTGCTGGTGATCGCAGACCGGACGGGCTCGCGCCCTTCGCGCTGGTTGTCGCGCGGCCGCATGTTTCTCATCGCGGTCAATTCCGCCGTGGATCGCGGCACGCCGGTCGAAAAGGCCCTGCTCGAACTGGCGGAAAAGAAGGACAAGGAAATGGGCGTGGAGTTCCATGCCCTCGCCTCCTGGCTGAACACCGGACTGCCCTTGCATGAAGCCCTGGAAAAGGTCCCACGTTTTCTCCCCCGCTCCATTCAGACGCTGCTAATCTACGGTTCGCGCACCGGCAAGCTGACGGAACTGTTACCGGCCGGACAAAACGTGATGCATTCCCTCACCCGCCAGGGAGCAAACAAGGGGCAGGACCTTTTCTACCCGTTGATCCTCATGATGGTCATGATCGGCGTCACCGGATTGCTCACCGCCTTCGTCGTCCCCAAATTCGTGGCCATCTTCGCCGACATGGGGGGCGATCTCGGATTCGAAGCACTCGGCTATTTCCTGTTCATCTGGAACAACTTCGACCTGTGGATCGCGTCCCACTTCGCAGCCTTCGCCGTCATGCTAACCTGTTGCCTGTTTTTTGCCGGTGGACCCGGAGTCGTCAATTGGATGCAGACCAATCTGCCCCGATTGACCGATACCGTTCATCGGCTTTTCCCATGGCAACGAATGGAACAGCAACGACGCTTCGGCCTGATGCTTTCCCATCTGCTGGACGCCGGCATCCCGGAGGAACCGGCCTTGATGATGTCCGCCGAATTCGCCGGCAACCACTGGTTCAAGCGTCAGGTAATCGAAGCCACCCGGGCGCTGCGCGACGGCGAGTCCCTGAATGCCGTCCTCCTGCGACTCGACGCCGATCCGGATTTCCAATTCCGCATGGAAGCCGCCCGGCGCTCCGGATCCCCCTTCCGCGAAGCCCTGTCCGACTGGTCCGACGCCCTGTGCGCCCGCGCGCAATTCCGTGAAGCAGCCGCCGTCGATTTCGCCCACACCGGCTTCCTTTGCTACAACGCCGCCTGGATCGGCTTCGTCGGCATCAGCTTCTTCGCCGCCGAGATTCATCTCATCGACGCCGTCATGATGTGGTGAGGTTGCGAACTGGTTCTATTGGCCGAAACAAAATGAAGAATCCCAGCGAAGATGAACTGACCCGATTGATCCGCGAGGACATGGCGGAGTTGAAGAACCGCTTTGATCGTGCGCCGCGTCGCGTGCGTATGATCGAACAGTCGACTCGGGCACTGCGCTTCGGTTGTTGGGCGATGGTGCCCTTGCTGGGACTGGCCTGCGGGCCGATTGCGTTCAAGTGCTACATGCAGTCCCGGACGTTGACTGGATTGACCTGGAATCCTGCCAAGTGGCACGCGGCTGTTGGAGCGGCGTTGGGCGTGTTCGGTTTTACCGTATCGCTTGCGTGGTTGGCATCGTTTATCCGCTAATCGCAAACCTACGTAGCGGAATTTGCAAAAAATTCCGAATCCAATGCCCCCATTTCGGAAGATTTCGCATCTTCCGCTACTTTCCCCCCTTCACCCCGGCGAGGAGTTTCTCCAAACGCTGCACGATTTCCGGATGGTTGTTCCACAAATTCGTGGTCTCTGACGGATCGTGATAGAGATGATAGAGCTGCCCGATCGGACCACCTTCCTTGGCGGGGTCCAATTCACGAGGACGGGTAAAGCCGCCCGAACCGCGTTTCGGAATCATTTTCCAAGGCCCCTGCCGTAGCGCAAAAGTTCCCCACAGGGAATGATGTACGGCGAAGTCACGAGCGGGCGGTTGCGGAGTCTTGCCCAACAGCAGCGGCAACATGCTGCGACTGTCTTCACCCGCGTTTTTCGGCAGATCAAACCCGACCAACTCCGCGCAGGTCGCCATCAGATCGGTAAGTTCGACCAGTGAATTGTTGCTGCTGCCCGCCGGGGTTCTACCTGGCCAACGAACGACGAAAGGAACGCGATGACCACCCTCCCAGATGTCCGCCTTGGTGCCGCGAAGATGGGCATTGCCCTGATGTCCGCGCTCCTTGACATATTTCTGACGCATGCCGACACGATAATGCTTCTTGTCATCCACTTCCCGCGGTTCCCAGTAGTGATAGAGACCGCCGTTGTCCGATGTGAAAACCACCATCGTATCAGCCGTCTGTTTCGTCCGATCCAACGCGTCCAACACCGCGCCGACGAACGCGTCTGTTTCGACCACGAAATCTCCGTATTCACCCGCCTCACTCTTGCCACGAAACTCTTCATTGGGAATCACCGGCAGATGCGGTGAAGTCAGAGGCAGATACAGGAAGAAAGGTTCCTTACTCTTCGCGTGCTTCTCAATGTACTGAACGGTCTTGCCGGACAAAGCAGGCATCACTCCGGCGATGGTGAAATCCGGTGAGCGCACACCTTCGTCGACCGTGATGAATTCCGTGCGAATCCGTGGAGAGTGGATGTTCGGGTGAATGACCGGGCGATCATTTTCAAGGTAACAGAAAGGCGACATGTTCAGGGA
>JAYPXF010000329.1:0-1509 GCA_038154405.1 Verrucomicrobiales bacterium | reverse complement strand
GTAATCGAATCCACGATCAATCGGACCACCTTTGACCGGCACGGAATAGTCGACATTGAGTCCGGCCCGCGGCGGAGTGCGTCGGTCAATTGATACTGCCGGCAAGTCCTTGCCCTCCTTGTCAGTCCACGTCATTCCCAGATGCCACTTGCCAATGCAGGCGGTGGTGTATCCGCGCTTTTTCAACAACCACGGAACCGTCAATCGGTCTTCGTTGATCAAGGGCGGATCAAAACCATCGAGCACCCGATACTTCAGGCGCGTGCGCCAACTGTAGCGCCCGGTGAGGATCCCGTAACGCGTCGGCGTGCACACCGCGGACGGAGTGTGAGCATCCAAGAAACTCATGCCTTCCTTCGCCAACCGATCAATGTGCGGCGTCTGGATCTTGGATTTCGGATTGTAGCAACTCGTGTCGCCATATCCGAAATCGTCCGCGAGAATATAGACTATATTTGGAAGCCGATCCGCCGTCACCGAGTTCACGCCAAGAACCGACACCAGCAAAAGAAAAGACGCCATTCTCATGCGGCGAGAATAGCGTCGAGGGCTTGATGCGAAAGTCAGATTATCGCGGCCGATACTGCGCCTGCGCTTCCGGCAACCATTTCTGGATATTGCGGATGCGGGTCTCATCCAACGGATGGGTGCGCAGGAACCAAGGTTGGGATGCCCCGCCACGTTGGCGATTGTATGCTTGGAAACGCTGCCAGAAGCCCGCGGCCTGCGCAGGATCGTAGCCGGCTCGCGCCATGTAGATCAGTCCGATGTAGTCCGCCTCCGATTCCTGACTGCGACTGTGAGGCAATTGTCGCCCGACCTGCGTTCCGATTCCATAGGCCCCAAGGATCAACGCCTGGGTGCGTGCATCATATTTCTGAATACTGCCGCCGAGCACCTTGCCACCGGCCTGCCAGAGCATTCCTTCACTCACCCGTTCCGCTCCGTGCCGCGCGACCGCGTGGGCAACCTCATGCCCCATCACCGTGGCCAGTCCGGTTTCATCCTTGGTGATCGGCAGAATTCCGGTGTAGATCCCGACCTTGCCGCCCGGCAGACAGAACGCGTTCGCCTGTTCGCTTTCGAAGAGCACAAACTCCCATTGGGCTCCCGGCAAATCGGCCACCGCCGCGATCCGCCGCCCCACGCGCTCGACCATCGCCTTGGCGGCGGCATTCCGGCTGACCGGAGTCTCTTTCTTGATCTTTTGAAAACTCGTCAGACCAAGCTGCATTTCCTGCGACTGCCCCATCAGGATGAGTTGCTGACGTCCGGTGATCGGAACGCTCTGACAACCGGAAAACAGGGATAGAGACAGCGCAAATGCTGAAACCAGCGAAGCGCGCGCAATTCTCGAAAAGTTCATGGGCCCGAATGATAGACGGCACATCCATGTTGACCATCGAATATTCGGATTCTGCCGGGAGCAAAAATGTCAGAAAAAGTGTGTGAGGTTTTTCGGCACCGGGTAGTAATAGGGCAATGCCAGATTCGGAATCACAGCAATAC
>JAYPXF010000328.1:0-6460 GCA_038154405.1 Verrucomicrobiales bacterium | reverse complement strand
CAACAAGGCCGGGAAGTGGTCGGTCAAACTCAAGGCTCTCAAAGCGAGCGCCAAAGGGCGGGTGTTGACGGTCAAAGGCAAGAACACGCTCAAGCTCGAAGACGTGGTCGTCGGTGAGGTCTGGCTTTGCTCCGGTCAAAGCAACATGGAATGGAGCGTCACCCGTTCGGCGAATCCGCAGGAGGAAATCAAGAACGGCAATCATCCGCGCATCCGACACATCAAGATCGGTCGGCAACCCTCGTTTGAGGTTCAGGCCGATGCGTTATCCAACACCGGGTGGCAGCAGGCCAGCTCCGCGACGGTCGGCAACTTCACGGCGGTCGGCTACTACTTCGCCCGCCACCTGATGAACGAACTCGACGTGCCGATTGGATTGATCGGATCGAACTGGGGTGGCACACGCATCGAACCATGGACCCCGCCGGTTGGCTTCCAGAGTGTTCCGGCACTCAAGGCGAGCATCACCGATAAACTCGACAACTTTCCGGCCAAACGGAGGGTGAAGGATCGCAAGACCGGCAAGGTGCGCGAAACGGTCAATCACCAGTCTCCACTCGCCCTCTACAACGGCATGATCGCCCCGCTCGTACCTTATGCCATCAAGGGAGCGCTCTGGTATCAGGGTGAGTCCAACAACGGCGAAGGCATGCTCTACCACGAAAAGATGAAAGCGCTCATCGCCGGTTGGCGTAAGCTTTGGAGCAATCCGAATTTGCCGTTCTATTTCGTGCAACTCGCGCCCTTTACCTATACCCGGGGCAACAACAGTCGAGAATTCCAGTTGCCGGGCATCTGGCAGGCGCAATTGGCCACGCTCTCCGTCCCGAATACGGGCATGGCGGTGACCACCGACATCGGCCACCTCAAGGACATCCATCCGAAGAACAAACAAGACGTCGGCAAACGCCTTGCGCGCTGGGCTCTCGCGAAGGATTACGGCAAAAAGGGCGTCGTCTATTCCGGTCCGCTCTACCAGAGCCACAAGGCGGACGGCAGCAACCTGGTGGTGAACTTCAGTGAAACCGGGAGCGGATTGAAATCGCTCGACGGCAAGGCATTGACCCATTGGGAGATCGCCGGCGCAGATGGCGAATTCAAGCGTGCGGTGGCCAAGATCAAGGGCAACACCGTTGTGGTTGCCAGCGACGCGGTTGCGAATCCAAAGGAGGTCCGCTTCGGTTGGCACGAGACGGCCGAACCCAACTTTGGCAACAAGGAAGGCCTGCCCGCCTCACCCTTCAACACCGCCTTCAGGTGAATCCCCCCCCCAACCCGGTTCGTCTGATAATTCAACTTTCATCAAGCAATGAAGAAACACATCCAAATGACCGGCTGCGCTCTCGCAGCATTCGCACTCCTCGCCGGCTCCGCCAATGCGGGCGAAAAAGGCTTCAAGAAGATCTTCAACGGCAAGGACCTGTCCGGCTGGAAGGGCAACAACGATCTGTGGTCCGTGAAGGACGGAGCGATCACCGGCAAGACCCAGCCCGACACCAAGCTGAACCACAACACGTTCATCGTCTGGCAGGACGGCAAGGTCGCGAACTTTGAGTTGCGTCTCCAATACCGCATCACAACGGATGAAGAGAGTCCGCGGTTCGCCAATTCCGGCATTCAGTATCGCAGCAAGGTGATCGGTCAGGGTAACTTCGGCCCGATCGTCAGCGGCTACCAGGCCGACTTCGAGGCAGGTCCGAAATACTCCGGCATCCTTTACGAAGAAAAGGGACGCGGCATCCTCGCACTGCGCGGCGAAAAGGTCGTCATCGACGGCATGGAGGAGAAGGAGCAGAAGCGCGGCAAGAAGACCATCAAACGAAAGATCCCGACCAAGAAGGTGACCGGTTCACTCGGCAAGACCGAAGAGATCCAGAAGAAGATCAAGGCCAACCAGTGGAACGATTACCGCATCGTGGCCGAAGACAACCACCTGCAGCACTTCATCAACGGCGCGCAGACGATCGACGTTACCGACCACGGGCCGGGCGATGCCAAATCAGGAATCCTCGCTTTCCAGATCCACCAGGGTCCGGCGATGACCGTTCAGTTCAAGAACGTCCGCATCAAGAAGCTCAAGTAATCAGAAACCCCCCCGGGGGGGGCACGCGAGGCGGGCCCCCCGCACTTCTTTTCCCTGACCCATGAAAAAACTCCTTTCACTCCTCCTGCTCGCGGCCATCAGTCTGTCGGCCCATGCCAAAGACAAGAAACTCGTCATCGTTGCCGGGAACAGAAGTCATCCGCCGCTGATGCACGAGTTTCGCGCCGGCTGTCTCATTTTGGAGAAATGCCTGCAGAACGTGAAGGGACTGAAGGTGGAGGTACATACCAATCATTGGGTCAGCAACGAAGCGACGCTCGAAGACGCCGATGCGATTTTCATCTATTCAGATGGTTGGAAGCGCAATCCCGCCGTGCAGGATGATCACCTCCAGACCCTCACCCGTCTTACTGCCAAGGGAGTGAGCGTCGGCTTTGCGCACTACGGTGTGCAGGTGGATCCGGCAGTAGCCGGCAAGGAGTTCAAGCAATGGATCGGCGGCCACTACGAACACGAGTTCTCCGTGAATCCGATGTGGAAACCGGAGTTCAAGAAGTTTCCCAAGCACCCGGTCACGCGTGGAGTGAAGCCGTTCAGCGTGCGCGATGAGTGGTATTTCAACATGCGCTTCCGTCCGGGCATGAAAGGTATCACTTCCATCCTGGTCGACACTCCGAATGATGATGTCCGTGACGGTCCTTACGTGCACCCAAAAGGGCCGTATCCTCACATTGAAGCGGCAATCGGTCGCAAGGAAACGATGATGTGGGTGGTGGACCGTCCCGATGGTGGTCGGGGTCTGGGCTTCACCGGCGGCCATAATCACCTCAACTGGGGGAATCCCAATTTCCGCAAGGTCGTTCTCAACGGCCTCGTCTGGCTCGCAGGATTGGAAGTTCCGAAGAGCGGCATCAAGTCCAAGGTGTCGGAGGATGAACTCTACCAGAATCTCGATCCCAAGAAGGGCCTCGCCGAGATTCTGCTCAAGCGCAAGAAGTAGCTTGTCCGGCCATCCCCCGCGCCTAAGCTGGCTGCAATGGCCAATCGGCGCAAAGAGATGGAGCTCTGGAGGAGCCTGGCCACGCTGGTCTTCGCCGTTACGGTCATCGTTCTGGTCTTCATCCACCGCCGGGAACGGTCCAAACTCCGCGGGTTGGCCCGGCAACTTCACCCGGTTGGCGAATCCTTGGACAATCGTCGGATCAAGGTCGAATCGCCGGAGCGGGATCCGTTGGCAGCTTTTCCCCGACGGCACAGAAGCAGGCCGGTGACTTCACACTCTATCGCTTCATTGACGCTCCGATCACCGATGATCCGGATGAACCGGGCATCATGATCGTGGTCAAGAACGGCAGCATCCGCCGATCCCTCGCCACCACCCGTTCGGGCGACCACTGGTTCTTCGACAATCTCTGCAAATCGGAACGGGCCGCGTTGGACTCGGCGCTCATGTCATGATCGGGGCCGCGCCGTTCTTGTGACCGGCGCGTTGTGCGCCTACCCTCCGGCGCATGTCGAAGCGATTGTTTTTGTTGGATGGGATGGCATTGATCTACCGGGCGCACTTCGCGTTCATTCAACGCCCCATCGTAAACTCCAAAGGGGTGAACACCTCCGCGCTTCTCGGCTTCACCAACACCCTGCTCGACATCCTTGAGAAGCGCGATCCGACGCACATCGGGGTGGCGTTCGATACGCCTGAACCGACGACCCGTCACGAGGTGTTTCCGGAATACAAGGCGCAGCGCGAAGAGATGCCGGAGGACCTGAGTGACGCGATTCCCACTGTCATTCGCATGATCGAGGCGTTCAACATCCCCGTGCTGCGCAAGCCGGGCTTCGAAGCTGATGACCTGATCGGTACGGTGGCCACACGCGCCGACAAGGAAGGCATCGAGACCTACATGGTCACGCCGGACAAGGATTTCAGTCAGCTCGTCACGGAGCACGTCCACCTCATGCGGCCCGGACGCAAAGGCAATGATGTGGAGATTCTCGGTGTGCCCGAGGTGCTGGAGAAGTGGGGCATCGAACGGATCGACCAGGTGATCGACATCCAGGGACTGCAGGGCGATTCGGTCGACAACATTCCCGGCGTTCCCGGCATCGGCCCGAAGACCGCGCAGAAGCTGATCGCGCAGTTCGACACGATCGAAAACCTGCTGCAGAACACGGACAAGTTGAAGGGCAAGCAGAAGGAACGGGTGGAGGAGAACAAGGAGCAGGCGCTGCTTTCCAAGGAACTCGCGCGCATCATCATCGACGCGCCGGTGGAGGTGACATTTGACGACCTCAAAATCGTCGATCGCAACAACGACGAACTGAAGGAGATCTGCATTGAGTTCGAACTGAACGCCATCGGCCGTCGCCTGCTCGGCAATGACTTTAAGGCCGGTCGTGGCAGTGGTGCCTCCAAGGGTGATTCACCCACATCATCCGAAGACGAGGAAACCGAGGAAGAAGCGGTGGAGCTGAAGACGATCAAGGATGTCGATCACAAGTATGAACTCATCACGAAGGACGCGGATCGCGCGAAGTTCATCAAGCAGCTTGCCAAGCAAGCGTCGTTCTGTTTCGACCTCGAAACGACCGGACTCGAAGCGCGCAGCGCACAGATCATCGGATTGGCGTTTTCGTTCAAGGCCAATACGGGCCATTACGTAGCCTTGCCACATGACACGAGGGAAGCCAAGGCGGCCTTGGATGAGTTTCGCCAGGTGCTTGCCGATCCAAAAATTGAGAAGGTCGGGCACAATCTGAAGTACGACCTGAGCGTGTTGAAGTGGCACGGCATCGAGGTTGGCGGACGGCTGTTTGACACCATGCTGGCGCACAGCCTCATTGAGCCGGATCAGCGCCACAAGATGGACTTCCTGTCTGAGCACTACCTGGGCTACACGCCGATTCCCATCTCGAAACTCATCGGCGAAAAGGGCGATGAGCAACTGGGCATGGCGCTGGTGCCGCTGGAGGAAGTTGCGGAATACGCGGCTGAGGATGCGGACGTGACCTGGCAACTGCGCGAGAAGCTGGAACCGCTGCTGGAAGAAAAGGGGCAGGTGCGCGTGTTCGACGAGGTTGAGTCGCCGCTGCTTCCCGTGTTGGTCGACATGGAAAGTGAAGGCGTTCGAATCGACGCCGACGCACTCAAGGAATTCTCCGGCTCGCTTGCCGAACAGATCAAGGAATACGAGAAGAAGGTGTTCGAACTTGCCGGGCAGGAATTCAACCTGGCATCACCGAAGCAGTTGGGCGAAATCCTGTTCGACAAACTCAAGCTGGTCGACAAGCCCAAGAAGACCAAGACCGGTCAATACACCACCAACGAGCAGACGCTCCAGACGCTCGCGCCGAATCACGAGATCGTGCAGTGCATCCTGGATTTCCGACAGGCGAGCAAACTCAAGTCGACGTACGCGGACTCGCTGCCCGAAACGATCTGGTCCAAGACTGGCCGCGTTCACACGACCTTCAACCAGGCGGTGACCGCCACCGGTCGGTTGCAATCGCAGCATCCGAATCTGCAGAACATTCCGATTCGCACCGCGATGGGACGAGAGATCCGCAAGGCCTTCGTGCCTCGGGACGGGGATCACCTGCTGCTCTCAGCCGACTATTCGCAGATCGAACTGCGCATCATCGCCGCCATCAGCAAGGATCCCGGATTGATCGAAGCCTTCGAAGCCGGACATGACATTCACGCTGCCACGGCAGCCAAGGTGTTTCACGTGGATCTGCCGGACGTGGAAGCGGATCAGCGGCGTACGGCCAAGATGGTCAACTTCGGTCTCGCCTACGGCATGTCCGCGTTTGGTCTTTCACAACGGCTGGGAATCCCGCGCAAGGAAGCGGCCGCGATCATGGAGGAGTATTTCGTCCAGTTCCCGTCGCTGCAGGAATACATGACCGACACCATCGAGTTCGCCCGTGAGCACGGCTACGTTGAAACCCTCACCGGACGCCGCCGATACCTGCGCGACATCGATTCCCGGAACCACACCGTCCGCAGCCAGGCCGAACGCAACGCCATCAACATGCCCGTCCAAGGCACGGCTGCCGACATGATCAAGGTTGCCATGAGCAGGATTCACAAGGCGTTGGCAGAAGCCGGGGTGAAGACCCGCATGATCCTCCAGGTCCACGACGAACTCGTCTTCGATGTTCCCACTGATGAAGCGGAAACCGTCAAGCCGATGGTGGAAACCAACATGCGCGAAGCCATTCCGATGTCCGTTCCGATCGTGGTCGAGATGGGGACGGGACAGACCTGGCTCGAAGCGCATTGAGCGACGAAGAAGTGACTGAGCACATCATTGCTGTTGCGATCATCCTGTCGGTTTGCTTGCTGTTTCTTGCAGTTGTGGTTGGGCCCCACATTTTGGCCCATTCCTTATGAGACAGTTTCCGGAGGTTTCG
>JAYPXF010000327.1:0-6461 GCA_038154405.1 Verrucomicrobiales bacterium | reverse complement strand
AGGCAAGATCGTTCAAATCATTGGCCCGGTGGTGGACGTGGAGTTCACCGACAACCTGCCCGCCATCTACAACGCCCTCACCATCACCTACACGCCTCCCGGCGGCGAAGAGACCAAGCTGACGCTCGAAGTGCAGCAGCACCTCGGTGACAACTGGGTGCGCGCCGTGGCCATGTCCAGCACTGAAGGTCTGGCTCGTGGCACCGAAGTGGAAGATACCGGCAACCCGATTTCCATGCCCGTGGGCGACGCCGTGATGGGCCGCGTGTTCGACGTGACCGGCAATGCCGTGGACGAACAAGGTCCCGTCAACGCCGATCAGTACAATCCGATTCACCGGCAGGCTCCCCCGCTGGTAGATCAGTCCACCAGCCCCGACCTGCTGACCACCGGCATCAAGGTCATCGACCTGATCTGTCCCTTCCTCAAGGGCGGCAAGGTTGGCGCCTTCGGTGGTGCCGGCGTCGGCAAGACGGTCGTCATCATGGAGCTCATCAACAACATCGCGAAACTGCATGGTGGTGTTTCCATGTTCGCTGGTGTGGGTGAGCGCACTCGTGAGGGTAACGATCTTTACAACGAAATGATCGAGGCCGGTGTCATCAAGGTGAAGCGCGATGAAAACGATCATCCGGTCCTTGGTGAGAACGGCATGCCGATCATCGAGCCCGGCTCCAAAATCGGTCTTGTTTACGGTCAGATGAACGAACCGCCTGGCGCCCGTCTCCGCGTGGCCCTGTCCGCTCTCGCCGTGACCGAATATTTCCGCGACGAACACAACCAGGACGTGCTCCTGTTCGTTGACAACGTGTTCCGTTTCTCTCAGGCCGGCTCCGAGGTGTCCGCGCTTCTCGGACGCACGCCTTCGGCCGTGGGTTACCAGCCGACATTGGCGGCTGAGATGGGCAACCTCCAGGAACGCATTACGTCCACGAAGAAGGGATCCATCACCTCCTTCCAAGCCGTTTACGTTCCGGCGGACGACTTGACCGACCCCGCGCCGGCAACCACGTTTGCTCACTTGGACGCGACCGTCGTGCTCGAGCGTTCCATCGCTGAGCTCGGTATTTACCCCGCGGTGGATCCGTTGGCTTCCACGTCCCGCGCTTTGGCTCCTGATGTCGTCGGCGAAGAACACTATCGCGTCGCCCGTGGCGTGCAGCAGGTGCTGCAGCGCTACAAGGATCTGCAGGACATCATCGCCATTCTCGGCATGGACGAACTTTCCCCTGAGGACAAGCTCACCGTGTTCCGTGCCCGCAAGATTCAGAAGTTCCTCAGCCAGCCGTTCTCCGTGGCTGAAGTCTTCACCGGTGTTGCCGGCAAGCAGGTTCCGATCGAAGACACCATCAAGGGCTTCGGCGAGATCCTCGAAGGCAAACACGACGAAGTGCCGGAAAACAACTTCTACATGAAGGGCGGCATCGACGAGGCGTTGAATGCCTGATGCGCCGAACCTGACACCTGATTACGATTGGGAGTTAGGATTAAGATTAGGATTAACTGATGGCTACGCTGAAACTGGAAATCGTCACTCCCGAGGCCAAGGTGTACTCGGAAGACGTGGACATGGTGACCCTTCCCGGCAAGGAAGGGGAGATGGGCATCTACCCCATGCACATCCCGCTGATGACCCAGGTTGCTGCTGGCGAAGTCATCGCGCGCAAAGGCGGTCAGGAATCTTACCTCGCCGTCGGTGACGGATTCGTCCAGATTACCGGAGACAAGGTTGCCGTGATGACGGACATGGCCGTCGAAGCCGACAACATCGACGAAGCCGAAGCAGAGGAAGCCCGCAAACGTGCCGAAGCCCGCCTCGCCGAAAAGCTCGACGACGAAGAAGCCGCAGTGGTCGAAGCCGCCTTGGCTCACTCCTTGGCCAAGCTGCACGTGAAGCGGCGCCGCCGGAGCTGATCTAAATGTGACAACGATTTGCGATGGCAGCCCTTGAGGCTGCCATTTTTTTTGCCGAGATGAACGATGACGGGGATATTGAAGAAGAGGACCTGAGGCCACCGGCGGCGGTTAGCGCGGAGCTCTACTCCAAGTGGCAGTCGCCACGGTATGGGACGGCGAATCCCGAGCTGATGAACAATCCGGTTTGGGAATGGCTTATTCGATCCGGGATCACCGCTTATCACGCGAGGAGGGCAGTCGAAGGATACGTCGAGCGGGTCGGGACACCGGGGTGGTGTTTCGATCGATTTGGACAAAGTTGCACGAGGCTTCCGGATGGCAGGGAGGTTCTGATTACTGGAGAACACGAAGATCACTACGACCCAGATTTCCACATCTACAATGATGTGGTGGTTCGTCATCCGGACGGCGCCTTGGATGTTTACGGTTACCCGGAATCGGTGTTTCCAGCGACTGATTTTCATTCCGCCACCTTGGTGGAAGATAAGATCATCATCATCAGCTGCTTGGGATACGAGGAACGTCGGAAGGCGCCAGAAACCCCGATCAAGATTCTGGAATTGAGTACGTTTTCGATTCGGAATCAGCAAGTGGTGGGCTCATCTCCAGGATGGATTCACTGCCACTCGGCCACATTGGCCGATGACGGTGGCTCGATTGTGATCAAAGGTGGCAAGCTTGACGGAGAGAATCCGGATACCTTGGTTGAAAACATCGACGACTGGAGATTGGATCTGCTCGAATGGAAATGGGAGCGACTCACGAAGCGAAACTGGAGGAGATGGGAATTGAGTCGGGCTGATGGTCAGCTCAATCATCTGTGGGATTATCAGCAATTGGAATGGGACAAACTCATACCGGATCTGGCTGGCGAGCAAGGGCTGTTGGCAGAATTCCGCGAGGAGTTTGAGATCCCAACTTTGGAGGAAGAACTGGGTGCAAAGCCGGACATGGAATTGTTTGGTCGTCTCTACAAGCCACCGATCGAATTTGAACCGGTTCCGTCATCCGATGAAGACGAGTTTGGTGTGGTCAGGATCAAGGTGTCCGGAGTGATTGTCAGATATGTGGAGGACATGCATTCGATCCAGATGACCGTCGAAGGAGAATTGACTGAGGGCCAGTTGGAAACACTTACGAATGACGTGAAAGACAAATTCTCCCGCTTGGAAAAGACCGAAATCGTTCTCCGTGAATTGTGATTGAGGAGTGGTGGATGGTCTGAGCTACGGGCTGTCCGCCAATTCTTGACGATCGCACCGGAGAGACTGAGAGTGCGGAATGAGTTGGGGTGAGATTTCCTCGTTGGATCAGTTGGTAATCCTCGGAGACGCCATACATTTTGTTTGGCTGTTGGTGCCACTCAGCATCGCGGGGCTCATCATTCTGTTGGTATGGCAGTTGGAGAAGCGACGCACGGAAAGGTTCGCGAATGTAGCCATAGATCTGAATCTTCCGTTCTTTCCGGAAGGCGATGAGGCATTGCAGCAGAATCTCGAAAAGTTCCACCTGTTCTCGCAGGGCCGGTCTCGTCGTATCACCAACATGCTACATGGCAAGACTGAGAACGTGGAGGTTGCGATCTTTGACTATCGCTACACCACCGGTGGCGGCCAAAACAGTCATACCTACAAACAGAGCGTGGCGTATTTCTGTTCCGATTCCCTGAATCTGCCGGATTTTGAAATGCGACCGGAGAATGCATTTCACAAGATCGGCTCCGCCTTTGGCTATCAGGACATTGACTTCTCAAGTCATCCGAAGTTCTCCGGCAAATACCTGCTGCGCGGAGAGGATGAGGGAGCCGTGCGCGAACTGTATCAGTCCAGCCTTCTCGAGTTTTTCGAATCGCAGGACAAGATCAGTGTGGAAGGGCAGGGGACTCAGATTCTGGTGTATCGCTCAGGCAAACGCATTGAACCTGCCAAAACCAAGGAATTCATGCAGGAAGGATTTCGTGTGTTGGGACGGTTTTCAGCTGGGTCTGGAAGGGGTTGATGCTTCCTGCCGGTATCAGTCCTCGGTAACCTAGTGCTAGCCGCACCGTCATCTGTCAAAGTAGTATGAGACCCATTCAAACCAGTCTTTGTTGCCTGTTTCTGTTGGCCGTTTGTTCTTCTCCTGCAGCGGATATTCAGACCCATCTTTTCGATCCGGTCGATGTGAAGCGCAAACGGACCGTGCCGGTGAAGGTGTATCTTTCCGAATCAAAGGGCGAGCGGCCGGTGATCCTGTTTTCCCATGGACTGGGCGGATCGCGGGACAACAACGCCTACCTCGGCAATCACTGGGCGAAGAGCGGCTACGTCTGCGTGTTCATGCAACACACCGGCAGTGACAGCTCAGTATGGAAGAAGGCCGAACGTGCGAATCGGTTGACGGCCTTGAAGAACGCGGCCGGCCTGCAGGCGACGCTGAATCGCCTGAACGACGTCAAGTTCGTGATCGATCAGTTGGAGAAGTGGGCCGACTCCAAAGGGCATCCACTGGCCGGGAACATGGATCTGCGACACATCGGTATGTGCGGGCACAGTTATGGCGCTGTGACGACGCTGGGAGTTATGGGGCGGAAGTATTCATTCAACCGTTCGTTCGGAGATCCGCGCATTGATGCCTTCATGCCCATGAGTCCGCAGCCGGGTAAGCGTCCATCCCCGGAGAAATCTTTCGGTCACATCAAGGCTCCGGTCCTGTGCATGACGGGAACCAAGGATGGCAGTCCGATTGATCCACGACTGAAACCGGATACCCGGCAGCAGGTCTATGCGGCGATGCCGAAGGGCGACAAGTATCAGCTCGTGTTCGAAGGGGGAGAACACTTTGCCTTCGGTGACAGTGGCGGATTCCGGACGCGCGGTAGAAACCCCAAGCATCATTCAGCAATTCAAGAGATCTCCACTCGTTTTTGGAATGCCTACTTGAAGGGCGATCTGGCAGCGAAGAAGTGGCTGCAATCCGCCGCGCCGCGAAAAGCCTGCGACCTGCATTCCAAGGATGTTTGGGAGTGGAAATAGCCTGTGGTTCGCTATAGTCATCCTATTCGGATGACACGTAATATGAGATACCTACTGACCCTCCTGGCGATCGCCTTTTTGTCCGCGAGCGTATCCGCGAATGACAAGCGACCGGATATCGTTTTCATCATTGTCGACGATCTGAATGATTACCTCGGATGTCTTGGCGGTCATCCCGATGCGCAATCGCCGAATATCGACGGCCTCGCTGCGAGCGGTATGCTGTTCAAGCACGCATACTGCAACTCACCACAGTGTCGACCTTCACGGACGAGCCTGAATCACGGAATTTATCCGTTTCAAACAGGGACCTATTTCAATGCGCGCTTCAAGGGAGAGGCCAAGATCACGACGCCGACGATGCAGGAATTCTTTTCTGATAACGGCTATCGCGTGGCAAGTGGCGGAAAGGTATTTCATTCAGGACCGGGAAGCAGCGGTGATGCGCTCTTGAAACGACCACGTGATCCGCGACCTCCTCCCGGTAAGAACAATTTTAATGCCATGCGAGCACCCAATGATGGCTATGCGCTCGAAGTGCCGGATGAAGAAATGGGTGACTACAAGGTGGCGACTTGGGCGAGCAAAGAGTGGTCAGAGGTCACGGACAAGCCACTCTTCATGACGGTCGGTTTCTTCCGTCCTCATCGGCCCCTGCATGTGCCGAAACCGTGGTTTGAGAAGTTTCCGCTCGATTCCATCAAGCGGCCGGCGGAACCAAAGGGAGTGGATGACTGGGATGACATGCCGGAGTTCGCCCGGAAACTGGCTCGCACTCACGCACACAAACCGATGCACGGTGGCTTGAGCGATCACGAGTACATCGTCGCTAATGGCGAATGGGACAAGACGCTCCGTGCCTATCACGCTTCGGTCGCGTTTGTGGACAAGCAGATTGGTCGTTTCCTTGAGGCGTTGAAGAAGAATCCTCGTGGTCGCGAAACGATCGTCATGTTGGTGAGTGACCATGGCTGGCATCTGGGGGAGAAGAAGCACTGGTGCAAAGGGGCGATCTGGGAACAGACCATTCATATTCCGTTCATCGTCCGCGGTCCCGGTGTGGGGCCTGGTTCGGTGTGTTCGCAGCCGGTGAGTCTGATCGATGTCTATCCATCGTTGGTTGATCTCGCGGGTTTTGAAGTCCCCGAATTCCTGGATGGCAGGTCCATCAAGCCTCAGTTGCAAGATCCCGAGGTGAAACGATCCCCAGCCATATCCTCGTATGGCGAAGCAAACACGTCCATTCGGACTGAACGCTGGCGTTACATCCGCTATGAGGATGGATCCGAGGAACTTTACGACCATGGCGTGGATCCGAATGAGTGGACGAATCAGGCCAAGAATCCGAAGCATGCGAAGACGAAACGAAGGCTGGCTGGCCACATTCCCAAGAGCCAGCACCCGGGGCTCAAGGTCCAAGACTGGTTCGGCAAGTATCAGAAATAGTGCGGCGGATTGAAGTTGCCGGGCTGAAACGCAGTGGTTGGGCCCCCAAGAACTGGTCCATTGAGAATGAGATGGTTTTCGGCC
>JAYPXF010000326.1:0-6475 GCA_038154405.1 Verrucomicrobiales bacterium | reverse complement strand
TCGGCGCCATCATCCTGCGCAACACCCGGCGGATCCAATTGCGGATGAGTCGAACTTATCCGTATCAGCAGATCTATCTTCAAGTGGCCCAACGAATGGCCCCGGGATGAAGCCCGAGGGTGCTGTCCCCGGCACCGGTTAAACAACGGGGGGAGGGATGACTGTCTACCTCCCGCCCGAACCACCTTCAAAAACGCTTCCTACAGCACAAATCCAGCCGCGGCCAATTCTACTAACCCATACAACTCCGTTCGGCTGTTACTCATGAAAGAACCGGGCTAAATTGGTCACCCGCGAGATGCTGCGCAAGATGCGACCGGGAAGTGTGTTTGTGGACATCGCCATTGATCAAGGTGGTTGCGCGGAAACCTCCCGGGCGACAACCCATCATGATCCCGTGTTCGTCGAGGAGGGGGTGAACCACTATTGCGTGGCCAAGATGCCGGCCGCGTATGCCCGAACGGCAACGCAGGCGCTGACCAACGTCACCTACAAATACATCGACACGATCGCGACTGCAGGATTGGACTCAGCTTGTGAGTCCCATCCCGAATTGGCCGGCGGTATCAACACGCGTGGCGGAGCATTGGTGTCACCGGTGATCGCGGAGGCTCACGGTTTACCGTGTTCGGCTGGCTGATTTCTCATTCCATCTCGACGACCCCGTAGAATTCATCCTCATCGCGATACACGCATTCGCAGCGATCGTATCCACTGTGATCGGCGAGTTGTTTCATGGACTGCAACGATTCGGGATGATCGTTCTCCCGGACGTGCTCGTGGATCTGCTCCATCTGTTCGTCGCTCATTTCATTCCATGATTCGCGACAGCTCTGCAGCAATCGTTCCAGGTAGTCTTCCCGGGATTCTTTCTCCCGTCGGAACAGGTCGTAGATGATCACCTTGCCGTTCGGGTTGAGGAGGGGACGAAACCGCTGCAGGAGAATCTCTTTCCGGTCGGATCCGAAATGGTGCAGGGAGTAACCGGCGAGAACAACATCGATGCCGGCTTCCAGTCGGGGCACGACTTCAAACATGTTTCCTACGCGTAGATCCAGCTGCCAGCCGCGCGGCATCAGGTTCTTTCGCGCGTGATCCAAGGCGTGTTGGGACATGTCCACGCCGGTGTATTCTATGGTCTGCTCACCGTTCAGCGCCTCGCCCACGGCGTAGGCATCTCCGCAGCCGACCTCGACGATGGACAGCGATTCTTTCGCGACCTCAGCCAAGGCGGATCGCAATGCCGTCACGACCTCGTGATGCTTCATGTAGTTGCACTCGATGATCTTTTGATACAGCTCCCAACCCTTGACGAAGATCTGCAGCCCTGCCTCCTGTTTGCGAAAGAACGTGGTGGTATGCATGGGGGAAGGGTAGAGGGAGAGCTTGACCGAGGCACAAAAAAAACCGCCGGTGTTTACCGGCGGTTTCGAAAATGTATGGAGAGAAGCTTATTCGCTGTCGCCGTCGCTGCCGATGGCTTCGACCGGGCAACCTTCCATGGCTTCCTGGCACTGGGCCACCTGCTCGTCGCCTTCCGGCTGTTTGAAGACGAAGGAGTAGCCACCGTCATCATTACGGGTGAAATTCTCGGGTGCGGTTTCGCGGCACAGGTCACAATCAATGCACTGATTGTCGACGTAAAATTTGCCGCCGGTGTTGTCTTCGTAACGATCTGCAATATCAGCCATAATTCTCAGTTCCAGTTAAGTTTGGGCGCGGATATTGTGGTCGGTCGATGACCTTGGCAAGTCCGATTTGCCGGTTATGACGGGTTATGAGGGGGATTAATGGGACTTTTCGCTTCTTTCGATGGTTGATGGATGAATCGAATCGGCCGTGACGGTTGTCTCCTGATGAAAGCAAAAGAAAATCCCTGTCCGGAGGAATCCTCCGAACAGGGACCTTTGGGGGGAGTGGGAGTTCGCCACGCTCTCTTTCCCAACTGCCGACATTAGGCGCCACGTGGGCTGCCGGCTCCCCGACGCTATTCTCCACGGCAAGCGGAGTTCGCGGCCTCGTAGCAGGGCCGTCCCGCGCCTCGCGGCGGCGGGATTTCGAGTGAGGCTTTTCAGCTCGCTTGAGCCGGCGGTTGCGCCGTCGGCTCGCGAACCAGGATCAGACACGTCTGCAAACCGTTCGCGTCCAATCCGCTTAGCATCAGGTCGGCCACCGCTTGTGGCGGTGCGTTGGCCCGATGCCACGGGTCTCGCCTCTTAACTCTCAGGTTGCTTTCGCTTTGCAGGCCAGCGGTGCCCTTTGGGACATCGCCGGCGGGTGGAAGGTTTTCACGTCTCCTGCCGAGAGTGCGTGTCCTTCCCGCTTGCGACGCTCAGTTTGTCCGACTTTCGCCGGTTTTCGCCGGGCGGCCTGCGTGAGGACCGCCAGAGTCGCCGTTCGCGTGCTGGTGCGCAGTAACAACCGTCTGCCTCGTGGGCAACTGCGATTCACCGCGGGTCGAAACGCCCCGCCGCTACTTGACTCGGCTCGGACCGGTTTCTGATCGGTCCTAGCCGCCGGGCTCCTCATTTCGCGTACGGCGGTGCGCGAACACCGCCGGAGGAACCGGTGAATCCTGCCTCGAACCGCGCACCTCAAGCGGCGTTTGGCCGAGGGACCGGGCCAACCAACCTGACCCGATCTTTGCCCAGTCACCTGGGATTATCCTTGGGTCGGAGGGGAGGAAACCGAGGCTTTCTCTGGCCGACCCAGTTCTTTCAAGGAACTGTCTCCGTTATATCACGGAACCGGTGCAAACCAATTGATTGTTATTTACCCTTTCTCCACCGAATGACGCCCAGAATCCCCGTTTTTTCAGTAGTCTAACATGTTGCAAACAGGAGGTTTATGTATGGTGGATAAGAATGTGGGGAATAACTTCAATCTGGCACGGCAACCCGGTGAACAACGGCAACAAAAAAGCCGCCCGAAGGCGGCTGCGAAATCAGTGATGTAACCCGATTGTACGGCTTACTTCTTGCCGTCGTTCTTCTTCGTGGCGGCTTCGGCCTTCTTGCGCTTCAGATAATTGATACGGCGGCGGCGTTTCTCGACTTTGTTGTGTTGCTGTCCCATAATTTTCGTTCTGTTTGCTGTTCTAAAAAATTGGCCCGGGAATATGCGGATTCGATCAAATCTGTTCAACATCATTTTGTCTTTGGCTTGTGCCGGTGTCTTCGTTGCCTGCGAAACACCGAGCAGGGACAAGAAGGACAAGGAGCCCAAGATTAAACCCACCAAGGAGAATATCTCCACCATCCGCTGTCACGTGGAGGCTCATCCCGGTGATGGAAATCGTACGATGCTGGCCACCGTAGGGCAGGGCGAAATGGTCCTCATGGCCAACCCGCTGATCTCTGAGGCCAACGTCGTCAGGGCTGAGGCTTGGAACACTTCCGACAATGGTGTGGCGATCCGTTTGGTGCTGGACCGCATCGGACGCCGGGAACTCTTGATGACGTCCGGCGCCATGCGTGGCGCTCGCATGGCCATTTCGAGCCAGTATCCGGAGCAGAAGTGGATCGGCATTGTGGTCTTCGATCGCGTGATGCAGGACGGCACCCTCACTTTCGTCTGCCACACCCCTCCCGAAGAAGCCGATCGCATCGTCAAAGGCCTGAACATCGTCGCGGCGGAACTGGAAAAGGATCGCGACGAAGACGATTATTAAGTGAACCGTCTCCGATTGTTCATCCCGTTGGTGGGTTGGCTGCAGTGTCTGGCGGCAGTGCCCGCATTCGCCCAATCGTTTTATCTTCCCACTCCGAATCGCGAGATCTTCAAGTCGGGCAATGAGACCAAGTTCTACGCGCCGACTCCCGGGCGTGATTGGATCAGTGGCACTTACGGATGTGTTCGATCAGAAGGGTATCAGTTCCATGAAGGCATCGACATCCTGCGGGTAAACGTCGATCGCCGCGGTGAGCCGATTGACCAGATACGTGCCACGGCCGGCGGTACGGTCGCCTACGTGAACAACCGTTCCGGCGCTTCCAACTATGGCAAGTACGTTGTACTCCGTCATTATGTCGAAGGCGTCTCGGTCTATTCCCTGTATGCTCACCTGAGCAACGTCTCTTCTTCAATGAAAGCCAATGCGGTTGTTCGCCCCGGCCAGACAGTTGGAACCTTGGGCCGCACCAGCAACACTCGCTCGGGCATTGGCAAATATCGCGCCCACCTGCATTTTGAAATCGCTCTCGTGGTCAATGACCGCTTCGACGAATGGTACAAGAAGGTTTATCGCGGAGGAGTCAACGAACACGGAGTCTGGAACGGCCGGAACCTGATCGGTCTCGATCCCACGGCGATTCTGCGTCGCCAACAGATCGACGGACAGCGCTTCAGTCTGTTGAATCTCATTCGGCATGATCGCGAGATGTTTCGCGTGCTGGTGCCGAAGAAGGATTTTTTCTTCACCCGCTACTACCGCCCGCTGATGCGCCGCAATCCGATCGCGGAGAAAGAGGGGTTTGATGGCTACGAGATCGTCATCAACTACGCGGGCATTCCCTGCCAGCTGATTCCGCGTTCGAATACGGAAGTTCAGTTCGGCAAGAGCTATACGCTGTTGAAGGTGGATGACACGCTCGCCCGTCAACGTCGCTGTCGCAAACTGCTGCAGCTCAAGGGTGGCAAATGGAGCCTCAGCACCACGGGCACCCGCTTCTTGGACATGCTCACCTATCGGTGAGAGCGTCCTCCCTCACTCTCAGGTGTAGATCTTCTTTACCAATTCCCCTGCATCCCCTGTCAATCGCATGTCGAGTCCCTGAAAGCGGTGATTGAGACGGGTGTGATCGAAGCCGAGCTGGTGCAGCAAGGTGGCCTGCAGGTCGTGCACGTGAACGCGGTCACGGACGACATTGAATCCGAACTCGTCGGATTCACCGATGGTGGTGCCGGCATTCACGCCGCCGCCGGACGTGATCATTGGCCGCGCGCCATGTTTCCCCTGATGACCGGCGGGGACGTGAATTGTGGGCAGGCGCTCGGAGCGTCGGATGAGAAGGGGACCGGTCCTGCCGACGGCGGTTGGACACCTGATGATCTGGCCGCTTCCTTCTATCGCAACATCGGCATCGATCCCCGGATCGAGTTTCGTTCCCGTACGGGCCGTCCGATCACGCTGATTCGAAATGGCGCGCCAATCCCCGGACTCATCGGTTAGGCTGTGGCCACTATGAATTTCCCGGCGATCATCGAGACCAAGCGCGAGGGCCGACCGCACACTTTGGATGAGGTTCGCGGAATCGTCTCGGAATTTACTGCCGGGCGTGTGCCAGACTATCAGATGGCGGCGTGGCTGATGGCGGTCTATTTCCAAGGCTTGGCCCCGGAGGAAACGGAAAGCCTGACCTTGGCCATGCGTGATTCCGGTACCGTGCTGAAATGGCCGGAAGATCCCCGACCATTGGTCGACAAACATTCCACCGGCGGCGTCGGCGACAAGGTCTCACTGGTGTTGGCGCCGGTGCTGGCCAGTCTCGGCTTTCGCGTTCCCATGATCTCGGGACGCGGCTTGGGAATCACCGGTGGCACCTTGGATAAGCTCGAATCGATTCCTGGATTCAATACCCGACTCGAACCGGAACAGATCGTGGATCAGGTGCAGGGCATCGGCTTGGCGATTGTCGGTCAGACCGAAACGATGGTTCCTGCGGACAAGAAGATCTACGCCTTGCGCGATGTGACGGGAACGGTTCCGTCCATCCCGCTCATCACCGCGTCCATTCTTTCCAAGAAACTGGCTGAAGGAATCGATTCGCTGGTGATGGACATCAAGATCGGATCCGCCGCGTTCATGAAGACGACCGACGATGCCCGCGCCTTAGCAAGATCGATTGTGAACCTCGCCCGCAACTGCGGGCTGCCGACATCGGCCCTCGTCACGAACATGGATGCGCCGACTGGCGCGGCCGCCGGGAATTGGCTGGAAGTGAAAGAGGCGGTTCGCTGTCTGGATTGCTACGGGCCGGATGATCTGCAGACACTCGTGGTGGAACTGGCTGCGACGCTGATGATTCACACCGGGAAAGCCAAGGACCTGGCCGTTGCCAGGCAGAAGGTGTTGGAAGCCTTGACCAGCGGCGAACCGCGCAGGCGCTTTGACCAGATGGTTGAGGCCCAAGGTGGCAACCTGCCGGCGATGCAGGAGAAGTTGGCCGAAGAATCCACCACCCCGATTACTGTGCTGCTCGATACCCCGGACGAGGGATTCATCACCCACGCGGACGCCGGAATCATCGGCGAGGTGGTTCGGGATTTGGGAGGGGGACGCGTCACTCAAGACAGTGATGTGAATCCCGATGTTGGCGTTGATCAAATTGCCAAGCCGGGCGAACCTTTTGGTCGGGGCTCGATCTTGGCCCGCGTGCATGCGCCCAGTCGGGACATGGCTGAACTGGCGTTGAAGCGACTGCGCCGCGCCTTCGAATTCCAACCGGAACCATCGGATAGTTCCCCCCTGATTGTT
>JAYPXF010000325.1:0-6514 GCA_038154405.1 Verrucomicrobiales bacterium | reverse complement strand
GCCAAAGGCCTGCCCACCCTGAATGCCGCCTCCCGCGAGTATCACGCTTTGGCACGCGGTCCAGTGATCGCGGCCGGCGCCCTTCACACCTCCAGAACGGGGATCGCCAATCTTCGGCTTGCGGCCCATCTCGCTGTTCACCAAGACCAGTGTGTCGTTGAGCATGTTACGCTGGGCAAGATCCTCGATGAGAGCAGAATAGGCGCGGTCGAACTCGGGGAGCAGGTTTTCTCTCAGGCACGCGAAGTTGTTTCCGTGAGTGTCCCAACCGCCGGCGCTGCGACATTTCTTGTTCAGTTTGGTGTTCTCCTTCCAGAACACGGTTATGAACGGGACGCCAGCCTCAGCCAAACGACGTGCCATCAGAAGACTCATGCCGTTGATGGTCTTGCCGTAGCGTTCGATCACTTTGGGTGATTCCTTTTCGAGATCGAAGGCGTTGGCGGAGGCCGTGGAGGCGAGAAGATCGAACGCCTTTTCCTGCTGACGGGTGTAATTGGCGATCTCTGCCTCGTGATCAAAATCGCGGCGAGCATCGTTCACCGCAGACAGCAAATCTTTGCGGACATCCAGACGCCCACGGTCGACTGTCCCGTCGAGCGAGAGTGATGGAGCACTGAACCGAGTCGGTTCGAGTTCGTTGCCGTTGAGATAGAAGGGATCATGTTCGAGCCCCAACTTGCCGGCAAATTGTCCGGGACGCGTGTAAGGTGGCCGGCTGGGCTTATGCGGCAATGTGATCAGCTTCGGCAACTTGGGATGGGCCGGGCGGCGGGAGGTGATTGCTGCGCCCATGAACGGCCAGTCTTCCGGATAGGGCCTTCGGTTGTTGCCTTGGGTTCGAAAAGTCAGATCCGGGATGTGGCCGGTGAGGTTGTAGTAATATCCGGCATGATGATCACCGGTGGCGCGGCCGTGATCGCTCACGGAACGGACAACCGAGAAATGCTTGGCCACCTTGGCGGTCAATGGCAGGTGCTCGCAGACCTGGATGTCCGGTGCGGACGTGCGGATGGTTGAGAACGGTCCGCGGTATTCGATCGGCGCGTCCGGTTTCATGTCTAACGTGTCGATGTGGGACATGCCGCCGCACAAGAAGAACAGGATCGTCGTCTTGGCCGGTCTCGAGCGGGGCAGGGCAGGTTTCGCTGCGAAGGCGTCTCCACCGCCGAAGCGAAAGCCCGCGACACCCGCCGTGGATGCGAGCAGAAAGGAACGGCGATTCGCCACGAACTTGGATGATGAAGGATCGGACATGACTAGCAGGGATTAAGGAGAATCTCAGGCAGGATGCTTTCGGAGGCAATGTTTTTTGCGGTCGGGGAAATGCTTTGCCATCGCGCCACTCGACTCTATCGTGCGGACGTTTCCCGAACGATGACAACGGTTGCTGTATTTGGCGCCAGCGGAAAGCTGGGGCGAAAGATTCTCCCGCTCCTTGAGCAGCGGGGAATGGCGTGCCGGGCACTGGTTCACAATACGGCATTGCCGGACGGTGATGCGGTTCCGATCAAGGGGAACATCACCGAAGCGGAGGCTGTCAATGAAGTGGTCGAGGGTGCCGATATCGTCGTGCAGATGGCGACGACCAAGGAAGATCCGGACACCTTCTTTGAGGTGAGCATCAGGGGGACTTTCAACATCCTCGAAGCCTGTCGTCAGCGGCAGATTCGGCAGTTTATTCTGCTCGGAGGTGATGCCGCGTTGGGGATCTGGTTCTATCCGCAGCCAAGCCCCATCGATGAAGATCATCGACTGGAGGCCTATCCGGGGCATTACGCTTTTTCCAAGGTCATCGAGGAAACGATGGCTGAGCAGTATCGCATTCAATACGGACTGCCGGTCACCGTGTTTCGGTCTTCCTGGGTGCATGAGAACGATGATCTGCTGAATCACTTCTCACTCTTGAAGAACGTGGATCCGGCGGAGAAGGGGCATGGCTTTGGCGAAGTGGACGGAGCGACGCTGGATCTTGTTCGCAATGGTGAAGAGCGGGTGCCGATTCTCCTGGATCGCGATGGAAAACCGTTTCGCCGCCATATCGTTCATATCGACGACGTGTTGCAGGCGTTTGGAAAGATGCTGGATGAGCCCAAGGCGATCGGGAATTCGTTCAATATCGCGGGACCGGCGGCATTCGATTATCGGTCGGCGGCGAACCATCTTTCGCAGCGAACCGGGATTCCGACGCACGAAATCACCTGCCCGGCCTACCATTCCTTTGAGATCGATATCGGAAAAGCGCAGCGTGAGTTGGGCTACGCGCCAGAGAATGACATCTGTCGCATGCTTGATCGCGCCCTTGAATTCAGAGAACAGCAATGAAGAAGGAATTTCATCACATCGGCCTGCCGACCGACGAAAGTCAGCCGGGAGAGTTTTTCGTTGAAGACACCAAGGTGTGGGTCACCGATCCCCGCAAGCATCCCTACAAGGTGGAATATCTGCGCTTTGAAAAGGAAAGTCCGGTGACCGGCCCTGTCCGTGACATGCCGCACGTGGCTTATCGTGTGGAAGATGTGAATGCCGCGATTCAAGGTGAGGACGTCATCCTCGAACCGTTTGAGCCGTCGCCGAACTTCACCGTGGCGTTCATCATGAAGGACGGTGCAGTGATCGAATACATGCAGTTCGAGAAAGAGGAATTTCTTCCCTGGTAAATCGCCATGAGTCTTCAGGACAAGGTTGTCATTGTCACCGGCGGGACTTCCGGCATTGGGGAGGCCTGCACGCGGCACTTTGCGGAAAAGGGCGCGAAGGTTGTTTGTGCGTCAATTCAAGATGCGGAAGGTGCGGCCTTGGCCGGTGAGTTTGATGCCGTCGATTTCGTGCACACCGATGTGGCGGACGAGGAATCGGTGAAGTCGCTCGTCACCCGGACATTGGAATTGCATGGGCGGATCGATGCCGTTCATTGCAACGCGGGCGTCTGGGCTCGCGGTCTCGTGACCGAATTCAACGAAGCCGATTGGAACAAGGTCATGGGCGTGAACGTGAAAGGCGTGTTCTTCACCGCCAAACATGCCATTCCCGAATTGGAAAGAACGGAGAACGGGGTGTTGTTGGTCACGACTTCGGTGGCTTCGGAAATCGGGTTTCCGGCTCATGCGCTCTATTGCGCTTCAAAAGCGGCATTGGAGGCCACGGTGCGTTGCTTGGCTACGGATCATGCGGGCAAGGTGCGAGTCTTGTCTGTCAGCCCGGGCACGATTGACACGCCGATGTTGGCAGCGAGTTGCCAGGGGTGGGACAAGCCGGTTGCGGAGCTCTACGCCGAAGTTGAAAAGAAGATCCCGGTGCGCCGATTGGGGCAGCCGATTGACATCGCGAAGGCGGCTGCGTTCTTGCTGAGTGATGATGCCGCCTACATCAACGGCACTTCAATGGTGTTGGATGGTGGCACAATGGGGCTTCCTCCTTGGTGATTCATCATGAAATTTGAAAACATTCATCAGGTGGGGGGGATCCGGACGGGACAATTGGACAACGGGGTTCGCGTCGCGTGGGTCGACACGGGCAGCGGGCTACGCTTTCTGGTTGCTTTGGACCGAGGATGGGACGTTGTAGATGCGCACTTCAACGAATACGGTTTGGCTTATCTGACTCCCAACGGAATCAAGCCGCCCGATCCGGAATACAACTCGGCATTTGAATGGCTGCGAGGTTGGCCCGGGGGCTTGGTGACCACCTGCGGGCCGGAGACAATTGGTGGACCTCGACCACAGGAAGGGGGTATGAGCGGGTTGCACGGGCGCTACTCGAACACGTGGGCAGAGATTGAGTCGGTCATTAATCCCGATGTCAGAAACGGCCGACTTGAGATGGCGCTGCATCTGATCGTGCGGGACACGCGGATGTTCGGTCCGAACTATGAGATCCGGCGAAAGCTGTCGTGCACCTTGGGCTCACCGGAGATTCGGATTGAAGATCGCGTTACCAATGTCGGTGATTCGAAGGTGGGACATCATTGGTTGTATCATTGCAACCTCGGGTATCCGCTGTTGGATAAAGGGGCCAAACTTATTTATCGGGGCAAGTCTCAGTACTGGGAACTGCCGGCGGCGGAAGACGGATCAATCCTGCCGGCGATCACGGAGAAGCGGATGAATCTGATCAAGCGCATTCCGGATCACTTGCCAGAGCACGCGGGATCGGCCGAGAGAGGGCTGCTGGTGGAAGTGGAACCGGACAAGAAGGGACTCTGTCACATCGGCCTCATCAACTCACAGATCGGCGTGGGGTTGGAGGTGGAGTATCCGGCGAAGGATCTGCCGAAGATGGCCAACTGGCAGCATTACGCCGAGGGCTGCTACGTCACGGCGTTGGAACCCTTCTATGGATCGCTGCTCGGCAAGCCGCACGACAAATCGCAAATGACAGAGACATCATTGCCTTCCGGTAAATCTCGTCGATATCGGATCACGTTGCGAGTGCATGCAGGTCGCGAACAATTGAAGCGTCTTGCGACACACGACGGACCGGTTTCAAAATAGATTGCAGCAGCCGACGTAAGAAGGCTCCGGTCTCAGTTTCTGGCGGTTGTTCCAGCGAGAGCCTCCTCACGTCGGCGGCTACGAGAACTGATTCAGATCTTCACGACGGCGCCCGTGCGGGTACTTTCTTCCGCGGCGAGGCAGGCGCGGACGGCTTCGCGGGATTCTTCGGCTGAAATGATCGAAGGTTCTTCACCGTTGATGACGCAATTGGCAAAATACGCGAGTTCCTCGCGAAGTGCCCCGCTGAGCTTGCCGTGGATCTCCGGCCAATACGTGGTGTCAGGACAGCGCGATCCGTCCTTGTCCACGATCATCAGGTTGGGGTGGGTGTCATGGATTGAGACCGAGCCTTCCGTGCCGACCACCTCAAGGCGTTCATCGATCTGGAACGGGGTGGTATCAGGAAGGCACCAGACGGATTCCAAGATGCAGGACGCCCCATTTTCCAGGCGATACATGACCTGCCCAAGATCGGGATTCGCATGGTCGCGGAACTTCACGGTCTGCGCATAAGCGGAAACCGCCTTGGATTCGCTGAACCAGAACATCAGATCGGTATCATGGACGCAATCGCCGATGATGGGGCCGATCTTGTCGAGCACGGACGCTCCAACCCATTGCGGGAGATTGCGACGCGCATACATGGAAATGATCTTGCCGATCTTGCCTTCCTTGATGGCCTGCTTGGCGGCGGCGTAGCGGGGGTTGAAGCGGCAGATATGGCCGACCATGAAGGAGCCGGTCGCAGCGTTGGCGGCATCGACGATCTGGTCGCAATCCTCCACGGTGGAAGCCATGGGTTTCTCCAGAAACACGTGTTTGCCGGCCTCGAGAGCGGCGACGGTTGGCGCAACGTGCTGGTCCCACATGGTGACGATGCTGACCGCTTCCAGCTCGGGGTCGGCGAGCATTTCGTGGTAGTCCGTGAAGGTCTTGGTGGCTCCAAATTTCTCAGAGAGTTCTGTCAGCCGAGATTCCGTGCGCGTGCAGAGGGAATGAAGTTCGACATTGGGGATGGTCGCGAGAGCTTCGAGATGGCGTTCACCGAACCAGCCGAGTCCGATGACACCGTATTTGACGGTCTTCATAATCAGTGGGAGTTGGCGGGATCATTCCACGGCTGAGGCAAACACCAAGTCTGAATTCCTGGCGCGAGCGGTTATGACCTTCGAGGTGAGAGGGAACGGAATTCGGCATTGGCCTTTGGAGCGGCTTCGCTTACACCCATCGCATTCATGGATCCGCAGGTGGCAGAGGCGTTGAGCCGGACCAACTTCACGATGGTGGATGCCGCGATTGTCGTGGTTTATCTCAGCGTGTCGGTATTGATCGGAGTGTTTGTCCGGAAATACGCGACGAACATGACGGCTTATATCGGTGCGGGGAGGAAGGTGGGAACCTGGTTGGGGGTAGCCACCATGCTCGGCACGGAGATGGGGCTGATTACGGTGATGTATTCCGCCCAGAAAGGTTTCACCGGTGGATTCGCCGCTTTTCACATCGCCTTGATTGCCGGAGTGGGAACGTTGTTGATCGCCTTGACCGGATTCATTGTGGTGCCCTTGCGAGAGGCGAAGGTGCTCACGATCCCGGAATACTACGAGAAGCGTTTCGATCGGAAGACGCGGATTCTTGGTGGTATCCTGCTGGCTTTTGCCGGGATCCTGAACATGGGGCTATTCCTGAAAGTCGGATCCATGTTCATTGTCGGTGCGACCGGCTTGTCGGACAACGGATGGGCACTGCCAGCGGTGATGGTGGCCCTGCTGACACTGGTGCTCATTTACACGACGTTCGGAGGCATGATCTCCGTAATACTCACCGACTACATCCAGTTTGTGGTGTTGTCGTTCGGGGTTCTGCTCGTTACCGCGATTGCGATCAGCAAGCTCGGCTGGGAGCATATATTCACCACCGTTCAGGAGCACATGGGCGAAGCCGGATTCAATCCCTTGGCGGAAGGTTCCGGATTCGGAATCTGGTACGTTTTGTTGATGTTCATCTCTGCCGGCCTGATC
>JAYPXF010000324.1:0-6565 GCA_038154405.1 Verrucomicrobiales bacterium | reverse complement strand
GGTGGCAGGTCCCCGTAGAATTGGGACCGCACCACGTTCAGCAATTGGTTGACCAATTCAGTGGGCGTCTCCTGTGAGGAGCCGCCGCACTTTTCGAGCGGCGTTTACAAGAAATCACTTCTCGCTCTCGCGCTGTTGCTCATTGGCATCACGTTGACCGTTTCATGGATCGAACGTCCCAAACGCATTAGAAAGGAATTCTTCGGTCATCTCTATCATGAGAGATACGAGGAGGCGGCATTGATGCTCAATGCCCCCTGCGCAATCGAGTTGGCCCCCGATGGGAGCCTGACCCTCATCGACCGTAAGGGAAATTCGACAGCAGTGCCGGAGACGAAATTGCCGTTCAAGGTAGGCGGAGGCGAAACAAAACGGACCGGCGTACACTCGATGACGGCACTCGGAAATAGCACGAACGGAATTTTGGACTCGCCTGCGGTCATCATTTACTTAAGTGTCGAAGGCGGCAAGATCCGCATAGAGAGCGTGGATTCCTGACGATTGGCTGTTAACAGCGGGTGAATCTGAGTTTTTACCCCGACTGACGGGATAACAAAACAATGCACCGGAGTTGCCGATCCGGCCGAATTTGAAATCAATGTCGCTGGCGGCGACCCGGTGATTTTAGACGTTCTGCCAAATCATCAAATGATCCTTCTTAGTCAAAATTCCGCATATGCCTAACCTACTCGAGTGGCTTGAGCCGTTCATGCCCTACCTCATCAAATATGGACTTCCGATTTTCATTGCTATCGCCGTTTTAGGGGCGCTCGCCAAAGCGATCGTTCGACCGCTCAAGCGTCAGAAGGCGATCGAAGAGGCGGCTCAATTGCTGGGGCTTACCTGTGTTGATGAGCTGACGCCGGAACTGGCCGATTTGCTCGATTCCTTTTCGATCATCGGGGGCGCGGAGTCACTCAACCATTTGATGGTCGGCGTGGTGGACGATACTTCGGTCGTGATCGGCGACTACCATTACTACTCGGAGGGATCTCGGAGATCTGAAGGGCAGAGAAACGGCAAGACGGTTCGTCAGACTGTTGTGGTGTTCCGCTCAGAGGAACTTCAGGCTCCCGATTTCAACCTTCAGCCGGAGAATGTGCTCCATCACATGATGGAGGGGTTCCTCGGCAAAATGACCCAGTACGACGTCGGCAAGGATATTGATTTCACCTCGCACCCGGTCTTTTCTGGTCAGTATTTTCTGAAAGGGGCCGACGAGGCAGCGATTAGGGCACGGTTTCAACCGGAGATCTTGGCGTATTTTGAGGCGCATCCGGGATTGAGAGTCGAAGTCCGCGGAGACGGACTGGTCTTCTACCGCCACAGCGAGGTGGTCGAGGGAGGAGGAATCCGAACCCTGTTGGCGGATGCTTTCGAGGTGTTCCAGCTTTTTCGCGTCCGAGCAAGCTGACGTGTAGAGATCCGAGCGGCCAAAAGTGTCTCAAACCTGATTAGATTTCTCGATTGTTTAAAATCTAATCCGGTTTGAGACAAAGTTGCAGAGGTTTGAGACACTTGTAGAAATCCGGTTAACTCTAACGCCGCTTCAAGGGACTTTTGCCATGTGGCAAATTTGCAGGGAAGCCTGGTATGTCAGGAGCAATGACTAGGAATCACTCGTGGAACCTGCGATCAGAATATGCTGATACATTCTGTCATTGCCACCAGTTATTAGATTTTCGAGCGACTAGATCCGTTGCAAACCTCCTAGATTCTTGGGGTATAGGAAGGCAAAGTGTTGCAAACCAAAATCAAGTAGGTTTGCAACGCCGGTTCATGAAAAAAGGGACAATAAACTATCGAATTCGACCTGATTTTGGTTGATTCAGCTGGAGGCGACTTTGTTGCAAACCTGATTAGATTTTTCGCCGCATCATCAGCAGTGATTGCTGTTTGTGGACTTCACGACCGGGCTTCCCCTTAGATGCAGTTCAACGGTTGATCGCCGCGATTTCCTTTACCACCCATTGCCCATTCTCGCGGGCGGACTTGCCTTCGATGTTCGCGACGAACCCGACGTGTTTGTCGATACGTTTGCGATGAAGGTTCATGAAGGGGGCGTTGATCACCACGATCTCGCCATTTGAAAGCCGGACAAAATACAAATTCGGTTTGTCCAGATCATCAGACACGCGCAGGAGTCCGCGCAGCTTGATGCTGCCGTTGGTCTCGGTTGCAACCCAGGAACCGTCATCGTTGATGCCGATGTCGTAGTTCATGGCGCGATCCAAGCCCACCAGGGGTCCGGTGCTTGAGCCGAAGCCCGATGCGTCGACGCCCATCCGCTCAGCCAATGAGACAAGCAGATTGCCCCAAGGCTGCTGATCGGGATACCGGAGCCAGCGGCCGGTCTTGAACCCGGCGTTGGCACCTCCGGCCAGTATCGCGGGCAGATCCGCGCCGGAATGATAGTCCCCGTGCTTCATGCCGGATCCCCAGAGGAGCATGGTGTTGTCCAACAACGTCCCGTTGCCTTCGTCAATCTCTGACATGCGTTGGACGAGATAGGCCAATTGCCGAACATACCAGTCGGTGATCTGGTTGAAGTTCGTGAGAAAGGACGTGCCGCGATTCCGGACGAAGTGCGAAAGGTAGTGGTGCTCTTCTTGAATCCCGAGGAAGTCGAGCACGATCCGGCTGTTCGAATTCGCCATGATCAGGGAACTGACGCGGGTTGTATCGGTCCAGAAGGCGAGCACCATCATGTCCAGCAAGGCCTTCATTCGTTCCGGCAGATTGCCGGCGACATTGGGGCGCGTGATGTTCGGATTGGTTGGCGGTTGCCAGCGACCTTCGCCGGCTGCAGCTCCTGCAACCTTCTCCAGCCGCAACTCAGCGCTTCGCACTGCGTCAAAGTAGGCGTCCAACTTGTTTCGGTCTGCTTGGCTCGCTCGCCGTAGCAGACTGCTGGCATCATCCGAGACCGCGTCCAGCACCGATCGGTTGCGGTCGATCTGTCCGGGGCTTGCAAAGCCGCGGAACATTCGGTCGAACACAATCTGCGCATCGCTTTCGCGCGGGATGGCACGCCCAGCGCCATCGAAGGAAATGTAGCTCGCAATCGGTACCGGGAGGAAGATGCCGTCAGCGGTCATCTCCAATGACTTGAGCGGAGTCTTCCCACCGATCTTTTCCGCGATGATCTGATCGATCGAAGTGGCTTGCGGCCGGTCGATTCCCCCCTTGGCCCCTTCCGAAGTCAGAAACGCGGTCGCCGAGCCTTGGTGACTCCAGCCCCCACTGGCGTGGTAGAGGTTGGAAAGGAACAACACCTTGTCGCGCATGGGTTCCAGACCTTTGACGAGCGGCGAAAGCTCGAAGTCGGTCTCGCTGGTCCCGCCAATATCCCAGGAAGCCGGATGGACGCCATTGCCCTTGTAAAGAATGCCGAGACGTATCGGTGGCTTGGCTCCGGCAGTGGACTTGGCCCGGCCGGCTGGCGCCATGATATCCAGCATAGGCAGAGCGAGAGCGGTGCCCATGCCACGAAGTAGAGTCCGGCGGTTTATGCGGTAATTGGAGTTCACAGCAGTTTGTTTATTGGGTCGCGACCACTCGCTGACGCTGGCGAAATGGTGTTGATTCAACGATGCCAAGAATCAGTTCGCCGATCCGATCAGCGTTGGTCTTGAGTCGCGTCAACAACTGCGCGATCACCGGTTCGTCATAGTAGCGCAGCTTCCGTCCCAGAGCATAGGACAACATCCGCTCGGTCACATTCCTTCTGATTTCGTCCCGAAAGTCACGGAGGAGTATCTCACGCAGCTCGGCCGGATTCTTGAAACGCTGGCCGCCCGGCAGTTCGCCGGTCGCATCGATGGATCCGGTTCGATATTTCGTCCGCCACTCACCCGCGGGCCCAAAGTTCTCGAGTCCCAATCCCAAGGGATCGATCTGCTCATGGCACTTCTGGCAACTCTCCTTGGCGGTGTGAATTTCCATCTGCTCACGGACGGTGAGTTTCCGCTTCCGATCCGGCGCCCGGGCATCCTCCAAAGCTGGAATCGCCGGCGGTGGTTCTGGGACGGGTGTACCCAGCAGGGCGTCGAGCACCCAGACACCACGGCGAATGGGACTCGTGCGGTTCGGCGCTGAGGTCATGAGCATGGTGGCGCCCATGGTCAGGTAACCGCCCCGATTGGAATCGGTCAGCGTCCAGGGAACCAACGGGTCAGCGCCGTCTTCCCGACCGCGAATCCGAGGCCCCGACCGGCGGAAATTCTTCTGTTTGTAAATGCTGGCGAGCTGACCGTTGAGGTGGGTTTCTTTTGAGGAAATGATCTCGAAGACATCTGCGTTCCTGCGGACGAGTGATTCGAAAAAGAACAGCGCTTCATCATACAAGGCGAGTCTGCGCTTTACTCCGCCGTTGCCGCCCAGGCCGATCACCTCGGGAGCTAGAATTTCATTAAACCCGATCCACTGCCCGGCAAAGTTCCGGGAGAATTCCCGCACCCTCGGGCTGGCAAGCATGCGCTCGATTTGAGCGGCCATCACTTCGGGCTTCGATAGGGAACTCGCTTCGGCCAGATCTCGCAGTTTCTGATCCGGTGTGGTCGACCAGAGGAAGTAGCTCAAGCGAACGGCCAATTCCGAATCGGAGATCTGCCAACGCTCGGCATCCTGTTCTGCCTCCGTCCGGAAGATGAACTGGGATGAGGTCAGGATGGCGACGAGGGCTTCCTTGATCGCTGTGTCGAAATCCGCGCCTGCTCCTTGGGCGGCATTGTAGACCGCGAGGTAAGGTGCGAGTTCACCGGATTGAACGGGACGTCGCCAGGCCCGCGCCGCAAAGCGCTTTAGAATCGCTGTGTGTGATTTGAATCGAGCCATGGGCTGATCCGAATCCAGCGTTTCTTCGATCTCAGCGATTGGCACTAGTTCTGGATTGATAAATCGAACTTCTCCCAGACCGACTCGATCACCTCCGGGAACACCCGACGTGCCGGCAAAATTGTCGGTCAGCGTCATCCGGACAAAATCTGCAGAACGCTTCCCGCCCAGAGACAATACTTCGCAAGCGTTGCCTGTAAGTTTGCGCGTCAGCGCAAGGGGTTCGCTGTAGGACTTGCCGCCATCCGTGCTGAATTCGAGCGTCAAGCTCCTGGCTTCGTTTCCGTTGAACCGACCGTTTGCATAGCCCCAGATGACAATGTCGGTCAGTTGCAACACATCGCCGAGTTGGAAGACCATGACAGGCGGTTCACCCACGGGAGGTGAACCGAAATAGTCGCGTCCTCGCGGGTGGGTTGTGAAGGCGTTGCCACCACTGAAATCGGCGTGCTTGGCCTGATGAATATCTTTCAGGCTTATGGTGGGATCAAGTCCGCTGCCGTCGATCAGGTTGCCAACCCGAAACGCCCCGGGCCCGGCGACGAGTTCCACTGCGATCGGGGTGATGATCCCGGCGTCAATTTTCGCTTCGGACGGCTTCTCCGGCTCTGCAAACGCCGCCCGGAACACCTCTTCAGTTCCAAATACCAGAGCCTGCGAGCGTTCATGCGAAGCAATTTGCCCGACCGCATATCGGGCGACTTGGAGATACTTGATCAGCATGGTCTCATTGAACGCAAGTGTCGTCGCATCGTTGTTGAAACCCGAGGCTCCCGGCGGGTCCGCCGGGAAATACTGCTCCACAATCGTGGGGGGAGGTTTCATGAAGCGGAATCCGTCCTCACCGATCTGCTGTTGCAACTGAATCCCGAGGAGGTCCTCCAGCGTGTTCTGATATTCGCGCCGGGTCAGTCTCCGTGGTGGTGATGGTCCCGGAACCGGCGCAGTCACCGCTTGGAAGACACTGCGATACCAATCCAGGAGATACTCACGCTTCTCGGTGTTCAGCTCCGGCTCACCTTCGGGTGGCATCTCACCGTCTTCAACCACCTGCCGCACGTTCGCCCACAAATCATCCGCGGCGAGAATCGATTCCCGGTCGGCAAACCGGGTGAAATCGATCTTCGCCTTCTGTTTCTTCGGGCCATGACACTTGAGACAGTGCTGTTCCAGAATGGGTAGGACCTGCTGAAAGTCGGATGCCCGCAAACCGGTTACAGAGAGATAGCTCAACACGAGCAGGTATACTCTCACCATAGGCCACCTGTTGTTCATCGCATCCATCGAAGTGAAGTGACAGCATCTCGCAAAATGACGCGAAGGTGAAGAGCAGACCGAGTGAATTGCCCTTCCTGTTTCTTCCGCTCATCACGACTTCGGGGAGCGGAATGCGCGAGCAATTCCGATCTTCGCCCTCCTTCGGAAGATTTTGCATCTACCGCTACGCGGTTAAGAAAAGCCCGGCTGTCCGTGGTGGAACGGGTATGCGAAGAGCTTCAACGGACCCTTTCGTGCCGAATGCCTAAAACAGGAACTGCTCTACACCTTGAGCAAAAGCCGGGTGGTCTTTGAAGACTGGCGCAGCTACTACAATCATGAGCGATCGCACTGTCCGTTGGGCTTGCAAACCCCGGCGAAATTCGCACAGAGTCAATCCGTTGAAGGCTCCGACTCCGGTCGGCCTACGGCCTCCCTACGCCGGAGCCTTCAAGAGAAGCAGAAGAAGACA
>JAYPXF010000323.1:0-6567 GCA_038154405.1 Verrucomicrobiales bacterium | reverse complement strand
TGAGTCAACGACCTTGATCATCCGCCAACCGCTTTTCCGCCTCGGTGTCATTTTTATGAGGCAACAGGCCGTCCGTCTCCGGACGGATTTTTGGGTATCTCCCCCGGCGTGCCTCGGGTAGACTCGCTTGTCCCGATTCCCGATGACCACAAACGAAGCCACTGTCAGTTTCATCCGCCACGTTATGGCCGACGGGGTGGTGTCGGAAGATGAGGTGGTCGCACTTGGCACCTACCTCAACGAAAACCGCGACGCCCGCAAGACCTGGCCGGGCACGGCCGTCTTCGAAGTGCTCAAGGATATCTTTGCCGACGGACGGATCGATCGTCACGAAATCGACGGTCTCACCAAGATCCTCCACGGCGTCGAGATCATCTGCGCGGGTGACACTACCGGCGACACCAACCTCACCGTTGTGCCGGTGGCTGAGGAATCGGATTCCAATGAATTCAAACTCCCGGTCCTTGACCAGACTGTCACCATTTCGGCGACCAACCAGTTTGATTCCACTCACAAGGTGGATCTCAAACGTCACGAATGCGACTGCCGGGACTGGCAAAAGGTCCGCGCCAAGCTGCCGGAATTCTGCCCGGGAAGAGCCTGCAAGCATATCGTGAAGGGATTCGAGTTGGCGTCCTCCACGCAGCCCGAATTCAAGAAAGCCTGCGACCCGCTCTTCCTCGGCCTGATCCAGGTCTCCGCCGATACCGACCGCGGATTTGAGGCGGTCGATCACTGGAGACTACTCAAGAAGGATGGCGCGGAATTTCTTGCGGCGTGGGGGCTCAAGTCCGACTGGTGCAATGTCTATGCGCGAAGCGATACCGGCCGGCTGGAACGCTTCGGGTATCACGTTGCCAACAAACGCTGGAGCTTTGGTTCCCGGCCGCCCAAGGCCGGAATGCTCAAGAAATTCTTCGAGAGCAACTTCTGATCGAGTCTGTCGACGTAACGGAATTTGAAAAAATTCTGACTGTGATGGGGTCCTGATTGGAAGGATCTCCAATGAAAAGAAAAAGGCGGCCGATCGGCCGCCTTTCCTGCGAAATGTCTTTCCCGCTTCAGGCTTTCGCCTTGGCGGCCAGTGCGTCCTGCGCGGTCTTCACCAATTGGGCGAACGCGCTGCTGTCCGTGGCGGCCAATTCCGCGAGAATCTTGCGATCGACGTCGACCTTGGCGGCCTTGAGGCCTTCCATGAAGCGGGAGTAGGTGAGGCCAGCTTCGCGGGAGGCGGCATTAATGCGGGCCTGCCAGAGGGCGCGGTACTGACGCTTCTTCAACTTGCGGTGATGAAACGCGTACTGCATGCCGTGTGTCACGGCGTCCTTCGCGTAGCGGAAGAGTTTGGAGCGCTTGAGGCGGTAGCCCTTCGCGGCCGCCAATGTGCGACGACGACGACGGCGTGAAGCTGGTCCGTTTGTTACTCGCATATGCCTGAGTCAGTAAAAGTGATTATTTGCGGTTGCTGAACGGCAGGTTCAGCTTGATGCGGTCCATGTCACCATCGGCCACGAGGGTGGCGGTACCGAGACGACGACGACGCTTGGAGTTCTTCGAAGTCAGCAAATGGCGCTTGCCGGGACGATTGCGCTTCACCTTGCCGGTGGCGGTGATTTTGAAGCGCTTGGCAATCGCTTTTCTTGTTTTGATACCTTTTGGACGACGCATAAAAACTGGCCTTTCTTGAAAAAGGGAGGCGGACACTAGGAAAATCGCCCGGGCGTGGCAAGGGGTTTTTGGGGCGGAATCAAAGTTTTTCCCAAAGCCCAGCAAAACCGCCTGTGTTCATCGAAATAGCCGTTTTCCACGTAAAAAGGCAAGATTGGGACTTGGCGATTCAATCGTTATCCACTTTATTCACCGCCCTCTATGAGTAAGACAGCACTGCTTTTCGCCGGTCAGGGCGCCCAAGTCGTGGGCATGGGCAAGGATCTGGCGGACGCGTTCCCCACCGCCAAGAATCTCTTTGAACTGGCCAACGAAGCCCTCGGCTACAATTTGACCAAGATCTGTTTCGAGGGCCCGGAGGAGGAACTGACCAAGACGGAAAACGCCCAACCGGGAATCTATCTGGTGAGTTGGGTGGCGATGCAGTTGTTGAAGGAGAAAGTGCCCAGCCTGAGTTTTGACGCCACGGCCGGCCTGTCACTCGGAGAATTCACCGCCCTTGCCGCCGCCGGTGCGATGAGTTTCGAAGATGGTCTCAATATCGTGCGCTTGCGTGGCCGCTTTATGCAGGAAGCCTGTGATGCGACCAAGGGTGGCATGGCTGCAATCATTGGATTGGACGCCGAGGTCACGGGCGAAGTCTGCTCCGCCACCGGCACCAACATCGCCAACCTGAATTGCCCCGGACAGATCGTGGTTTCCGGGCCGGCGGACAAGATCGATGCGGCCTGTGACGCGGCAAAGGAAAAGGGAGCCAAACGCGCATTGCCGCTCACTGTCGCCGGTGCCTATCACTCTCCGCTTATGGAATCTGCCCAACCCAAGCTCGAAGCCGCGCTCGGTGAAATTGAGATTTCGGCGCCCAGTGTGCCAGTCGTCGCCAATGTGAATGCGCAACCGCACGGCGAACCCGATGCCATCCGCGCTCGACTAGTCGAGCAGGTCACCGGGGCGGTCCGTTGGGAGGAATCCATCCGTCATCTCATCGCTGAAGGATTCGACCGCTTCATCGAACTCGGTCCCGGCAACGCCCTCACCGGTTTCATGCGTCGCATTGATCGCGGGTTGAAGATCGTGAACGTCGCCGACTGCGCGAGCCTCGAGAAAGCCGTCGCCGAAATCTCCGGTTGAACGTCCGGACTTCTGCACTACTTTACGCGATGTCGAACGAGGACAATCCTCCGAACAACCGACCGCCGTCCTCGCCGGAAGAATTTCAGAAGAAGCTTGAGGAAATGCTCAAGCAATTCCCCGGTGTCACGTCAGTCAACATGTCCGGCTTCCCGTCCCCAGAAACTCCGCCACCGAGCACTCCGGAACCGGAAGCAGAGGACAAGGACCCGATCGATTTTGATTTCGATTACAAGCCACGTGATGTCAAAGCGCACCTCGATCGTTTCGTCATTCGACAGGATGAGGCCAAGAAGGTTCTTAGCGTGGCACTCTGTGATCACTACAACCACGTGCGCTTGGCACTGGAAGGTCGCGAACAGGAGAACTACACCAAGCAGAACGTCATCTTGCTCGGCCCGACCGGTGTCGGCAAAACTTACCTGATTCGCAGCGTCGCGGAGCTCATCGGCGTCCCCTTTGTGAAGGCCGATGCCACCAAATTTTCCGAGACCGGTTATGTCGGCAGCGATGTGGAAGACATGGTTCGTGAACTTGTGCGTCGCGCCGATGGTGACGTGGAGCGCGCCGAATACGGCATCATCTATATCGACGAGATCGACAAACTCGCCGCAGCTCCCGACAGCAAAGGCAGCCGCGACGTCAGCGGCCGCGGCGTGCAGACAAATCTCCTCAAGCTGATGGAGGAGACCGAGGTTCCCGCCCGTTCGCCGAACGACATTGCGGGTCAGATGGCCGCCATGATGGATCAAAGCCAGGGGCGGGGCGGCGGTCAGAATACGATCAACACGAAGCATATTCTCTTTGTCGTCAGCGGCGCGTTCGACGGTCTGGACAAACTCGTTGAGAAACGCATCCGGGAAGCCACCATTGGTTTCGCCGCCACCTCCACGCCGGAAGCAGACTCCGGAGAGATCTTCGAACACGCCCAGACGCGCGACTTCATCGACTTCGGTTTTGAACCGGAATTCATCGGCCGTCTCCCCGTTCGCGTGGTGTGTCATTCACTGGACAACGACGATCTTTTTCACATTCTCAAGAACTCCGAAGGCAGCATCATCCGGCAATACGAGGAGGACTTCTCATGCTACGGCATCGAAGTGCTCTTCAAGGATGAAGGCCTGCGCGAAATCGCCGAACAGGCCAGCCAGGAAAAGACCGGCGCGCGCGGGTTGATGACCGTCTGCGAACGCACGTTCCGCAATTTCAAATTCGAGCTTCCTTCGACCGATGTGAAGCGCTTTGTCGTCGACGATTCGCTGGTCGAGGAACCCAAGTCCGCGTTGGACAAGTTGCTGTCCGATCACGAGAAACAGGCGCGCAATGTCATGTATCAACTCGTGCGCGACTTCGGCAACCGCTTCATGGACAGCCATGGCTTCGAGATCGAATTCACCGACGAAGCCGCCGACACGATAGTGAAGGAGGCGTTGGACAAGAACCTGTCCGTCCGCGATCTGTGCGCCGAGAAGTTCAAGGACTTTCACTTCGGCCTAAACCTGATTTCACAGAACAAGGGTCAGAAGAAATTCACCATCGACGAAACCACTGTTGACCAGCCCGACAAGGTTCTCAGCGAATGGGTCGTGCAAAGCTATCGCGGCACCAACCAGGAACCTCCCGATGTGTCTGCGGATGCCTCCGACAAGGCGTAAACGTGTCCAAGGCCGGGAAGCCCCCGGTGCTTTTGTTTTGGCCGCAGACTCGGGTCTGGATTCGATTCCGCAGGCGGCGGCCGGGAGCGTGAACTCAACGAATTGACGAACATGGTTCACCTCGCCGATCTTCCGGCCATGACCTCCGGAAACGGCAATTCCCCTGGGCATCCGGTCAATCCGCGTGCAGCGCTACAGCTGGACACGCGACTGGGTGTTTTCTCCAGTCCGCACGAGAACCGACTGAACGGGTTCTCCTCCGAAATGCTCACCAAGTGGTCCGCCGCTCAGACCATCTGGCCTACATGAAACTGGGCCAGCTTGCCGTGCCGGGCGAACTCTGGGAACGAATTCTCCAGCATGCCGAATCGGAATACCCCGCCGAGTGCTGTGGCATCGCGCTTGCCGGACGCGTCCAACCCGATCAGATCGTTGAACTGATTCCCTGCCGCAACGCCCAGGACGAATTCCACGAGCGTGATCCGAGACGTTTCCCGCGCACTTCGGCCAACGGCTATTTCATCGATCCCAAAGAGCTGTTGCGAATCGAACGCCATTGCCGCGAACGGAATCGGTTCATCCGCCTCATTTATCATTCCCACCCCGACGCCGAGGCCTACTTTTCCACGGAAGATGAGGGACAGGCGACGTTTGATGGCGCCCCGTCGATGCCTGACTCGTCGCATTTGGTCCTGTCTGTTCGTGGTGCAACGGCAGACAAGTGGAAGGTCTTTCATTGGCACGGCACCGACGGTTACCTTTGTGTCGATGCCGGCAGAAGGTGAGTGGTCACCGATGGGCGCGTGGCGAAGGCTCGCCCAGCGCTTGGTCGAGGTTCTTTGCGCGCTTCAGTTCGCCGGCCTGTTCGGTGCGGCCGCCCTCTGGTGGTGGATGATGCCGAAGGGTTTTCCCCTGTTGCACGAACGCTTTTGGATCAATTCCGTATTTCCGCCTTTGGCAATGGTGGCTTCAGGTTGGGCACTCTGGACAATCTCGCGCGGGAAACACCTCGTTCTGCGTCGGATGCAATTGACGGTGTTGGCCTGTGTGGTCAGCGCCGGGGTGACTGGGATGATCCTCTATCCGACCAGTATGGCTGCACAGAGACTGGCGGCATGCACTTCCGTCCAGGTGGCCGCAACGCTTTTGCAGACCGCCTTGGTGGGGCTCGTCTTTGGATGGATACGCGGGCTCGGCAAGCCGCTGTTCGCAATCATTCCCGCAGCCGTTTTGTTGGGAGTGTTCATTCCGCGTTTGCAACTGGGGCGTCCGTCGAAGACCTCGCCGACGGGCGTAACCATGCCCGATCATTCATTGATACGTGAACCGGTCTCGAGCCGTTCAATCAGCCTCGGCAGCAACTTCATTTACCAGGCTTCGATCGCCAGTCTCATCACCCGTCATCGCGACACCTCACTCACGGTGGACCCGTTGCTTGATTTTCAAAGCGTGTCTCCGGATCGATTCTGGACCTTGTTATCGCCCAGAGGAGTTCCAAGACTCCGCGTGGGGAACGCTTTTCGAGACGCGAAAAAGCATCTCGTGGAATACCGTGGGATCTGGAGTGCCGCCGTGCTGATCGAGGGTGGGCGCGATTCGAACCGTGTCGATCTCACCGCCCATCGGTATCTGCCTGGCGCGGTGTATTCCCATCTGAATTCATACTCGCAGTTGTTCTTCACGGGGAATCAGCCGCTCTTCGTCTCATTTTCTCCCTGCCCGGAGAAGATCGAGATTCTGCCCAGCGATTATCCGACCGGGCGTCCGGCTCGTTTCGCCGCCAAGATGCCGGATGGGATTATGCGAGTCGTGGAGGCCAGCAGCGGGGAGAAAGGGCCGTTCAAGGTTCTGACCGAGGGGAGGATTGAACGGGGAGATCCGATTGCATTGACGCTCTGGAATGGTGAGATCGCGGTCTACCGCGTGACGTTTCACGACTGGTCCGCCCAAGCCAGCACGCAGCTTTCGCCTACAGCCGGCTGGGGAATGCCGGAAAACGCCGTTGAATTCAGTCTGAGCGACGTTGGATACGCCGCTTCATTCCATCTGACGCTGGCCAGAACCTCGGTTGGGCGCGGTTGGGACAGCGTTGGACACGCAGAAGGAGTGTATC
>JAYPXF010000322.1:0-6572 GCA_038154405.1 Verrucomicrobiales bacterium | reverse complement strand
AACCAGAGCGAAGCCAACAGGAAAGCCCGGTGATGTCTCTTCCAATTCTTCATCGAAGGATGAGGAACATATACAAATGCGAACTCTTTGCAATAACTAATGCAAAGAGTTTGCATTAACTTGTTCTTGGCATCTCAAACGTGGGGATGCACAAGTGCCAAGCTTGGGACTCTGGGCCGCTGGAATCGGAACACCGGCCTGCCGGCGGACTTTCGAAGTAACCACGGAAAACAGCGGCGGAAACCGCTGTCCGGTAGAACTATCTACTCCAACATTCGGATCGCTATTGCGGTGAAGAAATGTCCAAACGATAGAAGCGATTGGTTGGCGGCGTCTGAATCAAGCCGTTGCCATCATCGAGAAAGGGAAGTCGAGCTCGTTGGCCCAGGATCTTTTCACTACCAGGCTTCCAAGTGCGCAAATCATCGGAATACATCAGGCGGTATTGCCGGCCTTCCTTGGTATCCGCTTCGATCGAGATTGAAGTCAGGGAATTCGTGGTGATGCGGAACATCGGCGCGTTTGTATCGGCGATTTGCGGATCAGTATCGAAAAGATACTCCTGCAGATTGGTCTTGTTGTCGTTGTCCGGATCGGCGTTGGCATCCACCGGTGAAGTGAATCCGTGGCGGGCTTCCCAGTGGTCGTCGATGCCATTCCCATCATCGTCGCGAAACCCCGGGAGTGCTCCGATGCCGAACTGGGTTTCATAGACCCGAGAGGTGATCGTGGTGCCGGAAGTGTTCGTCGCGGCGAGCTGGAATGACACGCGATAAAGACCGGTCTTGGTGAAAGCCCAAAAATAATGGTCGTGTCCATTGGCGCCAAAGACATGCCTGTCGACATTCGGATCCACACCATCTCCCGAGTTCATGAACAGATTCGCTTGGTTCAACGCGTTCACCTGGAAAAAGCTGAAGTTCCCATTGGTGGGACCATCCACGTCGATCAGGCGCAACTCCACCGCATTGTTCAGCAACGCACCGTTGGTGACGCCCTCGGAATTCAGACCGAGAAAGATCGTGTTGGGATCGGAGCTTTGTGGAAAAGCCCATATGGTCTCACCCGGATTACCCAGGAAATCGAAACCAGTGGCGGGAACGGTAAGTTGAATGTCTGTGGCCTTGTCATAGAACAGGGCTTCTTCCGGTGAACGAGTCTTGTTGTCGTCGGCATTGGGAATGCCTTCCACGTCTCCTCCAATCACCAATTCCAGGCTGTTGCTGGTAAAGCCGAAATTGAACCCCACGTGTCCGCTGTCGAAAAGGTGCAGATTGGTCATCCCGCCCGGTACAAAGAAAGTGAAAGTGCCCGATCCATTGGTGGCGCCGCCAGTCTTGTAATTCCCCTCGGCTTCAAACTTCACCTGGTATTCACCGGGCTTGGTGAAGGCCCAGTTGAAGTGCGCGTGAGCACCAAGTGGAATAGGAGCAACGACGTCCCCGCTGTCCAAACCGTTCGCAGAGGTGTACTGGAACACCGGGGCGCCCAATCCGGTCTGGTAAGCCGAAAAGAATCCGCCACGATCGGGCCCGCTGCCACGAACCTCCGTCAACTTCAGCCCAATGAATGCAGGGCCAAACTGGGCGGTGATTTCTGCCGGATCAATATCGTCAGTGCGATAACCCAGAAAGGTGATGTTCGGCGCCTGCGTTTGCGGCAGGATCCAGACCGGGTCTCCGGGAGACGCCCCCAAAGCCGAGAAACCACTCGCCGGCACCGTAGAGCGGGCCGCTTCGGTCATGCCCATGTCGATCCGCTTCGCTGGAATCCTCCCACTATCGGCAAAGTTGAACCAGTTGAACACCCAGCCGACATTGTTCGAGAACGCCACGTTAAGGTCGTAATGCCCATTGGTAACCAAATCGGCTCCGTAACTGCGCGATATTCCCGCCAGTCCACAAATCGCGATCAGCACAAAAAACGAAAGTATCTTGGAGCTTTTCATCAAAAAGGGGCGGCAACTTATAGAACTGCAAACCGTTTGCAATACCGAATCGCCAGTATTATGGTCCGCCGCCACTGATTTCGATGACGACTTGAAGGATTCATCCCGGTTGGCATCGTCTGCACCGACCAAATCAAATCGTGCGCACGTCGCATTTGCAATAACGCTTTGCGCCACCTCAGACGCGAATATGAACACCGCCTTCCGAGCAACTTCCCGTTGCTCCAGTGCCTCGTCGCGTCGGCGCTTCTAATCGCCGTCAAAGGAAGGGCGCAGGAAAACGTTCCCGCTTCGACTAACCTGTTTATTCTGGACGAGATCGTCGTGCGCGCGGACGAGACCGCTCCTTTGATCGACACCCGACTCATCCAGTCCCGATCGCTGTTCAGCGCGGAAGATCTGCAGCTCAAGATCCAACCCGCGCTCGGCGACACGCTGATGTGGGAACCGGGCATCACGTCTTCCTCATTCGGTCCGGGCTCAAGCCGTCCGGTCATCCGTGGCTTCAGTGGCGATCGCGTGCGCATGCTTTCCGATGGCGTGGGCACGGGCGACATCTCTCAGACCAGCCCGGATCACGCGGTGACGGCGGAGAGTCTGCTGGCTGAGGAGATCGAGGTGATGCGGGGGCCGTCAACGCTTGAGTTTGGCGGTTCGGCAATCGGCGGCGTGGTAAATGTCAGATCCAAGAACATCCCGCGAAGACCGCCGGCCAAATGGTACGAAGGAGCCTCATCCGTTCGCTTCGAAAGTGTTTCCCGGGAACGCACCGGCGTCACCGCTCTCACGCTGGGTAATGAGAATCACGCACTGCAATTCAACGTCCTGCGCAGTATTTCTGACGATTATGATATTCCCGGACAGGCTCGATTGAACCCGACCGATCCCACCAAGAACGCCGTAGGCACTCTCCCCAACACCTGGACCGACCGCCTGACCGCCTCGGCTGGCGCCGGCAAATACTGGGAGAAGGGCCGGATCGGCGCCGCGATCACGCGCATCGATTCGGACTACGGCGTTCCGTTTCATGCGGACGCCCACACTCACATCGGCCCCAGCATCACGCAACAGGTTGATGGCGTTTCGGTCGATCTCAAACAATTGCGCTTCAACGGTGAAGTTGCGCTGTTCAATCCCGTCACCGCGATCGACGAAATCGAGTTTCGAGGCGCATGGTCGGACTACCATCATGCAGAGAGTGAATCTACCTCCGTGCTCGACAACGACTTCAGCAACATCGAGACCGAGACAAAACTGGACATCACCCATGCCCGCTGGGGCGGATTCAGCGGACGTCTTGGCGGCACGTGGAGAACCATCGACTTTGGCAGCAAGGGACCCGAGGTCAACACGCCCGACACACAGACCGAGAACTTTGCCGGCTACCTGATCGAGAGTTTTGAGTCCGGCCCCCTCCGACTGCAGATTGGCGGCCGGTTGGAAACCCAGATCATCGACGTCGATTTTTCCGGAGCGCGTCAAGAGCGGCTCACCTATGACTCCCGCAGTCTCTCGGCGGGGCTGGAATACGAAATCTGGGAAGGCTTCGAATTCGCGGCCAATTGGTCCCGCGCCCGACGTCCACCAAACTCAGGCGAACTCTTTGCCAACGGCCCTCACCTGGCCACCGGCACCTTCGAAGTCGGCGGGTGGTATCGAATCCCTTTCCTCAAGCCCACCGAGGGCGGGGTTGATCTGGAACGCTCAGAAAACTACGAATTCAGTTTCCGGAAAACAACGGGACGACTTACCGGTTCCGTGACCTATTTCAACTACGACTTCGACAACTACATCTTCGTCTCCGCCATCGGCCCGGGTTGGGATTTCAACGGCCTGCCCATCTTCCGCTACGTGCAGACCCGTGCCAAATTCGAAGGCGCCGAAGTTCAATTGGAATACGAACTCCTTCCCGAATCGGAAGACTCCAGTCTCAACTATCATTTCAGTGCAGACTCGGTTCGGGCGGCCGACCTCAATGAAAACACCGCCATTCCGCGCTTTCCGCCCGTCCGCATCGGTAATCGCCTGGAATACGAGAAAGGCAGATGGGCATTCGGTTTCGAGGTACGGCACGCATTTTCCCAGAACCGCACCCAGAGGAATCTGGAAACCCCAACCAAGCCCTACACCATGCTCAACGCGGATCTCACCCACACCCGCAAGTGGGGCCAGCGCGATCTGAGCCTCTTCATCAAGGGCAGCAACCTGCTCAACGTCGAAGCCCGGAATCATGTCTCCGTCGCCAAGGATGTGGCACCCCTTCCGGGACGAAGCGTCGGTATCGGCGCCATCCTCCACTTTTGATTGGCGGTGAGCTGGACTCAGACCCTCACTTGCGTTCTCCCGTTCTCTGGAATTTAATTCCGACATGTCCTGCCGTTCCCATGTCATGTTGGTCCTCTGCGCCGCAATCGTCTTGTGCGCCGGACCTTTGATTGCCCAGCCCGCGAGCGTCGCGACTCCGACCGTCCCGGATGAGTGTCCTCCTAAGATTCGGCATCTCCTGCCCGGTGTAAGTCTGAGCGAAGTCGCGACCGATCCCGCCGTGAAGACGCCGACCGGGATCGACGTGGACGCCTTGGGCAGAATCTGGGCGGTGTCCAGCCACACGCATTTTCGCCCGGACAAATACGAAGGACCCAAGCACGACAGCGTGATGGTGTATTCGGACGAGGACGGAGATGGACGGTTCGAAACGACCAAGCTCTTCTACCAAGAGACGGATGCAACCATGGATCTGGAGTTGGGTCCCGGTGGATGGGTGTATCTGGCCGAACGCGATCGTATCCTTCGCGTGCGGGACAGCGATGGTGACGGCGAGGGTGATGTCGAAGAAGACATTGCCGTCCTGAAATCCACCGCAACCTATCCGCACAACGGTCATGCGGGACTGGCCTGGCATCCCAGTGGTGATCTGGTCTTTGCCCTCGGCGAAAACTTTCACAAGGAATGGACCTTGACCGGCCGGGATGGATCGCAGGTGAAAGGGTTTGGCGAAGGCGGAATATTTCGTTGTCGACCAGATGGATCCAAATTGCGCCGGATCGCCCGCGGCTTCTGGAATCCGTTTGGTGTGGTTGTCCGTACCGATGGCGAAATTTTCGCGGCGGAAAACGATCCGGGCAGCCGCCCGCCCTGTCGTTTGCTGCACATCGTGGAGGGCGGTGACTATGGCTATCAACGCCTCTACGGACGCGCACCATTTCATCCCTTTGTCGCCTGGAACGGCGAAGTGCGCGGCACGTTGCCGATGGTGTCGCCGACCGGTGAAGCGCCCTGTGGCATTGCGACTCTGGGCGGTGGATTGATCGTTCCTTCGTGGGCGGACAATCGCATCGATTTCTTTCCGCTCGAACAAACCGGAGCGAGTTACCAGGCGGACCGGGTGAAACTGTTACGCGGCAGCGATTTCTTTCGCCCCACCTGCATCAAGCAGGTATCGCAGTACACCTACTTCCTGACTGACTGGGTGTTTGGTTCCTATGAACTGCACGGCCGGGGACGTATCTGGAAACTCGAGATCGATCCCTCCAAGGCCGCGGAATGGCTGCAGCCGTCGGCCCCAGAACCATTGAACGAGGATGCCCGCCTCGCGCGGCGCATGCGAAGCGGACGCGGTCATCAGTCGACCGGCGAGCTGTTCCGGCTGGCCGGCCAGGACGACCCGTTCCTCGCTCAGGCCGCAATCACTGCCTTGGCCGGACACGCGCGATTCTGGGATGCCGAAGCCGTTCACCGTTTCTCCTCCGAACAACGCGTTTCCGCCGCCCTTGCCTTGCGCAAGGCACGCCCGAATGATTCGACCTGGCCGCGTCACTTTCTCCACGACGCCAATCCCGAAGTTGTCTTTCAGGCATTGCGCTGGATCGCCGACAAGCAACTGACGGGATTCGAGGCGGACGTGGAGGCAATTCTGCAAGAGCCCGATCAGAGCTTCCGCCTGTTCGAAGCCGCGCTGGCCTGTTGGAACACCATCACCGGCAATCCGCGCGCCGGAGTGGCGGACACGAAGATGCTGATCCAACGCGTCCGCGACGACAAAGCCGCACCCGCCATCCGGTCCTTCGCGCTCCGCCTCCTGCCGGCAAACAGCAAGCTCACCGACAAGGAACTGCTGCGACTCATCCAGGTGAATGATCCGGAGCTTTCCCGGGAAGCCATACGATCACTCGCCGCACGCCCCAACCAAAGCGCCTTGAAAGTTCTGGCCCGACTCGCCGCCGACTCGCGGCTCGAAACGGATTTGCGGGTGGAAGCCCTTGTGGGACTCGCCCGGGATTCAGAAACCTATCGCGATCTCCTCATCAAGCTGGCCGCGGATGAACAGGCTGCGATTCGTCACGAAAGCCTGCGTGCGCTCCGATTCGTTTCACTCGAAGCGAAGCAACAGCAAGCGCTTGAGCACGTCGCCGAAGAACATCGTGATTCCCGCGAACTGGTTCGCGCCGTGCTCAGTCCCGCCAGCCTCGCGCAAGGCCAACCTGAGTCGACCGATCTGCAAGATTGGACCCGGCGGCTCGGGAAAGTGGCCGGTAACGCGGCAGCCGGACGGCGCATTTTCTTCCATCCCAAAGTCGCGCTCTGCGCAACGTGCCATCGCCATGGCGGACGCGGTGTGGTGCTG
>JAYPXF010000321.1:0-6625 GCA_038154405.1 Verrucomicrobiales bacterium | reverse complement strand
GCACAAGTTCCTCCACAACGCCTAGCCAATGGGATTGCCCGCCTTGAACGAAGACGATGAGCAAGTCTTTGCCAGCGTCTTGGACGACTTCATAGCGCGAAGTCAGGCTTTACGGGCCATGTTAATCGAGCGTGCGGGTTATGTCTTGTGTCTAGCCGGCCAGAACCCCGAACTGAAGTCTCAGGAATTTGCAACTCTGGCGTCCAATGCGTTCAACGCCATCGATCTCATGGCAGCCAAACTGGGGGAACCTGAATTCAAGATTCTCCATCAGCGTGGGGGACGGCATCAGACGCTCATAGTAAGAGTAGAAGAGGATTGCCTCCTCGTAAGCATCTTTCCGGCGGGCGCCAAAGTCGAGGAGATGGAATTCAGTGCCATCACAGCTGGTGAGAGTGTAGAACGCCATATCTCACAGGCCAGGAAACGCGCGCCCGAGACCACTGTGGATTTGGCAGATCAAAATCCGACTTCCGTCGATCAGGTATTCTTCCGCAAGAAACCGAACGCCTGACTACTTCTTGCCCATCTGCTTGCTGAAGCTCTGCATCAACTGCTGGGATACCTCCAACGACCGCTGCAGATCTTCCCGGATCAGCAGATTTGAGATCGCCGCCCCCGCGTAATTCGCGACGGTCATCAGGAAACCCAGATCGTCTTCATTGAACATCACTCCCGTGCCGTTGTGATCCATACAGATCACTCCCACCATCTGGTCCATCCAGGTCATCGGCGCATAGATGCCCGCCGCCAGCCCTAGTCGATGCATGCTCTCCGAAGGGTCCTGTTCCTTTTCCTTTGTCCAGACCATTCCCGAACGCTTCGCGACCACCCGCTCCACGAGCGTCTGGCTCACCCGTGGATCATCCACCGGGTTGCTCGCAGCGAAGGAAAACTTGTCCGTGTTGCGTTCGCGGATCAGCACGGCACCATTTCCGGCGGAGGGCAACAAACCCAGAGCGTTCTCCAGCACCTTCTGCGCCACCGCGTCCGTCGATTCTTCCTTCGAAAAGATCTGCGGAAGTTCCAGCAGCAGAGCCATCTGCTTGCGGGAAAGTTTCTTCGATTCGCTGGACAGGGTCAGATCCGTATCCGTCGGCCGCATCTCGCCGCGCACCTTCACCCCCAGCGGAAGTTCTTCATCCGGAAACTCGACCGGAACCAGGTTGCCCACCGGACGGGAAAGACGGAACCAGTTCGCCTTGCTGGCGGGCTGTGAGGAAATTCGCATCTCCGTGTCGCCGATCCGGATCTTGTCGTTGGGAGTGATCTCCCGGACTCCTTGGATCTTCTCGCCGTTGACCTGAGTTCCCCAGGAACTGCCGAGGTCCTCTATCTCAATTCCGCCTCCCGTGTCACGCACGCGCATGTGGCGGCGTGATACGCTTTGATCGAAATCCAGCTGAAGATCCGCCTCGGACTGCTTGTCGCGACGCCCGATCACGATCTCGGTTTTATCAACATCGAAGACCTTCCAGGTCGAGTCCTTCTCACAAACGATCTGCACGGCTACAGAAATTGGGAGATTGCCCCCACAAGTTCAATGCGATTCTGCGCTCCGACGCACTACCAATTCCGCAGGCTGAAGACCATTGCGACGTAGTGAGCCACGATCTGCAGCGTGTTCATTTCCTCGTTCGAAAACGCCGATTCGATCTGGGGACTGTCCAGATAGTGAATTCCGCTCACCACCTCGTTCCGGATCCACGGCGCATAGATGCCACTGTGTGAGGATTCGCCGTCGCCCAGATCACTGCTCCAGACCGCCGCCATACCCTTGCCCGCAACTTCCCGGATGACAGACCGGTCCGCCGGCGGTTCCGCGGATTCCGGAATGCAGTGGCGCATTTCCAAGGTATCCGTGGCCGGATCGTAATCCAGGAGCGATCCGCGTTCTGCTCCGGGGATCAATTCCAAGGCCCGATTGAGAATCAACTTCCACAACGTGTCCGGCTCCTCCTCCACCGCGAATTGAAGCGGCAACTCATAGAGAAGTGCCAACCGTTTGTTGAGCGCTGAGTCGCCGGTATCCAATGAAAACATACTGCATTGCCAACCGTTCAGGTGAGCCACGACACGCCCTCCCTCGCCAATGTTGGCCTCGTCCATATCTTCCCGGCGGAAAAACTCGGTGACTTCCGATTCCGTTTCCGGCTGACTCGTCCGTTGGGGAAGTGAACTGTCCAAGGTCGCGATCACCTCTCCGTCCTCGTCCAGCAACGGCGAAATTTCTTCTTCCAGCGAAATCAGCGTGTCCCCGATCTTCACTACATCGCCCACACGCAACTTCCACGGCGCGGCAATATGGGCGTGATTGACCTTTACTCCCCCTCGACTGCCGAGGTCCTCAATGAAACAACTTCCCTGCTCCACATACATCCGCGCGTGCCGTCGCGACACCCGCAAGTCCGGATCTAGCTTGAGATCCGAGCCACCGGCGGTGGTATCGCGTCCGACGACGATTTCATTCGCGTCAAAGGTATAGTCTTGCGGTGACCTTAGTACACACTGCTGATGGTCATGGCTCAGTGGGGTTGCCCGAACACTAAGGCGTCTCCCTCAAAAGCAAAGCGCTTTGTTTCACGTCGAACGGATCAACGTATCAGCTTGATCACGTCCCCCTCCTCCAGCGGCAGATCCCGCGTGCCCTGACGTACTTCTTCGATGCTGCGCTCGATCACTTGTTCTCCTCGGAGGATCTGAATCGCCTTCAAGCCGGAATCGAGCTGCGCGTTCTTCGTCGCCGCGTACAGCGTCAAACCCTCCTTCCATGGCATCCTCCGCACTGTCTTCCCACTCTCCTGCACCACCGTGACCAAACTCGGTCGCACCACGTCCACCGCCGCCTTCACTCCCGTTTTCGCGAGTTCCCCACCGGTTTTCAGCGTCTGACCTGCGAGCTTTCCAGTCGTGGTGATGGTGCTTTTGAGCAGTGAACCGGTGGCGCTCATCGTCTTTTTGACGCTGCAACCGCCTCCCAATGCGCCGATCGTAGACACGCACACAACCACACGGAAAAGGGGAGTTCGCATTACCGATTATTCGCCGGAATCCGCCACCAGTAAATTCGTTTGTCACCGGCGATTCACCGAGGACAAACGAAATTATTGCCGGGATTCGTCTGGGTGATTAGGTTCACAGCCCTTTTCGAGACAAAATGAACTTGGACAATGACGAAATCCGGCGCTACTCGCGCCACCTGATCCTCCCCGAAGTGGGAATGGCAGGACAAAAGAAGATCAAAGGAACCAGCGTGCTTTGCATCGGTGCCGGCGGCCTCGGCTCCCCCATCGCCATGTATCTGGCCGCCGCCGGTGTCGGCCGTATCGGATTGGTGGATTTCGATGAGGTCGATTTCTCCAACCTCCAACGCCAGATTCTTCATGGCACGGACGACGTGGGTCGGCCCAAGGGCGAATCCGCAAAGAACACGCTCAATCAGATCAATCCGAACTGCCAGGTCGACGTCCACAAGACGATGATCACCAGCGAAAACGCCATGGAGCTCATCAAGCCTTACGATATCGTCGTCGACGGCACGGACAATTTCCCCACGCGCTATCTCACCAATGACGCCTGCGTGCTTCTGGGCAAACCCAACGTCTATGGTTCCATTTTCCGATTCGAAGGCCAGGCCAGCGTCTTCGCCCCGTCACTCGGCGGACCTTGCTACCGCTGCCTTTACCCGGAGCCCCCTCCTCCAGGAATGGTTCCCAGCTGTGCGGAGGGCGGCGTGCTCGGCATCCTCCCCGGCATCATCGGCTGCATTCAGGCAACGGAAATCATCAAGCTCGCGCTCGGTCAGGGAACTTCCTTGGTCGGCCGACTGATGCTCTACAACGCCTTGGACATGAAGTTCCGCGAAGTGAAACTGCGCAAGGATCCTTCCTGTCCCGTGTGCGGTAAAGACCCGACCGTTACCGAACTCATCGACTACGAAATGTTCTGTGGCATCCAGGTGGAAGAGCAGGATGATTCGGAGAATCCTGATGAGTGCACCGTGCAGGACATGAAGAAGGCCCTCGATGATCCGAGCCTGAACATCAAGGTCCTCGACGTTCGCGAACCCGATGAAGCCGAAATTGCGGTGGTCGAAGGCGTACCCATGATTCCGCTGAGTCAGCTCGACGAGCGCTTCACCGAGCTGGACCCCAATCAGCATTATTACCTGCACTGCAAAGGCGGAGTTCGCTCCCTGAAAGCCCTCAACTCGCTCCGCGAAAAAGGCTTCAAGTATCTCAAGAGCGTCAAGGGCGGTATCACCGCCTGGTCCGAAGAGATCGATCCGAACGTGCCGAAATACTGATCTGGAATTTCATTTGTACACGAAAAAGCCGTGCTGGGATCGGGCACGGCTTTTTCTTTGGTTGAGCCGCCCGCGGGCGGCTCCCCTGAGCGCTCAGGTTCAATCGCTGATCCGCCAACGCGCCGATTCGGGAGATCGCACTCGCTTGGCGCTATTGTTGGTTCTCGCACTGCTACGAAATTCCACGCGGTCACAGCCCAGCAATCGCGAGGCTACCGTCTCCACCATCCGATCATTCAATCCGAATTTGGTGCTCAAAAAAGCCAAAGTGATTTTCCGCACATGGTTGTCTTGCAAATCTTCGTCATCCAGCTTCGCATCGAAACAGATGATGGAGACCACACTCATTCTTTCGAGCACCAAGCGCTGGGTCAGCTCATTGAAATCCTCCGTCGTCAGACGTTCAGTCGCGATCTGCCAGCGAAGGCGAAAGTGATTCCTTACCAGATTCAGATTCGCCACGTAAGCCCGCATGAACGAAGAAATGCGTAGCCGAGGAAACCCCAAGATCAGATCCCTCACCCTCACGGAGATTCCGATCGGTCCCGATGTCCGCAATTCCATCCCATCAACGACCAGTTTGGTCGCCATCTTGCGCGGCGGCCGGATCAGCTTCCGGTAAGTGTCGGCGATGACTTCGTCATAGCTGACTTTGCGCGCACTCATACCAAAGTATGAGCTTAAACAATGCCAGCTGAAGCAGATCCAGCAGTTACGTAGGTTTACGCAGCAAACATCACCGAACCCACTTAGAATACGAGCCCCACGAAATCGATAAAAACGTCATTTTACTGCTCCCGGCGGGGTGCAAAGTTCAATGAAGTGTCCATCCGGATCCTGCACAAAAATCTGAAATGCCCCATCCGGGCGCGGCTTCTTGGGCACAAATTGCGCACCCTCGCGCGTGAGTTGCGCATCCCATGCGTCAATATCATCCACCAAGAGCGCAAAATGGTTTCCTCGACTCCCAATGAATGCCTTTTCCGCCCGCGGCCCGATCAGATGGAGTTCCTGCGTTTCACCCAATCGAAACCATGCGCCCGGAAAGTCGAAAGCCGGGCGCGGCAGTGAATCCAGTTTCATCACCCGGGAATAGAAATCCACCGATCGGTCGACGTCTTCAACCGTGAGCGCCACATGATTCAACTCCGCAATTCGCATGCAAAAGTTCTCCCCGATCCGGCCGGCAAAGTCCACTCTGTCGCCCGATGAGCCAGCCTGCCCGATTCCGAGAACTCCTCGAACGTCCCGGCATCGTCCCAACCATGGCCGTCCACGACGTGTTCACCGGCCTCATTGCGGAACAGGCCGGTATCGAAACCATCTTCATGGGCGGCTTCGGCACCAGCGCTTCGATGCTCGGGTTGCCGGATCTGAACTTCCTGACTCGCTCCGAAATGGCCGACGCCATTCGTCGCATGACCGGTCGCGTGCAAATACCCGTCATCGCCGACGGCGACACGGGCCACGGCGATTTGCACAACGTCGTTCACACGGTTGAATCCTTCGAATCCGCCGGGGCTTCCGGCATCCTGTTGGAAGATCAGGTCATGCCCAAACGCTGCGGACACTTCGCCGAAAAAAAGGTCGTACCCACCGATGAATTCGTCCATAAGATCCAAACAGCCGTCACCACCCGCAAGAATCCCGACTTCGCCATTTTCGCCCGCACGGACGCCCGCCAGATGAACGGCCTCGACGACGCCATCGACCGCGCCAATCGTTGCCTCGCAGTCGGCGCCGATGTCGCCTTCATCGAAGCCCCACAGTCCGAAGCCGAATTGAAGGAGATCCCCCAACGCGTCCACGCCCCGCTCTTCGCCAACATGCTCACCGGCGGAGTCACTCCGATTCTCTCCGTTTCAGAATTGGGCGAACTCGGATACAAACTCGCCGTGGCCCCCATCGAATCCCTTCTTGTTACCGCAAAGGCGATGCGCGACCTATGCATCGCATGGAAGGAGAATGGCCGCGTTGATCATCTGGCGAAGGATGCGATGAGTTTCTCTGAAATCAAGGATCTCCTGAGAGTCGACCGCTACCTGAATCTCGATCGCCAGTGATTCGTGTGCATCAGTATCCATTTGTGGTTAACAGAGACTGTCCCAAGCCCTCCAGGAACAAATCGAATATTACGAAGCGCGCGCCCCTGAATACGACGACTGGTTCTACCGACGCGGTCGCTACGACTGGGGCATCGAGAAAAACCTGCAATGGGCCAATGAAGCCGACGAGATCCGTCGTCACTTCCATGAGTTCCGTGGCTTCGACGAATCATTGGAACTCGCGTCCGGCACCGGTATTTGGACCACCGAAATA
>JAYPXF010000320.1:0-6773 GCA_038154405.1 Verrucomicrobiales bacterium | reverse complement strand
TGCAGATTCAAATCAGCACGGCCGTGGAAACGATCGAGACGGTCCTCAAGAATATAACCAAGAAGGACCTGACGATGCTCAAGTCCAAGATCGCCGAGCAGAACAAGAACATCGAGAACGTTGATGTTTCCTCGCTTAATGAGGATTACAAGGAAGCCATGGCCGACGTCGATGAAGCCCAACTGCGCGTCAGCATTTACGCCGACAAGGCCGAGAAGACCAAATCCGGACTCTTGGACGTGCGCGAACTGATCGAAATGAAGGCCGAACACGGAGAGACGAAAGAATTCGAAATGAACATCTTTCGTGAGCTCAGCGTGGAACGCCAGCGCCTTGAAGCCGCGTTGGCAAAAACCCCCAAACCGAAAATCCCCGCAGGTGCGGACATTGTCGTCCCTGCCGGTCTTTCGATCCCCAAGAAACCAAAATACATCAAGATGCTGGCGCGATACGACCGCCTCTATTTCATGCAGGATGGCGACTACAAAAAGCTCGCGGAACAAATGATGGAGCCTCGAATGTCATCAATGGTCTACAGCAATTACATCGATCCGAAAACGAAACGGACAACTACCATTTATGATCACAAGAAGACCAGCGCACTTCTCCAGACGATCTGCACCAACCTGGCCTTGGGCAACACCAACCTGAATTTCAAAACCCATATCAGAGACTACGACAGCTGGGTATATCTGCACATAGACCCCAAGGCGGACGCGGGCTTTACCATTGATGAGTTGAAGGAGCGAACCAACATGCTTCGCAAACAGTTCGTGCAACTCCGAAGAGATCCAGCCAACGTGGTATGGTTCTATGTGTACAAGGATTCCTTGGAGTCCTACCTGGCCGGGCGAGATGTAGCACAATCTATCGGGATGCCCAATGGCTGGGAATTCTACCGCTGGGGTGGATTTGCTCCTCGTCTCAAGTTTCGTGTGCAACCGCTAAAGGTTCGGCCACCACCGAAAATCACTAAGGTCGAGGGTCGCAAGAAGAACTCCGCGATCCAGATCGCCGGCCCAAAGAAATCCTTGGACTAAGCCGCTCATTTTCAAAAAGGAAGCCGCGGCTTCCTTTTTTTAGATCGCTCCACAGAAGCGATCAGAGATCACAGTTTCTCCATCGCCCAATCCAATACTTCGAACAGGTGCTTCATGGTCGTCTCGGTCTCATCCCCCATGCTGGACAGGCGAAACGTCTTGCCCTTGATCTTGCCATAACCTCCGTCAATCAGGATACCTTGCTGTTTCACAAGGGACTGCAGATTGGCCACATCGATCACCCTGCCTCCGTCTTTCGCGCCGTTGTTCACACAGGTCAGGGTCTGAGATTCATATCCCTGCTCGGGAAACAGCGTGAATTCGTGCTTCGCGGCCCAATCCCGAGTCAGTCCTGACAGCTTCCGGTGACGGGCATAACGGTTCCCCAGCCCCTCTTCGAAGATTTCATCCAACTTGCTCGATAGTGCGTATACATGCCCGATGCTCGGCGTGCTCGGAGTCATGTTCTTTTCCGCATTCTTCCGGAACTCGAGCAGGTCGAAATAGTAGCCACGGTCGTTGATCGTTTCCGCCTTCTTCATCGCCGCATCCGAGCAGGCGAACACGGCACTGCCCGGCGGCAGCGCGAGAGCCTTCTGAGTGCCCGCGAGAATCAAATCGATGCCGAGTTCGTCAAAATCCGTCGGCACGGCGCTCATCGAACTCACCGTATCCACGATGAACATGACGTCGGGGTATTTCGCCTTGAGTGCCGCAATGTCAGAGAGTGGATTCATCACCCCGGTGGAAGTCTCGTTATGAGCCAGTGTCAGCGCATCAAACTCTCCCGTCGCAAGCCTGGCATCGATGGCTTCCGGCAAAATCGGCGAGCCCCATTCAACCTGCAGCCCCTCAGCCTCTTTGCCACAACGTTTGGAGACAGCGAACCATTTGTCGGAAAAGGCGCCGCACATGCAATTGAGCACCTTTTTGGAACACAAATTGCGGACGGCTCCCTCCATGATCCCCCAGGCGGAGGACGTGGAAATGTAGACGAGTGATTCCGTCGCCAGCAACTTCTGCAGTTGGGGTTGGATCTTCGCGTAGAGATCCTGGAAGTCCTTGCTGCGATGACCGATCATCGGCGTACGGAAAGCCTGCCAAGTACGTTCGTTGATCTCAACCGGTCCGGGAATATGCAGTTTCAGATGTGCCATATAACAGGGGGCGGAAGTTTTCACAACGTCCGCCGCAAGGCAAGGTGGGAATCTCTCTGCGGACGAATTCGATCCGCGACATCTGACGACAGGGGAATACCGGCCGCCGGGATGTTCGACAGTGTAGGATGACTTCAGGCCTCCGCCGCCGGAAGCCCATAGAACTCAGCGGCATTGCCCCCCCAGAAGAGTCGCTGCTCATCGTCACTCAGTCGATCTGCCAGTCGCAGTGCAAGCGAATGCACCTGTTTGTAGCTTCCGGCCAGGGTGCAAACCGGCCAGTCCGATCCGTACATCAGGCGCTTGGGGCCAAACGCATCCAACACCACGTCGAGATATGGATCAAAGTGATCGCACTCCCAGTTCTCCCAGTCCGCCTCGGTCACCATGCCCGAGACCTTGCACATCACATTGGGAAAATTGGCTAGCTGCCTGATGTGCTTGTCCCATGGATCGATCTTCCCATCCTTGATCAGCGGCTTGGCGATGTGATCCAGCACGAAAGGCTGATCCGGAAACTTCTTCACGAATTCCAACGTCGCGGGCAGCTGTTTTGGGAAAACCAGAATATCGTAGCGAAGTTCGTATTTCTCCAGCAGCGAAATGCCCTTCATAAATTCCTCGCCGACAATGAAGCGGTCATCCGGTTCATCCTGCACCACGTGACGTACTCCAACGAAGCGAGGATTTGCATTCAGTTCTTCGAGTTGCTCGTCGACCGCTTCGGAGCGCAGGTCCACCCAACCGACCGTGCCACGGATGAAATCGTTTTCGTCTGCAAGCGAATTGAGCCAGCGGCTTTCCTCCAGGCTTTGTCTTGCCTGAACCGCCACGCATCCGTCGATTCCGACATCGTCAAGCTCCTGCAGCAGATCGGCGGGGATAAAATCCCTCCGAATTGCGCTCAGGGCATCTGTCATCCAAGGATAATCCTCCGCAGAGTAGTTCCAGAAATGCTGGTGTGAATCTATCTTCATCGTTGCGTGGTCAGTGCCGGAAACGGCTGGAGTGGAATGTATTCAGAAGCTGGCATGTCCCGGCGTACGCGGGAACGGAATGACGTCACGAATGTTGGATACCCCGGTGAGATACATGATCAGACGCTCGAATCCCAGTCCAAATCCGGCGTGGGGAACCGTGCCGTAGCGGCGCAGATCCGAATACCATTCATGACCTTCGTGCGCCAATCCACAACGCTCCATGTTCTTGAGCAGCTGATCGTAGCGCTCCTCGCGCTGGGAACCACCGACAATTTCGCCGATTCCAGGAACCAGCACATCCATGGCCGCCACAGTTCGCCCATCCTCATTCAGCCGCATGTAAAACGGTTTGATTTCTTTCGGATAATCGAAAACCGTCACCGGACACTTGAAGTATTCTTCCGTCAAGAATCGTTCGTGTTCGGATTGAAGCGCGATGGTCAGCCCCACAGGATGCTCAAACTTTCTTCCCGATTTCTCAAGAATCCCGACGGCGTCGGTGAACGAAATCCGTTTGAACTCGACGTCCTGCACTGCCTGCAATCGAGCCAGCAGTTCCTTGTCCACGAACTTGTTGAAGAACGCCAGGTCCTCCTCCCGATCTTCCAGCACAAAAGTGACCATTGCCTTGATGAATTCCTCGGCGACATCCATGTCCTGCACCAGATCGCAGAACGCCATCTCCGGCTCAATCATCCAGAACTCGGAAACGTGACGGGATGTGTTTGACGGATCTGCACGAAAAGTGGGTCCAAACGTGTAGACCTTGGACATTGAACAGGCCAGCGTTTCCGCCTCAAGCTGACCACTGACAGTGAGAAAGGCCGGTCGTCCGAAGAATTCCTCCTCCGAATCAATGCCCGGGGTCGTCAATCGAAACAACTCGCCTGCTCCTTCGCAATCACTGGTCGTGACGATGGGGGTATGGACGTAGTGGAATCCACGCGATTGGAAAAAATCATGCACCGCAAACGACAACCGACTCCGGAGTCGAAACACGGATCCGAGGAGATTTGTCCGCGACCGCAGATGTCCAATCTCTCTGAGAAACTCCAACGTGTGTCGCTTCTTCTGCAAGGGATAATCCGCATCGGCGACGCCGATGATATCCAGCTGCATCGCATGCAGTTCCCACGCCTGGCCGGCGGCGGGTGATTCCAGCAACTTTCCCGTCACGGTCACGGAAGCTCCGCAGGTGATGTCCTTGACGTGATTCCACCCTTGGCACTCACGGGTGACGACGATCTGCAGTGACGCCAAGCAGCTGCCGTCATTGATTTCAAGGAATGAAAAGTCCTTGGAATCCCGACGAGTCCTCACCCACCCCTGCACCGTGAGATCATTGATCTCGTCGGATGCTCCGAGAATCTTGGCAATGGAATTCGTGCTCACGGCGAATTGGTCATGAAAGTCCGGACGGACGCAGCTTGTGCCAATCCGTGGCGTGTTCGTAGGCATGCGCCACGCGAAGCATTTCCTCCTCCCCGAACGGCCTTGCGAGCAGTTGCAGTCCAATGGGCAACCCGGCGTCGGTCTGACCGCAGGGAAGGCTCATGCCGGGAATTCCAGCCAGACTGGCAGGCACGGTGAAGATGTCAGCCAGGTACATATCCAAGGGGTTGGATTTCTCCCCGACTTTGAAAGCCGGAGCAGGCACCGGCGGCGTCGCAATGACATCCACTTCTTCAAACGCGGATTCGAAATCCCGGCGGATCAATGTTCGCACCTTTTGAGCGCGCAGGTAGTAGGCATCATAGTAGCCACTGCTCAACACATAGGTCCCGAGTATGATGCGTCGTTTCACTTCGGGGCCGAATCCCGCGCCTCGAGAACGGCTGTACAGTTCGGCCGGTGAATCTGCGTCCACCCGCAAGCCATAGCGGATGCCGTCGAAACGCGCCAGGTTCGAGCTCGCCTCCGCTGTTGCCACGATGTAGTAGCTCGCGATGGCGTATTCCGTGTGCGGCAGGGAGACCTCCACAATGTCCGCACCCAGCGAACGCAATTGATCTATCGCCTTCTCCGTGGCCGCCTTGGTTTCGGGGTCCGCGTCGTCGAGTTTGTACTCCTTGGGAATGCCGACTCGCATGCCCGTAATGTCACCGGTGAGCGCGTTTGGGAAATCGGGCACCTCCTGCGGCGCACTCGTCGAATCCAGCGGATCATGACCGCATAACGCGTTCAACAAGATGGCTGAATCTTCCACGGTCTTCGTAAACGGTCCCACCTGATCCAACGAGGAGGCAAATGCGACCAGTCCATAGCGCGAGACACGTCCATAGGTCGGTTTCACTCCTACCACTCCACAAAAGGACGCCGGCTGCCGAATGGAGCCCCCGGTATCCGAACCAATCGAAGCAACACACTCATCGGCCGCCACCGCCGCGGCTGAGCCACCCGATGAACCGCCAGGAACCCGATCCAAATCCCACGGGTTGCGGGTGGTTGGGTTCGCGGAATTCTCAGTCGAACTGCCCATGGCAAATTCATCCATGTTCAACCTACCGAATACCACCGCCCCGGCCGCCTGCAGTTTCTCAATCGCCGTCGCGGTGTACGGCGCGACAAATCCGTCCAGAATCTGGGAACAACAGGAAAGCGACTGCCCCTTGCGCGCCAGCACGTCCTTCACGGCAATGGGAAGTCCCAACAACGGCTTGTCCGCTGCCTCGCCCTTGGCCAGCAAGTCATCTGCCGTCGCCGCCTGCGCCAGGGCATCCTCCCGATCGCAACCGACAAAGGCCTTCACCTTGCCGTCGATCGCATCCATCCGGTCGAGACAGGCCTCAACGGCCTCCCGGGATGAAACCTCTCTCGCGAGCAACCGCTGGCGAAGTTCAGAAACTGTAAGTGTGTTCAACATCGTCACTGCGATTCGGACTACTCGACGATCTTGGGAACTTGAAACAACCCGTTCAGCTCCTTGGGCGCATTTTTAAGGACTTCGGCACGAGACAGACTTGTTCGCACCTCGTCCGTCCTCATCACGTTGACCAACGGCATCGGATGAGCTGTTGCATCAATGCCTTCAACATCGACTTCCTTCAGCTTTTCGACGTAGCCGAGCACTTCCTTGAGCTGCCCGGCCAACTCCGTCTCTTCCTCCGTCGTTAGATCCAACCGGGCGAGATTGGCGACATAATGAATATCAAGATCAGAATCCGACATGATGGGGAATGGATGATTCGGGAAAGCGCCAGCTTACTCTTCGCCGAACTTGTCCTCAAACAGGGTCTCGATTTCCTTGACCGCCTGTTCGGCGTCACTGCCCGTGACTTCCAGAACGAGTTTGCAGCCGGGACCGGCAGCCAGCATCAAGAGCCCCATGATGCTCTTTCCGTTGATGCGTTCACCGTCCTTTTCGAGGAAAATCTCGGCTTCAAATCGCGAGGCTATTTTGACGAACATGGCAGCTGGCCGGGCATGGATACCCACCTTGTTCGCGACGATCAATTCCCTTCGAATCGTTTCCCCGGTTGCAGCGTTTTCGCCTGTTGCGCTCATCAAAACGAGGATTTTGTAAGCCGCCCTTCCCTTTGACCAGTCAATTTTCCGTTCACGAAGTCGCGTTGCCCGCACCGCGGAGAATAGAAATG
>JAYPXF010000319.1:4920-6831 GCA_038154405.1 Verrucomicrobiales bacterium | reverse complement strand
ACGCATGCTGGAAATCCTTTCACGCCTCTGCAACGGCAAAGGACGCAAGGGCGATCTTCAAAAACTGGAGACACTTTCGGGCATTACGGTGGAAGGCAGTCTGTGCGGTCTCGGCAAGACGGCGCCGAATCCGGTGTCCTCGAGCCTGCGTTACTATCGGCACGAGTATGAGGCGCACATCGCCGGCAAGTGCCCATCACAGAAATGCATGCCGCTGATTCGCTACGATATTACGGATACCTGTTTCGGCTGCACGCGCTGCGCGCAACATTGCCCGACAGACGCCATTCCGATGAATCCCTATCACCATCACGTCATTCAGGACCCCATGTGCACCCGGTGTGACATTTGTCTCCAGGTCTGTCCCGTGGATGCCATCAAGATCGTCGACAAATGAAGCTCACCATCGACAATCAGGAATTTGAGACCGACGAGCAGCTGACCATCTACCAAGCGGCGCAGAAGCTCGGGATCGACATTCCGGTGATGTGTTACCAGGAGGGATACGATTACTTCACCTCCTGCATGATGTGCGTGGTCAAGGATAACAAGACCGGACAGACCCATCCTGCCTGTTCTGCCTCGATCGCCGAGGGCATGGAGATCGACACGCAGTGCGAGGAGATCCGCGAAGCGCGCAAAATGACGCTGGAATTGCTGTTGAGCGACCACGTCGGTGACTGTGAGGCTCCTTGTCAACGCGTCTGTCCCATCCATATGGAAGTCCCGCGGATGATTCGCGAGACCATGGACGATCGGATGGAGGATGCGATTACGACCGTCCGGAAGGACATGCCGATTCCGAGTCTGCTCGAACGTTACTGCAACGCTCCCTGTGAAAAGGGATGTCGGCGTCATCAGTACGACGAGGGTCTTTCCATCCGGGAACTTACCCGTCACGCCTCGGACTGGGACATCAAGCGCGACAACCCGCACATTCCCGAGCTGAAACCTTCGACCGGAAAGAAGGTTGCGGTCATCGGAGCCGGCCCGACCGGCCTTTCCTCCGCCTACTACCTGGCGCAAGCCGGTCATGCCGTGGTTGTCTGTGACAAGAACGATCGAATCGGCGGTCGCATTGAAAAGGAATTCGCCAAGGAACGTCTTCCGGATTGGTTGATCGAAGGCGAACTCAAGGTTCTCAAGGGAATGGGGATTGAGTTCCGTATGAACACGCAGGTGGGCAAGGACGTGCCGCTGTCAGCCTTGCAGGAAGAAGCAGATGTCGTCTTGCTGACCTGTGGTGTCACCCCGCCTGAGGAGCTGGAAGCAATGGGCCTCCCGGTGACGGAGAAGGGGATGAAGATTCACATCAAGACCGGTGTGACGCCCGTGGACAACGTGTTTGCCGGCGGCAGCATCGTGAAACCGGATCAGCCCTTCATCAAGTGCGTCACCATCGCGAAAAATCTCGCAGCCTGCATCACCGAGCATCTCAACAATGAGCCGATGGTCGGCATCATTGAAAAATACAATCACCAGATGGGCCGTCTCCTGACGGGTGAACTGGATGTGTTCGTCAGCGGCGCGAGTCCGATTCCGCGGATCAAGCCGGAAGATATCGTTGAGAACGGTTATCGGATGGAGGATGCCCAAACGGAGTCTTCCCGCTGCATGCACTGCGATTGCCGGGCCAAGGATGATTGCAAGCTTCGTGACTACAGCGATGAATACGGAGCCAAACAGCAGGAATTCAAGGGCGAAGAACGCGCCAAGCACGAGCACATCAACCAGAACGCCGGTGCGATTTTCGAACCCGGCAAATGCATCAAGTGCGGTCTCTGTATTCGCGTGACCCAGGCAGCCGGTGAGGATTTCGGATTCACCTTTGTTGGCCGCGGTTTTGACGTCAAAGCCGGTGTCTCGCTCAACAAGCGTCTCGATGAAGGCCTTCGCATGGTGGCACATGAG
>JAYPXF010000319.1:4058-4910 GCA_038154405.1 Verrucomicrobiales bacterium | reverse complement strand
GTTGTGGAAGCCTGCCCGACCGGAGCGTTGGCGGAGAACGAGAAACTGGATCTGACCACCATAGGACAGTTGGTTGATACAGTTATGTAGTCCCGCTATGGGGGTGATCTTGGAAGGGCACTCTTGCACGTTCGTACTTGTCGGTGCCTGAACTTCAAAGGCAATCTTTCGAATAGCCATGAACATCTCCAACGTAGCGTTTCGGGTTGGTGCGATTCTGCTTCTCGCCACGGGTATTTCAGTCAAAGCGGCGAAAGGATTCGCCATCAAGAAGACGGAATCCGGTCTGACCGTCACGCACAACGGACAGCTCTTCACCAAGTACGTGACAGATCAGGCCAACAAGCCTTTCCTTTGGCCGGTGATGGGACCGGGTGGAGTGGCGATGACGCGGGCCTATCCGATGAAGAAGGTCGAAGGTGAACGGCATGATCATCCGCATCATCGTTCCTTCTGGTTTGGACATCAGGGAACGGACGGTTTTGATACCTGGCATGAGCCGATGACCATTTACGAACGCAAAGGCAGCGATGAAGCCAAACAGAAACGCCTGGCCGGATTGGGTTCAACCGTGCATCGCGAGTTCAAGACGGTGAAGGCGGATCGCAATTCGGCGACCGTGGTTTCCATAAACGACTACATCGGATCGGACGGACGGAAACTGATCTCCGATATCCGGACCTTTGTATTCCGCTTGACCAAGGATACGCACGTCATCGACGTCGACATCGAACTCGTGGCCAGTCATGGCCCCGCGACGTTGAGTGACAAGAAGGATTCCGGATTCAGCGTGCGCGTTCCCACTTCCATGGATGTGGACAGCAAGAAAGGTGGCACCGTTCTCAACAGCAA
>JAYPXF010000319.1:1575-4048 GCA_038154405.1 Verrucomicrobiales bacterium | reverse complement strand
AAGGTGCCCTCATTGTAGATACTTCGATCACACTCATTGCCGACAACGGAGATGTGAAGATCCATGACGACAAGGAAGGCGCCTGGTCAATTCGGACGATTCCCACGCTGCGCCTTGAGGGCGATCACGCTAAGGGCAGCATTATTAACAGTGAAGGTGACAAAGACAAACCCGCCTGGGGAAAACGCGCCAAATGGGTCGACTACTCCGGCCCGGTAAACGGCAAGACCATGGGCGTGACCATCCTGAATCACCCCAAAAGTCTCCGTCATCCTACGCCGTGGCATGTCCGTACCTACGGACTCTTCACCGCCAATCCTTTCGGAACCCGCAGCCTCGACAAATCTGCTGCGGACGGCTCCATCAAGCTGAGAAAGGGAGAATCCGTGAAACTCCGTCACCGTGTCATTTTCCACGAGGGCGGCTCCAGCGGGGAGGCGATTGAGAAGGCGTTCGCTGCCTATGCCGCGGAGTAGCTCAGAGAGTTCGGAGTTGGTCGATCGGGATGCTAGAACCGAATCGACAGGAGCTTGATGCCGACGGCGCGTTGATCGATCCGTTCGGTGCGGATGCGAGGGAAGACTCTCTCCTTGCTTTTCTTCACATCAACCGGTTCCGTCAGATCAAATACCCGGACGATGTTGTTGGACTTTGACAGGTTAGCGAAGAAGTTCTCGAACTCGATGTTTGCTTTGGACTGCCGAGTCTGAATCTTGACGGTCTCTTCCTTCTGCGTGGATTCGGTTGCCGGCTTGCTGCGGATGACCATTTGGCCATCTTGTGCTATTACCGGGGCAAGTGCGCATCCAATCACTGCTGGAATCAGGCTCAGTTTCATGCTGAGAAACTGCGATAGTCCGCAGAAGTGTCAAGTCGTTCCGGTGCTCCCTTGGAAATTCCGATGATTGAGAATTTGATCCTGACAGCCGGAGAGGGAAGGGGCAGCTGAAACTGAAATGACGCACCCCAAGACAGCTCGCCGCTCAGATTCGACTCGGATCGGGACCGGATTTCAAATACGTATTCATCACCGAGTGAGCAGAGCGCCAAGCTGTTCTTCCGCGTGCCGGAGTGATCGTGCCGTGCGGATTTTCACCACGTTTGTCATCAGCCACCTCCCGGGGCGGGTGGGTATTGCCGGGGTGTCGAGAGCATGAGTGGCTGAGAACCTGTCAGTTTTGTTGGACAATTGTCCGACTGTTTGACCAGTCGGCGTTTTCCCTGGCCAACTTGGTGCCAGCCGGTTCAGCCGCTTGGTTATGTAATGGCGCTCTTGATATCAAATCACTGCAAACGCTCTTGGAAATCGGTCTGTCTGCGCTGAAATCCTCGCCGGTTGCTTTGGCGCAAGAATCACCTCTTTCATTCAGTGAGATCAGAGGTTGGGAGAACAAGCCTTGGACACAAAACGGATAACTGAAAGTTTTCGGACTGCATGAACAGTAGGTTCTGGCCGTGAACGCTAGAAAAGAAGTGGTGGGCGAAGAGGGACTCGAACCCCCGACCTACTGTGTGTAAGACAGCTGCGCTAGCCACTGCGCCATTCGCCCATCCGCGAGGGCGTCGAATTTAGCATGGATCGCGGCGTTGTTTGCAAGTCAAACAATCGGCAGACCGGGGCTTTTAGTTGGTGGGGAGAATTCACTCTTGCCAACCTTGCTCACTTCGGCAAAAAGAACGCGCCTTTTTTTTTGTATGCTGCTGGGTGAAATTCTATCTGAAGAACTGGTAATTCCTCAATTGCAGGCGAAGCATCGCTGGGAAGCCATCGATGAGTTGCTCGATCTTCTGGTCGCCAAAGGGAAGATCTCCGAGGAAAACCGCGAGGCGGTGGAGGTCGTCGTGAAGAAACGCGAGAAGTCCATGAGCACGGGCATCGGGTTCGGCATCGGCATTCCGCACGCCTCCACGGATCTGATAGACGAGGCGATCGGCGCCTTCGGTCGCAGCGCTGAGGGAGTCGACTTTGAGGCGCTCGACAATCAGCCGGTGCAGATGGTCGTTCTGTTCCTCGTGCCACAGGGACAGTTTCAGAAACACCTCCATACCTTGGCTGACATCGCAACGCTCTTTCGCGACAAGGAATTTCGTGCCAAGATCGAAAGTGCGGAGGACGCGAAGTCGATCTTCGAGATCATCCGAGACAATGCCAAAGACTGAGCGGCCCGGATAGCTCCGCATGCCGGTCGAAATCCAGTGATTCATCTACGTCTCATAGAACGGCTGCGTGACGCGTTCACCAAAGCTCTGCCCGATGTGTCTGCAGAGGAGGTTTCGGTGCGCCCCTGTCAAGATCCACGATTCGGTGACTACCAATGCATGTCGGTGATGCCGATCGCCAAACGGCAGAAGACCAATCCGCGCGAGCTGGCGGGAAAGATCATCGAGCAACTGGACGTGGCGGATCTTTGTGACGACGTGAGCGTGGCCGGGCCGGGTTTCATCAATTTCAAGATCAAGGCCGGCGCCATTG
>JAYPXF010000319.1:0-1565 GCA_038154405.1 Verrucomicrobiales bacterium | reverse complement strand
TGCGGAGGTGTTGCGTGAGGCGGTGGATGGAAAACACCTGTTCTTCGTACCGGCGGCGGATCCGCAGACGATCGTGATTGATTTCAGTTCGCCCAACGTGGCGAAGCCGATGCATGTGGGGCATATCCGATCGACGATTCTTGGAGACTGTCTCTCCCGCCTGTTTCGCCTACTCGGTCACAAGGTGATCACAGACAATCACATCGGTGATTGGGGAACGCAGTTCGGCATGTTGCTGGTCGGATGGAAGCAGCATCTGGATCAGGCGGCCCTGGAGGCGGAGCCGATCGCGGAGCTGGAGCGCGTGTACAAGCTCGTTAACGAGTTGTGCAAGGCGGATGAAAGCGTGCGCGATGAAGCCCGTGATGAACTGGTGAAACTGCAGGGTGGCGATGAGGAGAACCTGACCATCTGGAAGCGGATGATCGAGTTGTCGCAGGATCAGTTCGACACGATCTATGGCCGACTGGGTGTGAGCTTTGATCACACGTATGGCGAGAGTCGCTACAACGATGAACTGCCGGGAACGGTGGATGCGTTGGTGGGCGCCGGGATCGCCCGGGAGAGTGATGGCGCAATGTGTGTTTTCACGGACGGGGCGGTGAAACCGAAGGAGGATCCCTTTCTGATTCAAAAGGACGGTGAGTGGGTTGATTGCCCGGCCTTGATCCGCAAGAAGGATGGTGGGTTTAACTATGCCACCACGGATCTTGCCACGCTGGAGTTTCGCACGCAGAACTGGGATCCAGATGCGATCGTATACGTGACGGATGGACGTCAGCAGCAGCACTTTCAGCAGGTGTTTCGCGCCTATCGGCGCTGGCGTGGTGAGTTCAAGGCAGAGCTGGACCACGTCTGGTTTGGATCGATCTTGGGCAAGGACAAGAAACCGCTGAAGACCCGCGAGGGCACCAATGTGAAACTTGCGGACCTGCTGAATGAGGCGGAACAGCGGGCGTTTGCCATTGTGCAGGAGAAGAATCCGGATTTGGACGATGCCACTAAGCGCGAGGTGGCGCGGGTCGTGGGAATCGGGGCGGTCAAGTATGCGGATCTGATGCCGCATCGGCAGAGCGATTACGTGTTCGATTGGGACAAGATGCTGTCGTTTACCGGAAATGCCGCGCCGTATCTGCAGATGTCCTACACCCGGATCCGAAGCATTTTCCGCAAGACCGAGGCGGCTGGACACGACGGGTCCGTTCGCCCGGAAGCTCTGAAATTGGAGGACGACGCTGAAGTGGCGTTGGCGAAGAAGATGCTGGAGTTTGGCGGGATTCTGAACCAGGTGGCGGAGGATTATCGCCCGAATCTCTTGTGCAACTACCTGTTCGAACTGTCCGGCCATTTTGCCCGCTTCTTCGAACAATGCCCCGTGATCAAGTCGGAGGATGCCGTGCGTAGCAGTCGTCTGGTACTTTGTGATCTCACGGCCAAGGTGCTTCAGCAGGGCTTGAACATTCTCGGCATTGAGACGACCGAGGTGATGTGAGTATTGGGAGGCTGTTTCCTTAGCCCAAAAATATCTTTCACTCGCGGTGGCTAGCGGGCATTCTCGCACTTTA
>JAYPXF010000318.1:1300-6835 GCA_038154405.1 Verrucomicrobiales bacterium | reverse complement strand
TCAACGATCCGAGAAGAAACACCACGAGCACCTGCTCGACGAAGTCCGCGGCATTCTGCCCGACACCTTTCAGCCTGACGAAATCGAGGCTCATTTCAACAGCCTGCCCGGCCGCTACTTCCGCATTCACGGACCCAAGCAGATCGCGTCCGACATGCAGCTCGTCCACCGTTTCATGTGGAACCAGCTCAGCCGCAATGATGATCTTCCGCTCACTCCCATCGTCATGTGGCGCGATGAGAAAGATCGCGGTTGCACGAGCGTGCGAATCGCATCCTGGGATCGTCTCGGGCTCTTCGCGAAGATTGCCGGGTCATTCGCCGCATCCGGGCTGAGCATCCTCTCGGCCCGCGGATTCACCCGTTCCGATGAGATCGTCTTGGACACGTTCTATGTCGTCGACGCCAGCAGCGGCAAGTTGGTCTCCAAGAAGTCGCGCGAGAAATTTGAAGATGTTCTTTATCGTGCCCTGACGGAAGAGACCGATTTTGCTCAGGAAATTGCGTTTCAAAAGACGGACGACGAACTCAAGGAGCTTTATGCGGAGGATCGTCTGGAGACAGAGATCGAATTCGACAACGATACGTCCGAGAAGTTTACCGTCATCGACTTGGAAACCGAGGATCGTGTCGGCCTCCTGTATGCCATTTCAACTGCCCTGGCCGAGCTGGATGTGGATATCGAACTGGTGAAGATCACCACCGAAAAAGGCGCGGCGACCGACAGCTTCTACGTGGAACAAAAGAACGGTGGCAAAATCGAAGACCCGCACCACCAGATTGCCGTCGAAGCCAAAATCCGTTCAGCCATCCTCAATCTCGACGAACTCTGCGAATCCCTCCTCCTCTTCCGAGGCTTGGCAAAGGGGTGATAAGGTAAGCGTCAGAAAGGTCGAAGAGCTAAAGGGGCCCAATCCGACCGCCCCGTCCCCTTATACCAACTCTAGACCTCCATTATTTCTTTCTCTTTCGCGTCGAGATGTTCGTCGATGATCTTGATGAACTTGTCGGTCAGTTTCTGAATTTCGTCCTCGGCCTTTTTCAGTTCATCTTCGGAGATCCGGTCCTCCTTGGCTTCCTTCTTGGCCGATTCAATGGCGTCGCGTCGAACTTGACGAATCGCCACGCGTCCCTGCTCCGCCATCCCCTTCACGGCTTTTACAAACTGCTGACGCTGTTCCGTGCTGAGATCTGGAATCGTGATTCGCAGCAACTTCCCTTGGGCCGCTGGGTTCAAACCGATGTTGGCCTTCTGGATCCCCTTCTCCACGGCCGCCAGATTGCTTTCATCCCACGGCTGGACCACCAGTTGACGCGGCTCTGGCACGGTGATGGTCGCCACGTCCTTGATCCGCATTTCCGAACCGTAGACGTCGACCTTCACGTTCTCGATCAGCGCCGGTGACGCCTTGCCCGTTCGCACAGATGAAAACTCCTGTACCACATGCTCTTCGCTCTTCAGCATGCGCTCTTCACCGTCCAACAATACTTCTTCGAATGCCATGACTAGTCGTTAGATAGAAGGTTGATGATTCATTTGCAAGTTCGCCGACTCGAGAAACTATTCCGTCACCAAAGTTCCCACTTTGCGCCCCATCGCGGCGCGCTTCACGTTGTTCTTCTTGAACAGATCGAACACGATGATCGGCATCCGGTTTTCCTGGCACAGCGCGAACGCCGTTGAATCCATCACCTTCAAGCGCTTGCGCAGGGCTTCGGTGTAGGTCACTTGATCATACTTCGTCGCGTTATTGTATTTCATCGGGTCCTTGTCGTAGATCCCATCAACCTTCGTCGCCTTCAGAATCACATCCGCCCCGATTTCATTTGCCCGGAGAGACGCTGCCGTATCCGTGGTGAAATAGGGATTACCCGTGCCCGCGGCAAAAATCACCACGCGCCCGCGCTCCAAATGACGCACGGCCTTCCGTCGAATGAACGGCTCTGCCACCTGCGTCATCGTGATGGCGCTCTGCACCCGGGTGGCAACCCCTTCCTTCTCCAACGTGTCCTGCAGAGCCATGGCATTGATCACCGTGGCCATCATACCCATGTAATCACCCGTGGACCGCTCCAAACCGCGTTCGCTGCCGAAGCTGCCACGGAAAATATTTCCTCCACCGACCACAATGACCAACTCCACTCCCAAGTCACGGACCTCTTTGATCTGCTTGGCCATGTTCACGACCGTCACCGGATCAATTCCATAGCCCTTGTCACCGCCCAACGCCTCGCCGCTGAGTTTCAGGAGAACGCGTTTGTACTTGGGTTTCGCCGCCTTCTTGGCGGTTTTCTTTTTCTTCGCAGCCATTTCGTTTCGTCGGGGTCTCTAGGTGGTAAAGAAAAAGCCGGCCTTGGTTTCTTCATGAACCAAAGTCGGCTTAAAAATCATCTGCAGCAATTTGTAACAATGACGCCTCAGGCCGTCAATCAATCGCCCCACAAATCCGTGCTCAGATACTTCAATCCTGAATCGCAGATCATCACCACCATGGTCTTGCCCTTCATCGGCCCATGCAGCAGTTGTTCGGCGGCCGCCACATTTGCACCCGACGAATACCCGGCAAAGATCCCCTCCTCTCGAGCCAATGCCCGACTCGCGGCGATCGTCTGGTCGTCCGTGACCTTCAAGAATCCGTCAATCTGTTCACGCTGGAGCATGTCGAGTTCAGTCATGGAGTATCCGCCACCCTGAATCGGATGATTTTGACTGGAGATTGCCTCCCCCGCCAGCACTGCCGCACCTTCCGGTTCCACCACGAAGCACTTCAACTCCTCGTTGTGCGACTTGAACGCCTCCGTGCACCCCGCGAACGTGCCACCACTTCCGACAAAGTCGCAGAACCCATCGAAATCCCCCTTCGTCTGGCGAATGATCTCTGGTCCTGTGTGCAACAAGTGCGCCCGCCGATTCGCGACCAGCCTGAACTGATCCGCGCGAAACGCTCGCCGATCCTCAACGATCCGATCAGTCTCCTCCCACACCAATTCCAAATCAGCCCCGGAAACCTGCCCGGGTTTCGATTCCGGCAATTGATCGACCAACACCACCTCAGCGCCCAATGCCCGCATCATTCGCGCACGCTCCATCGAATTGCCCCGCGACATCACCGCCACGAAAGGATACCCCTTCACCGCACAGACGATCGCCAATCCCGTTCCGGTGTTCCCACTGGTGGACTCCACCACCGTCTGCCCCGATAGCAAGTCGCCAGCCACCTCGGCATCTTCGATCATCTGCCGGGCAATCCGATCCTTCTTCGAGTAGCCGGGATTGAGATTGTCCAACTTTGCCAGAATGCGCCCCGACAATCCGCGATTCGCAACGTATCGAGACAGCTCCACCAGAGGTGTCTGGCCTATCGCTTCAGCAGCCGAAGGTAAAACTGTATCCAATGGAACTCTCATTGCTTGGCTGGAGTATCCTCCCAAGTCAGACAACTAGGCAATCGCCGAGAGCGATCAGCCTTGGCAGAATCATCGTCATGTTCATTCGTGATCCCCTCCTAATGTTCGGTGTTTTTGCCGCCTCAATCTTGATCGGCAAGGATCCCCGGCTGCCGACGGCCCCGGATCGCGAAGACGCCTTGCGCTATCGCGAGATCGCCATTCCCGATCAGTTTCTGACCTCGAAAAAAGGACACACATTCGGAGGGGACCTCCGCATCGGCGATCTGAACGGCGACGGCAAATGCGAATTCCTCGTCTACCGCTGCAATCACGGCGCACCCAAAGGCGCCCATATGGGCGGCATGAAGCCAACCTTTCTCGGGGCGTTCGACATCGATGGCAAAATCCTCTGGCAACGAGGCACAGGAGGCAATCAACCTTCCCGCCCGATGTCCGTCGCGGTACACGACATGACCGGGGATGGCTCCGCCGACGTGATCTGCTTATGGCATCGCCCCAAATCTGACCTCAAAACGGATTGGCAGAACTTGTCCGATACAGCCATCCAGATTCGCGACGGCCGCACCGGCAGAGTCATCCGCGAAGCCTCTCCCAAGGCCATCACAGAACGACGACGCAAAGATCCCGTCGGCGCCAACTGGGTTCACCAACGACTGCTCATTGCCAATTTCCGCGGCACCCAGCACCCCCGTGACATCGCCGTCAAACTCGGCGACACCTACGTCGCCTTCGACGAGCATCTCAACGTCCTCTGGACCTACACCACCAAGTGGATCAAATACAGCCAGTGCCCGGCCTACATTCCCTCCGTGGGAGATTTGGATGGCGACGGACGCGATGAATTGAACGCCGGCTACTTTGTCCTCAGTCCCGACGGCAAACCGCTGTGGGAAAAGAAGCTCGGAGCCAACATGGACTCCGTCACCATCACCGAATGGAACGGCCACCCCCTCGCATTCTGTTCAGGCTACGGCCACGCAATGGACGCCAAGGGCATCCCCATCATTAGTCTGGGCAAGGGCGAAGTTCCCCACGGACAGGAAGTTCGTGTCGCCAATGTTCGCGATGACTTCAAGGGACCGGAAATGATCCTGCGCTGGAACGGACACAAGGAAGACATCCTCATCGTCAGCAGCGAGAACAATCGGATCGTCGATCGCCTCAAGATCAACTGGTCCCCGACCAACGTTGGCATGGAGCCGGTCTTCTGGAACGGATCCGACAAACCCGCCCTGCTCTTCAACGGCGGCTGGCTCTGGGATCTCCAAACCAAGACCGGACGCATGCTCCCTGGGCTCCCCCCACCCAACGGCGGCGCAGTCCACCGCATGGGCTTCTACCACGTCATTCCCGCCAACCTTTGCGGCGACAACCGCGAAGAACTCGTCCTCTGGGATCCCACCGCCCAGCACATCTACATCTACACTCCAAGACCCTTCCGAAGGAACATCACCACCAAATACGTCGCCACCCCACGCCAATACAACCCACGCCTCATGGATTAGCAGAGCTGTAAAAAATGAACCGCTGATTCCGCCGATTCTACCGTCGCAATGAGATCTGGGATTCAACCGGGTAATCCGCGGTTAATCCCGTATCATTTCCCGACTGCCTCCAACTCCTCCCACCGCTCATACAACTTCACAATTTCCCCCTTCATTTCCTCCAACTCCGCCGAAAGTCTCCCCGCTTCCTCCGCCCGCTTCGCATAAAACTCCGGATCGCTCAACGTCTTCTCCAACTCCTCCGCCTCCCCTTCCTTCTCCAGAATCCGTTCCTCCATCCCCGCCAATTCCTTCTGTTCCTTGTAGGACAGTTTCCTCGGCTTCTCTGGCTTGGGTTGCGCCTTTCGCTCGGCCTTCTTCAAATCCTTCGCCTGAAACTCCATTCGCGCCGCCTGCCTCGCCACGCGTTCCTTCCGCTTCTCCAGATAGTATGAACAGTTCCCTGGCTGCACGAACACGCCACCATTCTCGAATCCAACAACCTGGTCGCAAATCCGATCCAGGAAATAGCGATCGTGACTGACCACAATCACGATTCCACCAAAGGCCGCCAAGGCCTGTTCCAATATTCGCAGACTCGGCAGATCCAGATCATTGGTCGGCTCGTCCAGCACCAGCAC
>JAYPXF010000318.1:0-1290 GCA_038154405.1 Verrucomicrobiales bacterium | reverse complement strand
AACGCGCCCGCTCACCACCCGAAAGCCGTTCAACCTTTTGCCCAATCCGGTCATCCGAGAACAGAAAGCGCTTCAGGTAAGCCCGCGTGCTGAGCTTGCCATTCCCCCAGATCACCATTTCGTCACCCGAAATCTCGGACATCACATTCGCCTCGGGATTCAGATCCATGCGGGACTGGTCGATGTAGTTCACATCCACCTTGGTACCGATCTTGACCGCCCCCTCATCCGGTCGCCGATCGCCCATGCAGATATTTAGCAAGGTTGTCTTTCCGACCCCGTTGCGCCCGATTATTCCCGTGCAGGTCCCGCGCTGCAGCGACAGGTCCAATCCGCGAAACAACCAGCGCTCTTCCGTCCCCTCCCCAACCTTCGCCCCAACGTTGTGCAGTTCGAATCCGCGATTCCCCAGATCCGATGCAGGTGGAATCAGCAGATCCATTTCCCGCTCTTCCTGCGGCGCTTCCAAGCCTTGGGTATCGTAAAACGTATCCAAGCGGTGACGCGATTTGGACCGTTGCGCCCGCACCCCGGCCTTCACCCATTCCAACTCCACCCGCAAGAATCGCTGCCGCCGACGTTCCGCCTGCTCCGCGATCTGCTGACGAATGGCCTTGGATTCCAAAAACGCCGTGTAGTTTCCCTCATGCTGAAAAGCCTTCCCCAGATCCAGTTCCACCATGCTCGTTGCCACGGAATCCAACAGATACCGATCGTGCGTCACAAAGAGCACAGCCCCCTTGAATCCCCGCAAAAACTCCTCCAGCCAGGAAATCGATTCCGCATCCAGGTGGTTCGTCGGTTCGTCCAGCAACAACAAATCCGGCTGACCGACAATCGCCCGGCACAAAGCCACCCGCCGCTTCTCACCGCCGGACAATCTCCCCACCTCCGCCTCCATCGGCGGCACGTGCAACGCCTGCGCCGCCATCTCGATCCGCGTCTCCACGTTCCAGCCGTCCGCAATGTCGATATGATCCGCCAGATCCGCGAGTCCGGCTTCAGTCCCCTCTCCGGCCTCATACCGACGACGCCAATCCATGATGTCCGCCACCCCAGATTGGATGTTCTCGATCACCGACTTTGAATCATCCAATTCAAACTCCTGAGGCAGATGACCAACGCGAACATCCTTGGCGATCGTCACCGTCCCGCCATCAGCCTGATCTTCCCCATTCAGAATCCGCAACAGACTCGTCTTCCCGCAGCCATTGCGCCCGATCAAACCCGCCTTGTCCCCCGCCCGCACGGAAAACGACACCCCATCCAGCAGCTGTTCAAACCCATGAC
>JAYPXF010000317.1:0-6844 GCA_038154405.1 Verrucomicrobiales bacterium | reverse complement strand
GTATGTATCTGACCGGAGAGTTAAGCGGGGGCGCCACGGCCACAGATCTGGCGTTGACCGTTACGGAGCTGCTGCGACAGCACAAGGTGGTTGGCAAGTTCGTCGAGTTCTTTGGTCCCGGTGCCAAGAAGCTGCCGCTCACCGATCGTGCGACGATCGCGAACATGGCGCCGGAGTATGGCGCGACCATGGGCTTCTTCCCGGTCGATGAGGAAACGGTCGAATACATGCGTGCCACCGGTCGCGAGGAGGCGCATTGCCAGACCTATGAGAACTATTTCAAAGCCCAAGGCATGTTCGGCATTCCGGACAAGGGCGAGGTGGACTACACGAGCGTCGTTGAACTCGACCTGTCCAGCGTGACGAGTAGTGTGGCCGGTCCGCGCCGCCCGCAGGACCGGATTGAATTGCCGGCGATGAAGGAAGAGTTCACTTCCTCTTACTCCAAGGCGACTGCAGACGGTGGCTTCGGCAAGAATGCGGATGACTTCGCGTCCGTGAAGGCAGAGGTATCATTGAACGGTGACGGATCCACGAGCGTCGGGAATGGAAGCGTGTTGATTGCGGCGATCACCAGTTGCACCAACACAAGCAATCCGAGCGTGATGTTGGCGGCCGGCCTGCTCGCCAAGAAAGCGGTGGAGCGGGGGATGAGCGTCAATCCGGCGGTGAAGACCTCGCTAGGTCCCGGTTCTCGCGTTGTGAGCGACTATTTGGAAAGCACCGGATTGCAGCCTTACCTCGATCAGCTCGGTTTCAATCTGGTCGGTTACGGATGTACGACCTGCATCGGCAATTCCGGCCCCTTGCATCCGGAGATCGACAAGGCGATTGTCGAAAACGACCTGGTCACCGCGAGCGTGTTGTCCGGCAACCGCAACTTCGAGGCACGCGTCCATCAGCTCATCAAGGCGAATTTCCTGATGTCTCCGCCGTTGGTGGTGGCCTTTGCCTTGGCTGGCCGTGTGGATGTCGATATGCGCAACGAACCGATCGGTCAGGACAAGGATGGCAACGACGTCTTCCTGAAGGATCTCTGGCCGTCGTTGCAGGAGATTCGGGACCTGTTCCAGCAGTCGCTCAAACCGGAAGTGTTCCGGAAACTCTACACCGACTTTGCCTCGCAGAATCCCAAATGGAACGAAGTACCTTCGAGCACGGGCACGGTATACGAATGGGACGAAAAGAGCACCTACGTGCAGGAGCCGCCGTTCTTTACGGACTTCTCTTCGGACGCGGGCAGTATCGCCGAGATTTCGGGAGCCCGTCCGCTGGGCTTGTTCGGTGATTCGGTGACCACGGACCACATTTCTCCCGCTGGCGCGATCAAACCGGATTCACCTGCCGGACGTTTTCTGCAGGAGAACGGGGTTGAGAAGGCGGATTTCAACAGCTATGGCAGCCGTCGCGGTAATGACCGAATCATGACGCGGGGCACCTTCGCCAATGTGCGGATCAAAAACCTGATGGTTCCGGGCACTGAAGGTGGTATGACCAAACATCAGCCGAGCGGTGAGGAAATGTCTATCTATGACGCGGCAATGAAGTATCGCGAGAGCGGCACCCCATTGGTCGTTCTGGGTGGTCAGGAATATGGCACGGGATCCAGCCGTGACTGGGCGGCCAAGGGGACATCTCTCTTGGGCGTGAAAGCCGTCATTGTGGAGAGTTTCGAACGCATCCATCGCAGCAATCTGGTCGGGATGGGCGTGTTGCCGCTTCAGTTCAAGGAAGGCACCGGACCCAAGAGCTTGAACCTGGATGGCACAGAGACCTACGACGTGCTGGGCTTGGGGGCGGATCTGAAGCCGCAGCAAGATTTGACACTGCGGATTACGCGCGCCAACGGTGATTCCGCAGAGGTCTCGGTGTCCTGCCGACTGGATACACCGGTCGAAGTGGAATATTATCGGAACGGAGGCATTCTCGCCTACGTGTTGCGGCAGTTGATCGATCGCGCCTGAGATTGAAAGCATTCGCGGGCCCGCCCAGTCGGCGGGCCTTTTTTCATGGACGAAGAGATTCTACAAATCGCCACCCGGATTATCCGGGAAGCCAACGTCAACCGGGTTCCAGCCGATGAGCACATGCGCCTGTTCTTCAAGCGCAATCCCGGCTTCATCCGGGAGCGCAGCGGGGACGTCGTGCAGGCGGTCTACACCTTCTATCGTTGGTCCGGCTTTGCGAATCCGAAGGACTCGTTGCCCGCCAAGGTGCGGTTTGCAAACACAAGGGCGGCCGATTTTGCAAAGAACCCAGGCAGCTTCTCGCTCAAGGCTTTGAAGCATGGCGTGCCCCGCTGGCTGGAGCGGGAAATGGAACTTCCCTACGAATGGCTTGCCGCGATCCAGCACGAACCGCTCATGTGGATCCGGGCCAAGCGGGGGGATGCGGATGATCTGCGGCAACGCATGGACATTCGAAGCAAGCCGCTCGAACGATTTCCGGAAGCCATCGCCTACGACGGCAACAAGGATCTGCTGCGACATCCGGATCAGCGCGAAGGACGATTTCAAATCCAGGACATCTCATCGCAGATCGTTGCATACCTTTGCGACCCGAAGACGGGGGAAACCTGGTGGGACACCTGCGCGGGCGAGGGAGGCAAGACGTTGCACCTTTCCGATCTGATGGAGAACAAGGGGTTGATCTGGGCGACCGACCGCTCGAAACGTCGGTTGACTCATCTCAAGAAGCGCGCGGCCAAAGCTAAGGCATTTAATGTCCGTCTGCGCGAATGGGACGGCGGCGAGCATCTGCCGACCAAGACCCAGTTCGATGGCGTGTTGGTGGACGCGCCATGCAGTGGAGTTGGCACCTGGCAGCGGAAACCACATGCACGATGGACGACGACGGCAAATGACGTTAAGGAGCTTGCAGAAGCGCAGGAGAAACTGCTGGCTCATGTGGCCCGTTCGGTGAAACGAGGAGGGCGATTGTTCTATTCCGCCTGCACCTTGACACGGCGGGAAACCACGGAGGTAGTCGAAGCATTCTCGAAGCGTTTTCCTGAATTTGAACCGATGGAATTGCCGGCCTTGAAGGATGGAGATGAGGCATCAAGCCAACTGACAGTCTGGCCACAAGATTTTCAAGGCAACGGCATGTTTGTGGCGGCATGGCGGCGATCGGAATGATCGGGCTTGCATGAAATCGCGGAATGACTTCTAACGAGCGGGCTCATGGCAGAAATGGAACCTAGTGTAGCGGTGGAGACGGTCACCACGATGCCAGAATGGCTCGTGATCGTGATTCTGGGGATCGTCGAGGGAATCACCGAATTCCTTCCGATTTCATCGACCGGACACCTGCTCCTCGCGCAACAATGGCTTCCGGCCCAATCGGACGTCTTCAACATCGTGATTCAAAGCGGCGCGGTCGTCGCCGTGTTGTTCGTGTTCAAGCAACGGTCCATGGAATTGCTCACGCAATGGCGGAGGCCGGAGATCAAGGACTACCTGATCAAGATGTTTGTGGCGTTCTTCATCACCGCTGTCGGCGGTTTGATACTCAAGGCCACAAACTTTGAACTGCCCGAAAATGCGCAGCCCGTCGCCATCGCACTGATTGTTGGCGGCATTCTCTTCATCTGGCTGGAAGCGGCGCTGCGCGGCAAGGAACTTTCCGACAGCGTGACGTGGAATGTGGCCATCCTCATCGGAGTAGGGCAGTTGGTTGCCGCAGTCTTCCCTGGAGCGTCACGCTCCGGGACCACGATCGTGATTGCGATGGCCTTTGGCTTGAGTCGCCGTATGGCGGTCGAATTCACTTTCCTGCTAGGCGTGCCCACGCTGCTTGCCGCGGGCGCGGTGAAACTGTTGGGAGCGTTGAAGGATGAAGGTGGAGTGCAGGAGGATTTTGTGATGCTGGCGCTGGGCACGATCGTTTCTGCCATCACCGCGTTCATTGCCGTGAAGTGGCTGCTGGGTTTTCTTCAGAAATACACCTTCATCGCCTTCGGTTGGTATCGCATCCTCGCAGGAATCCTGGTGTTGATGTTCGTCAGCCGCTGAGTTGCAAAGAAAAAGGCGCCGCTTTGGGCGGAGCCTTTTCGTGTTCAAATAATCTTGGCTCAGGCGTTAAGCTTTTCCGTCACGAAGTTTTCGAGCTTCACCGTGTCGGCTGCAAACCGACGGATACCATCTGCGAGCTTGTCCGTCGCCATGGCGTCCTCGTTGTGCATCCAACGGAAGGAGTTCTCGTCCATGTCTATCTTGTCATCACCTTTCTCGGGAGCCGTGGCCGGATCCAGCTTGCGCGGCACGTCGCCTTTGGTCTTGGCCATCTCTTCGAGCAGTGTCGGGCTGATGGTGAGCAGATCGCTTCCCGCAAGTTCAATGATTTCGCCGACATTGCGGAAACTGGCTCCCATGACCTCGGTCTGGTAGCCGTGCTTCTTGTAGTAGTTGTAGATGCGGGTCACGGACTGGACGCCGGGGTCTTCCGCTCCGGGATAATCCTTGCGGTCCGTGTTGGCCTTGTACCAATCGAGGATCCGGCCGACGAACGGTGAGATCAACTGCACTCCGGCTTTAGCGCAGGCTACGGCTTGGGCGAAGGAGAATAGCAGGGTGAGATTGCATTTGATGCCGTCGCTCTTGAGTTGTTCGGCTGCCTTGATGCCCTCCCAGGTTGAGGCGATCTTGATGAGAATGCGGTCACGGTCGATACCGGCCTTTTCATAACGGCTGATAAGGGACTTGGCCTTGGCCACCGTGCCGGCGGTGTCAAAGCTCAGCTTCGCGTCCACCTCGGTGGAAACGCGTTTTGGGACGATCTTCAGAATCTCCGTGCCGAATGCGGTGGCGATGTTGTCCATGGCCTCGCCCAATGCAGCATCGCCGCTGGCTTCCTGTTTGGCGTCGGCGACCGCCTTGTCGACAACTGCCTGATACTCCTCCATCTGGGCAGCCTTGAGCAGCAGACTGGGATTCGTGGTGGCGTCTTGCGGTTGATACTTGCGAATGCTCTCAAAATCGCCGGTGTCCGCGACAATGATGCTGTGCGCCTTGAGTTGATCGAGAATGTTGCTCATACGTTTTAAGTTCAGAGGTGAGAGCTATCAAATGGAGGCAGAATTCGCCACCTTGTGAAGGCTGAAAGAAACTAATGGAAATGCTGAATGGTAACAATGCTAAGTCGGTGCTCGCCAAAAAATTGCCTCGAGAGTCATGCATCCGCTGCTTGCCTTGCCGATTGGAGCTCCGTATCCTCTGACGAAATCCGTAATGGACAAGCGTTTAACCAGAGCTGCACGACCGGCGCGTCCCCCGCGAGCCGGCACCGGAAAAGCCAAAGGCAAGTTCGCGGTCGCGACTGTCACAGGAAGAGCGAAAGCCACCGCAAAAGCTGGCTCCGGCGCACAAACCCGTATCTTGGCCGTGGATGACACTGCTGGCGATCTTCGCGACCTTCGCAATGCCCTAAAGGCAACCCATTCCGAGGTGTTCACTTCGCAGAACGGAAAAAGTGCATTGGAATTCCTAAAGGGTGATCTAGTTGATCTGATCGTGCTGGATACCCAAATGCCTGAGATGGATGGCTATGAGGTATGTCGGGCTATCAAGCACGAAAAACGGACCAAAGAGATTCCGGTCATATTTGTCACCGGCGACATCAAGTCCGAGGACAAATCCAAGGGCTTGGAAGTGGGCGCCTGGGATTATATCGGGAAGCCGATCGACCAGCAGGAAGTCGCCATTCGCGTCAACAACGCGTTGGAGATCAAGCAGGCTCGCGACAAGCTGAAAGTGGCCACAATCGTGCCTGACGATCAGGTCCAGGCTCAGCTGAAAACCGCCCAGAAAATGGAGGATTTTCAGCAAGGCATGATGACCACGCACTGGCATAAGCGATTTGGTCAGCTTTCTGCCAATTTCATGGAGGAACTCAAGGTTCCCCTCGCGTCAAGTCTGGGGAATATCCGCATGATGATGGTCGATGATCGTGTGGACGCTCGGCTGCGCGACAAACTGGCGATGGTCTACGCCAATTTCCGCAAGGTGGATGAAATGCTGCGTCGTCTACTGACGGTATCCGAACGTGTGCCACATTCGCAGATTGTTAACGTGGCACAGGTGGTGAACGATGCAGTTCAACTCCTGCGGTTGGAGCTGGAGTACTACCAGATCAAGACCCAGTTTCAGTTGGATCCGAGTGTTCAATGGGTAGGAATGCCAAGTGAGTTGGGGCGATCGGTATTGTATCTCTTGCACAATGCAATCGAGTCGGTGACCTACCGGCCTCGTATCTACGCCGAATTCACGAATGACGAAGAAGCCGAGGTGGAGGACATGAAACAACCGAGTGTCAACGACCCGGAGATTCGCGTGTCAGTCGAATTGGACGAGAGTCAGATCAATATCCACGTGATCGACAACGGTGGCGGTATTGATGACGAGAATCTCGAACATATTTTTGAACCGGATTTCACCACCAAGTCCGCGCCTCACACCGGAGCGGGTCTGCATCTGGCTCGAGGAATAGCCCGGGCGGGAGGCGGAGAACTGGTGGTGTTCGCGCCGAACAATGATGGACTTACGCAATTCACAATCGCTTTGCCGCTGTTCGATCCGGCGATGTATGAGGATCATTTTGCGCAAATGATGGACGAATCCCAGTCGGAAGAGACTGAGGAGGACACCGGTCCGCAAACGGTAGAAGTCGAACTGGGTGGAGAAGACGAAGAAACCGCCTGACACCCGAGGGTGCGGCGGTTTCTTGAAACAGTTTCGTCGGATATCCGGTCAGACCATCTTTGTCAGAAGTTCGTCATTGGTTTCAAACTTCCGCAAGGCGCCCAAGAGGGTGTCCATGGCCTCGATCGGATTGAGTTCCACCATCA
>JAYPXF010000316.1:0-6899 GCA_038154405.1 Verrucomicrobiales bacterium | reverse complement strand
GTATCTGGGTGCCCCGCTGTCACTGGCGAGTGCAACGCCGGGACTTCGTTTCGGCCGGGGTGTGAGGCGAATCGATTCATGAATACTGGTGTACAATCTGTTTCTGAAGTCGCGCCGGAGATGTTTCGTGGGGAACCGACGGCGGTGGCGGATTGGATTGAACGGCGAGAGACGAGAATCCTGGTTGGTTGGTTGACAATGATTGTGGCGGTATCCGGATTGTTCGGTGCGGCGATCGGTGGTTGGCATTCACCCCAGCAGGCATTCTATGCGGCGGTGAAACTGCCGCTGCTGATTCTTCTCACCGTGTTCGCAAACGCGTTTTTGAACGGGATGTTGGCTCCCTTGATCGGAATGAAACTGGGAATTCGATCCTCGCTGATGGCGGTGCTGCTCAGTTTCGCTCTGGCGTCGGCGATCCTGGCGGGGTTTGTGCCGGTGCTCGCGTTCATCGCGTGGAACGTTCCGCGTTTAGAGGTTTTGAACGGAACGGAGATTCTGGCCTACCGCTTCATGCAACCGGCGACGGTGGGGATGATTGCGGCCGCGGGCGTGATCGCAAACGTGAAGCTACTGCGTTACTTCGAACACGAGAGCGGTTCACGGCGGGTTTCCCGGGCTGTTCTCTTCAGTTGGTTGGCGGGGAATCTTCTGTTGGGAAGTCAGATCTGCTGGGTGCTGCGTCCCTTCATAGGTTGGTCGACGGCCGGCGCGGTCTTCCTGATGGACGACCCGATGCAGGGCAATTTCTCCGAAACCTGCCAGGATGCCTTCCGGGCGTTGGCGACCGGAAACGCGGAGATGGGGCAATGACCATGGTGGTTCCCTATTGGCGTCAGGTGAAGGTGGTGTTGCGTGGAGAACCGGCGCGGGTCGCGCGGTGGACTCAGGAGCTGGAGGCGTCACGAATCTGGTCGTGGTTGATCGTAGCCGTTCTTGGACCCGGTATGTTTGGCGCGGCAATGGGATGGTGGCGGGCGCCGGAACAGGCGGTTTATACCGCCATCAAGTTTCCCGTGGTAGTTCTGGTGACGATGATGGGAAATGCCGTGTTGAACGCAATACTGGCCCCATTGTTGGGTGTGAACATCGGTCTGCGCCAGTCGCTGTTGGCGGTGATGATGAGCTTTGCGATCGCAGCAGCGATCATGGGCGCGACGAGTCCGTTGCTGGCCTTCTTCATCTGGAACACTCCGCCGCTGGAAGATCAGGCGAATTCGGGCGGTGCGCATGCGGCCATCCTCCTGATGATCGTTGTGATGGTTGCCTTCGCCGGAGTGGTAGCGAACCTGCGCCTGTTTCAGTTGTTGCGGGAGATCAGCGGGAGCAATGCATCTGCCAGGCGGGTGCTGCTTGCCTGGTTGGCAGGGAATTTGTTTTTAGGCAGTCAGATGTCCTGGATTCTGCGCCCGTTTATCGGATCGCCCGGACTGCCGGTTCAGTTCCTTCGCGATGAACCCATGAAAGGGAGTTTTTTCGAAGCGGTGTATTGGTCGGCACTGAGAGTTTTGTCGAGTAACTAGCAATCAAATGAAAGGAAGATGATGATGGCAAATATACCACCCCTGTTGCCGGGAGATCCGGAACGGAAGAAGACGAAGGACGAAACCACGGAGATGAAGGGCAGCGAGGTAGTGAAGTCGGTTGCGGCGGACTCGGTCTCGCTGGGAGTGAGTGCGGAAGAGAAGCAACCTGTGAACTCGCTGATGGAAGCTGCTGAGGCGGTGCTGCGACAACCACGACGAGTCTACTATCAGGTCGGTGAGTCGAAAAGGGGGTCGCGGCTCACGTTGCTGTTGAGTTTCCTGGGGATTCTCGGGTTGCTGGGATACGGATTCGTGGTGGGAACGTTCTCCGGCGGCGAACAGATGTGGGCGGCACCGGTGAAGGTCGCGGGAGGGGTGCTTGCCTCCGGGATAATCTGTCTTCCCAGTCTGTATATCTTCTCCTGCCTGGCCGGCAGCAAGGCGTCGTTTCGACAGGTGGTCGGGCTGGTGGCCGGATTGATCGCGATCATGACTTTGTTGTTGGTGGGGTTTGCACCGGTGGCCTGGGTGTTTTCGCAGTCGACGGAGTCGGTCACGATGATGGGCTTCCTGCACCTGATGTTCTGGACGGTCGCGATGTATTTCGCCGCAGAGTTTTTCAAGGGTGGTTTTCAGGCGATGGTCGTTGAGCGGGAAAACGGCGTGCTCAAGGTGTGGCTGACTGTGTTTGTCGTGGTCGTGTTGCAGATGTCGACCGCTTTGCGGCCGATCATCGGGACGGCGGATACGTTTTTGCCGGATGAAAAGCGCTTCTTCGTGGGGCATTGGTTTGAGTCATTCGAGAAGGGCGTCAATCAACGCGGCAATCGGAAATGAGCTGGGACGAAGGAAGATCCGTCATCATTGGAACTGAAACGTTGCCGCCTGTGGATGCCGGTGTTCATCGGCGGACTCGTGGTCAGTGGAGTGACCGCGATACCGCTCGAGTGGGAGTTGCGGATCCTGACAGATCTGTTTGGCGTGCACGATCCGGCAGCCACCGGACTGAATGGATGGCTGGTCAAGGTTCGCGTCGCGCTGAAGGATGTTTCAGAACGGCATGCCTTCATCAACTACGGCTTTGATTGGCTTGCGTTCGGCCATCTCATGATCGCGCTTGCCATGGTTGGCGTGTGGCTGGATCCGGTGAAGAATGAGTGGCTGTTCACCTTCGGAGTGATGGCGTGCGTGCTGGTGATTCCGTGGGCGTTCGTTTTCGGGGAACTGCGCGGAATACCGATCGGCTGGCAGCTGATCGATTGCGCCTTTGGGGTGGTCGGCCTCGTGCCGCTCTGGTTGGCGAGACGGGCAATGCTGGCCCTGCGTCAGGGGCGCTTGGCTTTGACGTAGCTGTCCAACGTGTCCTTGCCGCTCAGATATCCGAGGGATACCAGGAATCGGTCGGTCTCCTTCATGGTGGCTATGAACATTTCGTTCTGCTTGCGGCCGTAATTGAAGAAGCCGTGTGGTTGGTCAGCAAATCCGAGGAGCACGGATCGGTTGCCGGTTTTCAGCATCTTCTTGTGGAAGGCTTCGGCCGTCCAATAGGCCACCGTGTTATCGGCTTTTCCGTGCAGGATCAAGGTGGGCGGAGCTTCTTTTCGCAACTGATGCCAGGGAGAGAGTTTGGAAGGATGCATGCCCATGCGTTCTGCCAGTTCCTCGACCTTCGTTTCGGGAATGGTTTCCTTGTGGCCGGGAATTGGAGCCAAGACCAAGGCCGGATTGAACAGCACCATTGCATTGGGAAGGGAACTGGGAGTGGATTCATCTTCGAATCCTTCGATGCTTCCGGTGCAGGCTGCGACGTGGCCGCCAGCGGAACCGCCTCCGGCTACGATGCGGTCGGGATCCACGCCTAGTCGTCTCGCATTGGCGCGGACCCAACGGACGGCGGATTTGCCGTCGCGCACGCAGAATTCCGCGAGCGTATTGTGGATGTTGCGGGTCCGGTATTCGGCGGTCATTGCAACGATCTCGCGCGAGGCGAGGTAGCGGCATTGGTGTTCGAACTGTTTGGGTGTGCCGCCTTTCCAGCCGCCGCCGAAAAAGAAAACCGCCGCCGGGCGCGGTTTCTTGCTCTTGCCCTTGGGGTTGAAGATGTGAATCCGCAGGTTGACGTCATTGATCGTCTTGTAGACCTCGGTCTTGGCTCCGCCGAATCCTGCGGGCCAGCTTTGCTTCTTGGCAGCGTTGGCGCAGCAGACCGTCGTGATGAGAACGACGATGGTATTTGTGAGCTTCATTTCTCGCGTTGTCGCACGGAGGCTTGGTTGCCGCAATCTTTCGCCGCGTAGCGACGCCCTTTGGGCGTCTGTGTTGGTGGGTGAAGAGAGCTTGATTCGCCCAAGCGTCCAAAGGGCGTTACCACGGATGGTTAGTTCCGCCGATAGGGTTGAGGGAGTCGCTCGCGCGTGCCGAAACGGATCACGGTTGGTTTGGTTGCGTCATACTCGGGATTCCTGGTCGGCATTTGGGCTCCGACATTTGTTCGCCACTTGTTCATCCTGCCGAGAAGAAATCGAGCCTGATCAGGATGCTTGGTGCTGAGGTTGTTGTCCTCGTGGGGATCTTCGGCGAGGTCATACAATTCGATGCGGTTGCCTTCGTGAAACTGAATCAGCCGCCAGTTGAGATAGCGGATTGCAGTGTAAGGGACGCCACCCATGGAATGATAATGGGGATAGTGCCAGAGGAGTTCCGGGCGGACGGTATCGATCTCACCATTGAGGATGTTTACAAGGCTCTTGCCGTCCAGTTGCTCGGTGGGGTTCAAGCCCGCGATGTCGAGAATGGTTGGCATGAAATCCATTGAAATGATCGGGACGAGATCGGTCTTGCCGGCGCGATGTCCCGGCCACTTGATGATGCCCGGGACGCGAACACCGCCTTCGTAGACGGATCCCTTGCCGTTGCGGGCGGGCAGGTTTGACGTGACCGGGCTGGATCCCTGTTGGATCAGGCCGCCGTTGTCGCCGGTGAACATGATCACGGTGTTCTCGGCGAGTCCGTGCTTTTCCAACCGCGCCATCACGCGGCCCACGGATTCGTCGACGCTTTGAATCATCGCCGCATAGACGGGATTGGTGTGGCGTGCCTGCGGCTTGATCTTCTTCTTGAATGCCTCGACGTATTCGGCTTTCGCCTGCAACGGGGTGTGAACGTTGTAGTAGGAGAAGTAGATGAAGAACGATTCCGCCTTCCATTCGTCGATGATCCGTACGGCCTCGTCGGTCAGAGTGTCCGTTAGGTAGTCCCCTTTCTTTCCCTTGCGGGGCAGATTGATGACCTTGCCGGTCTGCTTGTCCTTGCCACGTCCGAAGGGCCAGTGATAGCTCCCGGGTGCACCGGCGGAGAATCCACCGATGTTCTTGTCGAAGCCCTGGGCTTTGGGCCAGAGGTCGGGATGTTCGACGCCGTCTCGTGGTGTGAGATGCCATTTGCCGATATGGGCGGATTTGTAATCGAGTCGCTTGAGTTCCTCGGCGATGGTGACGTGCTCGAGATTCAGTTGCTTCGTCCAATCGGGAATCTTGAGCTTGGTATTGTGAAAAGGATGGCCGGCGATGAAGTCGGTCACCTTGAGCCGCGCCGGATACATTCCCGTAAGCATGGCCGCCCGGGTGGGGGAGCAGACTGTGCAGGCGGCGTAGGCATTCTTGAACAGCACACCTTCCTTTGCCAAACGGTCGATGTTCGGAGTTTCGTAGAGGTCGCTGCCGTAGCAACCCAGGTCGGTCCATCCCATGTCATCTACCAGAAACAGGATGAAGTTGGGGCGCTTCGCGGCATCGACCGAAGCGCACGCGCAGGTGAACGCGAGCAAAAAGGAGAGAAGCATCTTCATGATCACTTGAGATGGAGCATCGCTGGATTATTGGCGGACTTGAAACGAAACTTTCTCGTTCCCGATCGTGCGGATCGGTCGGCAGATACCTCGGTGCGCAAAATTTGCGCTGCAGGTCGGCGGTTCCGTAATTTCCTGTTCATGATTGAAAGGTTAGTCTCACCTCAGAAAACATTTGGTCACAAATCTGGCGATCTGGCCAAGTGACCCGAAAGACCATGAAGATATCTGTTCTTGCGATCATTGCGCTGGGGACCACCAGCCAACTTTCCGCTCAACAAAAACTCTCTCCGGAGCAGACGAAATACTTCGAAACTCACATCCGACCGGCCTTGGTGCAGTATTGCTACGACTGTCACTCGGTTGAAACCGGCAAGACCCGTGGGGGGCTGCTGCTGGATACGAAAGACGCCATGATTCGTGGCGGTGACAATGGCAATGTGCTTGCGGGGAACACCTACAAGGATTCGCTGTTCTGGGATGCCATCAACTGGCTGGACTACGAAATGCCGCCCAAGGACAAGATGCCCCAGGCGGTGATCGACAAGTTTGAGGCCTGGCTGAAGATGGGCGCACCGGATCCGCGCGGTCGTGAGAAGCTGGTGGTTGAATCCAAGGTCGACATCGAGGCCGGCAAAAAGCATTGGGCCTATCAGTCTCCAACCGAGACGCCGGGTGCGACCATTGATTCGTTTGTGGCCGCCAAACTGAAGCACGCCGGCTTGAAACCGGTGGCGAAAGCGGATCCTGCCACTCTGCTGCGGCGACTCAACTTCGATCTGATAGGCCTTCCTCCAGGTCCGGATGAAGTGAATGCGTTCCTCTCCGTTTGGAAAGTAGATGCGAACGCCGCCATCGAGACCAAGGTTGACGAACTTCTCAAGCGGCCCCAGTACGGTGAACGATGGGGGCGCCACTGGCTGGATGTGGCCCGTTACGCGGAGTCGAGCGGGAAAGACGTGAACATGACGTTCCCGCATATCTGGCGCTATCGGGACTACGTCTTCGATTCGTTCAATGCGGACAAACCGTATGATGAGTTCGTTCGCGAACAGGTCGCGGGCGATCTGCTGAAGGTGAAGTCGGAAGCCGAATGGCAGGAGAATCTCATTGCGACCGGATTCCTCGCGATGGGGACCAAGAGCCTCAACGAAGCGAATCCGCGCCAGTACAAAATGGACATCGCGGACGAGCAGATCGACACGCTCAGCCAGGCTGTCCTTGGACTCACCATCGCCTGTGCCCGTTGTCACGATCACAAGTACGACGCCATACCGACGACGGATTACTACGCAATCGCCGGAATCTTCACCAGTACGGCCACGTTCTACGGCACCACACGGTCCGGCCAGAACAAGCGGCCGACACCCTTGCTGGAACTGCCCATACCCGACCCTCACGCGGTCAAGAATCGGTTGAGCGAAACGGAAATCGAAGCGATGCGCCGGGAACTCTACGAAACACGTCAGCGAGCCCGCAGTGCTCGCAACGATCAGAACACCCCGCAAAGCCGCTTGGTCTTCTAT
>JAYPXF010000315.1:0-6940 GCA_038154405.1 Verrucomicrobiales bacterium | reverse complement strand
CTCCCCCAGCCTCTCAGTGTTTCCCCGGATAAACGGCCCCCTTTATCGTAGTTGTCGTTTCAAAATCGATATCGGCGCACCAACTGCTAAGAAAACTCCCTAGAAAACTGATTTCCTATCGTGAACGCAGCAGCACAATACATCTCAGATCTCACCCGCACACTGGTCGCTGAGCCAGCCACCCGTATCCGTAGCACGACTGCGCGGACGCAAGCAGGTCCGCTTTGACAGCCCCCCGGCCAAGTCCGTGAGCTTGCGAGCGAGTTGCTCCTTCGCAGGCATGAATTTGCCAAATTGAATACCTACCCTGAGGAACTTCGCGCGCAGCTCACCTTGGGACTCTGGGACATGTGCCTTCCACTGGAACGCTACTTTGGAATGACAGATCGGGCGGCTGAATACGATCTGCTCTGCACGCTCAAGCAGATTGCCGGGGGATTGGATGCAATTCTCCTGACCGACCCGGAAGGGGATCTGCCCTCGGCAGATGAGGTGGTGATGGGAATGGACAAGATTGCCGTCTGGTTCCGCGACACTTTGCAGAACTGCTGATCCGGACGGCCGGCAGTTCTACGATCCGATCGTCAGACCGTATTTGTCCTTGATGTAATCCACCTCGCCCTGTTCCCACGGGCAATCTTGAGGACGCACCAGTTCCGGGTTCGGACGCCAGTGATGATCGGCGATATCCTGCGTCCAAGACTGACCGTCCTTATCCGCTCCCGCCTTCAGCACTTCGTTCATCCTCTTCGTGCTGCCATACGCGGAGATCTCGTTCTCAATCGCCCAATCACGGGCCTTGAACGATTCACTTGCTCGCACCATGTCGGTCAACTCCGCCGCCAGGTTGTCTTCGGAAACCCGGCGTCCGGTCTGCTCATTGATGAACACCGCCGAACCGATCTGCGCCTGACTGGAAAGCGCCACCGGTGTATCCGCGAAAATGGATTCAACCACGGCCACGCATGAACCTTCTCGGCGCGAAAGAATCACGCTCACCTTGGCATCGCAAAGCGTATCAAGCACTCCTTGCTCCGTGAGTTGCTGCCGCAGTTCGAACCGGTCCTCCACTCCGAATGCGGCTGCTTCACGAAGCAGAACCTCTCTCGTGCGACCACCGTTCGGCTGCCCCACCAAGACCACCTTCATGTCGCGGGGCATTTGGGCCAAGGCCCGAAAGAGAACGTGATGACGTTTGTAGATGCCGAAGTTGGCCAACATCAGAATATCCACCGACCGTTCAGACCGGGGCTTGGGTTCATAGATTTCGGGCTTCACCCAACTCGATGCAAACAGTTCTACCATCCGATACCGATCCGAGATCCGTGGAAAGTGTTCCATGTCATCGATGTTGCTGATCAGACAATAGACCGGATCAGGCCACATGCGGGGGAAGACATAGTTGATCGCACAATGCGGGGGTGACCATGTGGGCGATACAACCACCGTGTAATCTTTGGCGAACTCATCGTAGTTCTTCAGGCTCAACAGTTTTGCCCACTGGTATTCGAAGGAGATGAAGATGACACCCTTCTCACCATTGTCGCCTCGTGGTTTCAGCACCACCGCTTTCGAGATTTTCCCATTCTCAACCTCAGGATGGAGTGTCAGAGGAACGAACTTGTCGGCGTCAAAATCCTGCAAGCGCCGATCAATCAGACTCTCCAAACTCAGCATGGTCGGCCTGTCTTTGGGATCGGTCAGTCGAATGGCCTGACTGATGGTGTCGATCGCTTTGGATATGTCATCAATCCGTCTGGCCTTAGATTCGAACATGCGACGCATGAACCCTCGGATGAACGGGCTGAAACGGGCATGATCTCCGTACCGAATTCGCAGGCGACGCCAAAGTCGGCCGAGGCTGGAACCGCGTATGTCCGCACCATTTTCGGAACCGCCAGAATCAGCTCCTGTCGGATTGTCAGCTTTCAACATATTTGGCTCGGCATCGCGCGATCGGGACTTGAGGCATTACCGTGAGACTCAGGCACGGCAACCGGGCAAAGAAATTAGTCACGATACCGATAATGGGAAGTACAAACGGCGTTTTTCCGGCATTCCCATCCGGGAAGCTACTGATTTCGGAACATTGCTCTCACCGTCGATTCCGGTTAATTACCCAGCAAGTCATATGAATCGCGCATTACTCCTTTTCCTCGCCATATCCGGTGCAGCTCTCGCGGACGAAGCCTCGTTCCTCACCCACAAGCGACAATTGATATTTGAAGGCAAGCGCAGCGGCGAAGGCTATTTCTCCGCCGACGGCAATGCCTTGGTGTTCCAGAGCGAACGCGAAGCCGACAATCCGTTTTACCAGATATACTTTCTGGATCTGACCACCGGCGACAGTCATCGCGTGTCTCCCGGGCACGGCAAGACCACGTGCGCATTCCTCCGCCCGGGCACGAAGGAGATTCTGTTTGGCTCCACTCATCACGACGTTGAAGCCAAGTCCAAACAGAAAGCCGAGATTGATTTTCGCAACAGCGGCAAGTCGCGTCGTTACTCCTGGGATTACGACGAGACGATGGACATCTTCGTAAGCGATTCCAAAGGCCGCAACCTCCGTCAACTGACCTCAGCCACAGGTTATGATGCCGAAGGCAGCTATTCGCCCGACGGCAAAAAGATCGTATTCTGCTCCCTGCGTGACGCGTTTCCCTTAAACAAGCTCTCCAAGAAGGATCACCAGACCTATCTCATCAATCCGGCGCACTTCGGTGAGATCTATCTCATGGATGCCGACGGCTCAAACCAGAAGCGCCTGACCACCACGCCGGGCTACGACGGCGGCCCGTTCTTTTCGCCGGATGGCAAACGCATCATTTGGCGACGTTTCGATCTAAAAGGCGAAACCGCCGACGTCTACACCATGAAGCTCGATGGCTCCGATGTTCGCCGCCTCACCGACTTCAAGGCGATGTCCTGGGCGCCCTATTTCCACCCGTCCGGAAAATACGCGATCTTCACGTGCAACAAACACGGCTTCGGGAACTTCGAGCTCTTCATCGTCGATGCGAACGGAACGAAGGATCCTGTGCGCATCACCCAGACGGATGGCTTCGACGGATTGCCGGTCTTCACACCAGATGGCAAGAAACTGTGTTGGACTTCCAATCGCACCAGCGACAAGAAATCCCAACTCTTCATCGCCAAATGGAATCACGAAGCGGCATTGCAAGCCTTGGGTGAAGCAGCGCCCCGCGCCGCAGCCCAGCAGACCGACTCCATCAAGCGCTCCTCGACGCAGGACAAATTCTCGCCAGCGATCACCGAGCGAGATCTCCGGGCTGAAGTCGGGTATCTCGCGGATGACCGATTGGAAGGTCGCTTGACCGGCACCAAGGGCAGTCAACTTGCCGCCACATATGTCGCTGATCATTTCACCCACTCGAAACTCTCGCCGATCAAGGGAGCAAAATCGTTTCAGCACGCCTTCGCTTTCAACGCCGGCGTGGAAGTCGTGGATGACAGGAACAGTCTCAATCTCGAGACCGCTTATTACCCGGGCGGCAAGTACGAACTCAACAAGGACTTCAGCCCCCTCTCCTTCACCGCCAACGGGGAAGTCGAAGGCGAAGTCGTGTTCGCCGGATACGGATTGACCATGCCGGGCGCCCAGATGGAGGAATACGATTCCTACGCCGGATTGAATGTCTCCAACAAGATCGTCCTGGTGCTTCGTTACGTGCCAGAGGATGTGGATTCGAAACGGCGCCAAGCGCTCAACCGCTACGCCGGTCTCCGCTACAAGGCTTTGATCGCCCGCAATCATGGAGCCAAGGCGATTCTGGTGGTTACCGGCCCCAATTCACCGAACGCCGGCAAGCTCGCCTCGCTGACCTACGAGACCGGAACCTCCAGTTCCGGCATCATCGCCGCCTCAATCAGCGGTGACGTAGCGCAGAAATTCTTCACCGTCGCCCACAAGGATCTGGCCAAGATCCAGAGGGAACTCGACCGCGAAAACCCGCACGCCGAAACCGGATTCGCAATCCCCCGACTGAAAGTCCGCATCGGCACGCGCGTGAAGCATGTCAAGAAAGCCGATCACAATGTCGTGGGAATCATTCCACCTCATGGCACCGACGAATACGTGATGGTCGGGGCTCACTATGACCATCTAGGCCGTGGTGAAACCGGCGGATTCGCCCGCAAGGACGAGGAAGGCAAGATTCACTCCGGGGCAGACGACAACGCTTCCGGAACCGCCGCCCTGCTGGAACTCGCTCACCATACCGCAAATCAGATTGCGAATTCATCCCAGCAACATGCGCAGCCTCGTCGTGGGGTCATCTTCGCCGCCTGGTCAGGCGAAGAAATGGGATTGATGGGATCCGCCAGTTTCGCCAAGGACGCCCTGATTCCGCACACCAATATCGTGGCCTATCTCAACTTCGACATGATCGGACGTCTCCGGGACAACAAGCTCATGCTCCAAGGCGTCGGCTCGTCGAGCGTGTGGAAAAAGCTGATTGAAAAACGCAATGTTGTTTCCGGCTTCAATCTCACCCTCCAGAGTGATCCTTACCTGCCGACGGATACGACGTCATTCTACCCCAAAGGCATCCCGGTGCTAGCCTTCTTCACCGGCAGTCACGACGAATACCATCGCCCTGCCGACAAGGCGGACACCATCAACTATGAAGGCCTCGAACGGGTCACCCGATTCGCCCAGCTGATTCTGCGGGATCTCATCAGCGCCAAACAGCGCCCGGATTACATCAAGGTCACCAAGCAGGACAAAGGCGGCAACCGCGACGGACTGCGCGCCTACCTCGGCACAATCCCCGACTACGCGGGCGGAGACATCAAGGGCGTCAAGATCAGCGGCACCCGTGCCGGCGCTCCGGCCGCCAAGGCAGGCATGAAGGGCGAAGACATCATCGTGCAATTCAACGGACAGAAGATCGAGAACATCTACGACTACACCTACGCGATCGACGCAGTGAAGATCGGCAAACCGGTCAAGGTCGTCGTGGAGCGTGGCAAAAAGAAAGTCACCTTGACGATCACCCCCGAAGCCCGCAAATAGGGCAGCGAAGAAACAACTCACGCCATGAAGAGTCTATCCGTTCTGCTCATTCTCTGCCTCTCCCTGTCGGCCAGCAAACAGGTCGGCAATGCCGGACTCCGGGACGTTGCCGCCCACCTGAATAAGAAGGGCATCTCGAGCGACCGCGTCAAAAGCGCCAGCGCAGCGATCGGCGCCAAAGCCAGCGTCACCATCAAGAATTCAATGAAGGCCGGAAAACTCATCACGGTCACCATTGACGACTGCGGCAGTGAAAGCAAGGCGAAGAAAGCGGTTGAGGAACTCAAGAAAGGCGAGTTCTTCAACGTAGCCGAGCAGAATGATCAGTATGTGCTGACCGTCATTTCCGTCCCTGACGATCACATGATGGAGCGCAAAGCCGCCGCTGCGTTCAAGTCCTACAAGAAGAAATAGCATCCAATCTCATGAAACAACTCGCAGCAACTGTCGCGCTCACGTGCGGCCTCTCTCTGGTCAACACCGCCGCCGATTTCTCCATCGTCGAAAAGAGCGGAGAGACCATCACCGTTTCCTACAAGTCCAAGCCCGTCGTCCACCTGATGACAAAGAACGATCTTTCTTCCAAGGAGACGGCACATGACACCTACAAGGTCTACCTGCACGTCAACGACCCCACCAGTCCCTCACGCACCATCACCAAGGGAGCCGGCGACAAGTTCACTCATCACCGCGGCATTTACATCGGCTGGTCGAAAACCCGGATCGCGGGCAAGTCATATGATACCTGGCACATGAAAGGATTCGTCCGGCAGGTGTTCAACAAGATGACCCACTTCAAGAGCGGACCGGACCGGGCATCATTCACCGCCCACATCAAATGGGTGAATGGTGACGAGATCCTGTTGTCGGAAGAACGAACGTTTACAATTCACAAACCGGCGAACAACGGTGCTTTCCTCATCGACAAGCAATCCAAGATCACCGCCGCCAAGGCCGACACGGAACTGAATGGCGATCCCGAACATGCCGGATGCCAATTCCGTGCGTCCGCCCAGGTGGTCAAGAACAAGTCGGCCAAATACATTTTTCCGGATGGCCCGATGGACCAGAAGTCCGTCATCGCCGCCCGCAATCTCCCTTGGGCAGCGATGACCTTCAAGGCACACGGCAACGACTATCATGTGCAGCACATGACTCACTCATCCGTAGCCAAACCGGTTCGTTACAGCGCTTACCGCGACTACGGCCGCTTCGGAGCCTTTCCCGTGACCAAGATCAAGAAAGGTGAGAGCGCCACGTTCAAGTTTCGATTCTACATCAGTCCCGGCGCATTCCCGGATTCCATCGTCGCCGATTGCGAAAAGCGTCACACCGAATTCAACTGATCAAGAACTCAAATCCTCTGCCCTGCTGTTATTCGTCGCCACTTGTGCACTGGCGACAGCTTCCACCGCCGCACGACAACCCAATATCCTGATTCTCTACGCCGACGATCTCGGTTACGGCGATCTGGAATGCTACAACCAGCAGTCCAAGATTCCGACTCCACACCTCGACCGGTTGGCATCCCACGGAACGCGCTTCACCGACGGACACAGCAGCTCCGGAATCTGAACACCATCGCGTTATGCCCTCCTGACCGGCCGCCATCACTGGCGCAAGTTTCACGGCATTGTCGGAGCACTGGGAGGAACCTTGTTTTCACTTGAGAGACTGACCTTGCCGGAAATGCTGAAGTCCGAGGGATATCAGACCGCATGCATCGGCAAATGGCATCTTGGTTGGGACTGGGCAGCCATCCGCAAACCCGGTGCCAACCCCATCAAGCAGGGACGCCGCACGTCTTGGAACCATGATGCGTCCGACTGGAACAAATCCATCCCGGACGGCCCCCTCGCCCACGGCCATCCCCACTATTGCGCGGCTACTGACCTCACCTCACCC
>JAYPXF010000314.1:0-6994 GCA_038154405.1 Verrucomicrobiales bacterium | reverse complement strand
ACATGGAGCTCTCACCGGTCGGACGCCACCAGGCCAAGGTCCTCGGTGATTTCGTGCGACGATACTCCTTCGACGCGGTCTACAGCAGCCCGATGAAGCGCGCGCTGGCGACCGCCGATCCGATCTGCTCCGCACAGGGAATCCGGGCCCGAATCATTGACGGACTTCGGGAAATCGACTTCGGCGAATGGACCGGCAAGACCTGGACGCAGGTCGCCAAGGAATACCAGATCAACGTCTTCACCTGGCTCGATGAACTTGAGGCAGGTCGGGTAAAGGACGCCGAACTCGGTGCCGACTTCCGCAAACGCGTGGGCGAAGCGACTGATGAGATTCTCAAGCTGAATCAGGGAAAGACTGTCGGGATCGTTTGTCATGGCGGCGTCGTCCGCGCCACGCTAGCGCACCTGATGGATATTCCGCTCCCCATCATGGGAAAGATCGACATCGAGTACGCCAGTGTCAGCCGCATCGAAGTCACCGATAGAAAACGAGAAGCCACCCTGCTCAACCTGACTCCGTGGAAGGATCTTGCGGATCCGAGGTGATCTAGCTACCGGCCAAATGCGGCTCCAGCAGAGGCTTGGCCACTGAGTAAGCCTTTTCCAGTTGCCCCAGTAGATCGGGAACCGTCTCGCAATCGTCCTCGCGGGCCAGTCGTTCGATTTCCTGAGCGATCTCCTTCATCTGCTCCGCCCCCACGTGACCGGCGCTGGTCTTCAGGGGATGAATCGCCTTCTCGACCCGGTCGAAGTCATTCGCCGCAAGCGCTTCCCGAGCAGCCGCGAGTATTTCGTCACTGTAATCGAAGAACATTTTGACCATGTCGGAGACAAAGCTCTCACCGCCCAGTTCCTTCAACTGGTCCAACGCAGATTCATCAACTACTGGGAGATCGGACATATTGCGTCGACGAAAACCTGAAAACCTGCCTCCGGTTTGTCAATCAAGTTGTTCCAATTGCACAGGCAAGGTCAGCAATGACACTTGACTCCGAAGCCTCGGTGATCGATACCGATCGGTCTTACCCAGTATGAACGAAAACAGCAATTCCCCGGACCGTCGTACTTTTCTGAAATCATCCAGCGCCGCCGTCGGTGGCGCCGCCGTCGCGTCCTCGGTGGCCTTCCCGACCGTCACTTTCGGCAAACCGACCGACAAGAAGCTCAAGCTCGGCCTGATTGGCTGCGGTGGTCGTGGTACCGGCGCCGCCTCCCAAGCTTTGAAGGCAGACAGCAACATCGAGATCACCGCGATGGCAGACGCCTTTCCGGAAAAGATCGATTCCAGCCTCGGGCGCATCGCCAAGACCGTCGAAGATGTGAAGATCAAGGTGAAGGACAGCCACAAATTTGTCGGTCTCGACGGTTACAAAAAGGTCTTGGACAGCGGTGTTGATGTAGTCGTTCTCACGACGCCACCCGGATTTCGCCCCGCTCATCTTGTCGAAGCAGTGAAGGCGGACAAACACGTATTCACCGAGAAGCCGATGGCTACGGACGTTCCGGGTGTGCGCCTGGTGCGCGAGGCGGTCGAGATCGCGAAGAAGAAGGAACTGGCCATGGTGGCCGGCTTCTGCTGGCGCTACGACTACGCCCGCAAGGAATTGTTCAAGCGCATTCACGACGGTCAGATCGGCGAAGTCCGCGCCGGCTACGGCACCTATCTGACCGGCCCCGTGAAACCCATGCCGCCCGAGGACAAAAGGCCGGAAGGCATCAGTGATCTGGAATGGATGGTCCGCAACTGGTACAACTTCAACTGGCTCTCCGGCGACGGCTACGTCGAGCAGGCCATTCACACAGTGGACTGGGTTGGTTGGTTGATGAAGGACCGTCCGCCAGTCAGCTGCACCGCGGTTGGCGGACGACAGATTCCCGCGCACGGCGGCAACATCTTTGATCACATGGAGGTCAACTATTACTGGGATGACCACTCGCGCGGCACGGTTGCACAACGTCAGATCAGTGGTTGCCACAACGAGAACAGCTTCTACGTGCTCGGCTCCGAAGGCGAAGCCTGGATCAAAGGCGGCCGGGTGTACACCACCGGCAAGAACGCCTGGCGCTACCGCGGACCAAAGAACAACATGTATCAGACCGAACACGACGAGATGTTTGCGTCGATCCGTGAAGGCAACGTCAACAACGACGGCGACCGCATGATCACCAGCACTCTCATGGGCATCATGGGCCGAACCGCCGCTTACACCGGCAAGGAAATCACCTGGGAAGAGATTTCCAATGCCAAGCAGCAGATCGCCCCTCAGGATCTGCTCAACTGGCAGGATCAGGTGAAGGTCGAACCGATGGCCCTGCCCGGTCGCACGCGTTTCGTCTGAGCGCGGCTCCGCGTCCCATTTCTACAGCACACGTGAATGGACTGCGCTCTCGCGCAGTCCAAACCCGACTCCCATGAAAGAGAACACATCCGCCTCCCGTCGTAAGTTCATCAAGAACTCCTCCGCCACCGTCGGCGGAGCTGCCATCGCCTCCCAACTGGCCCTTCCGTCCGTGACCTTTGGCGTCGATCTCGCCAAGAAGTTCAAGGTCGGCCTGATCGGCTGTGGAGGTCGTGGTACGGGCGCCGCCAACCAGGCGCTCAACGCGGACAGCAACACGGAACTTTGGGCCTTTGCCGACATGTTCCCCGGGCAGATCGACAAGTCGCAGAACATTCTCAACAAGGCCCATCCCGGACGGGTGAACGTCGGCGACCGCCAGTTCACCGGGTTGAACGCCTATCAACAGCTGCTCGACAGCGGCGTCGACATCGTCCTCATCGCAACTCCTCCGGGCTTCCGCCCGGTGCACTTCAAGGCAGCCGTCGAAGCCGGCGTCCACGTGTTCGCCGAGAAACCCGTCGCGACCGATGCGCCCGGCGTGCGTTCCGTGCTGGCGACCAATGAACTGGCCAAGAAGAAAGGTATCGCCGTCGTCTCCGGCCTTTGCTGGCGCTACGAGACCGGCATGCGCAAGGTCATGAAGGAGCTCCACAACGGTGCCATCGGCAACATTGTGAACGTCGAATCCACGCGGTATCTCAAAGGCGTCGCCAAGATGGCGGAACGTCAGGGCGGCTGGACCGATCTCGAGTATCAGATCCGCAACTGGTATTACTTCACGTGGCTCTCTGGCGATTTCATCGTCGAGCAGTTCGTCCACGAACTTGACAAGGTCTCATGGCTGCTTGGGAAGTATCCGGAAGCCGTCCTCGCCAGCGGCGGCCGCATTTCCCGTACCGAGGAGAAATACGGCCATGTGTTCGACCATTTCAACGCCATCTACGAATATAAGGGGGGCCAACGTTACTACGCTTCCACCCGTCATCAACCAGGTTGCGACGGCGTGTTCCGCGACAACGCCTTCGGCACGGAGGGATGGTGCGACATGATGAAGTTCACCATCTACGGCAAGAACCAGCAGCGCCTCGCGAAGCGCCGCACGGACATGCACCAGATTGAGCATGACGAGATGTATGCCTCGTTGCGTCAGGGCGAGATCCCGAACAACGGCGAATACATGGCGCACTCCACGCTCATGGGCATCATGGCCCGCGAATCCGCCTACACCGGCAAACGCATCACCTGGAATCAGATTCTGAACTCCAAGCAACGCTACGTTCCCGAGAATCTCCAATGGGACATGAAACTCCCCGATCCGCCAGTGGCAAAACCCGGCGTCACGCCGTTCGTGTGAACCGAGCGACCATTTCCAATCCCAGCGACAGCGAGCGTCAGATTTGGTGGCGCTACGAATGAATGAAGCGGCGTTGATCTACCCTACCTTCGTCTCCCGCAATACCGCATTCCACCAGGCGCGGTGAAGTTCGCGGGTGACTTCATGAATCGGGATGATCGTCTGGTCCACCCGTGATATCTCGATAACGCCCATTGACGAGAGTGTGAGAAAGGCACCGTCCACCCGGCTGAGGCGCTCCAGCTTGAGATCCGCCTCCATCACTTCGTAGTTCAATTCCGTAGCAATCTGCATGATCACTTTCCGCGTGATCCCGGGAAGCGCACCGGTCGACAACGGCGGCGTGAGAATCTGGTTTCCTTCAAGCCAGAAAACGTTGGCGCACGTCGCCTCCACGATCAGGCCATCAAGATTCACGAAGAACGCATCGTCATAGCCATTCTCCTCCGCCTCCGCTTTCGCCAGCACGTTGGTCAACCGACTTGCGGTCTTGTGGCGCAACAACGGGTCGTTTTGATTCCAGCGGTAGGAACTCGTCTTCATCCGCCAGGCAATCGGACGACCGGGATTCACATGCGGCGCGGAATGCAGGGCAAACGCATAGGTGGGTTCGTTCAGCCCTCGCGGCGAATACCCGCGCTGCCCCACCCCGCGAGACAGATTGATCCGGGCCATCCCTTCCGGCATGTCGCATTCGGATACCAACGCATCAATGTGATCCTCGACATTGTCCGCGGTAAACGGGACTTTGAAACCGAGGACTTCCGCACTGCCCGAGAGTCGATCGAGGTGCGCACCCAATTGAAACGCCCGGCCATTGTGGATCCGAAACGTCTCGAACAGCCCGTCGCCGTAACAGAAACTACGATCGAAGACTGACACCCTGGCTTCCGCTTCGTCGCAGAGCCGCCCGTTGAGCACAATTCGCACGCGCGATCTTTGATGCAGATCCGCGAACGATGCAAGGGGTGGATGGATTATCAGCGATGAAAAACAATAATCGTCGTCGTCACTTCCGTTCAACCGTCTTCAGCCAGCCTCCCACCGTGAATTCGTCCGAACCCAACTCACCCGGTTTCAGGCAGGACAGTTTCTCACGTGGCGTGGGTCGAATGCCCAAATCAGGAAGAGTGGCGCCGCGCTGATGCAAAGACGTGCCGTAGAGCCGTTCCAGCTTGATCCCGTGTTGGTCACACCACTCACCCGAATTAACCGTGGGCAAGGCGCGGATCTTTTCCAGTGACATCGCAGGTGTTCCGAGATGACGATGGATCCATTCCAGCGCTTCCTTGTAAGCGAAGAACGGTCGGTGACCTCCGTCCGATTCATACCACGATTCGATTGCGCCCGGAGCACCATGCCGCGAATACACTCCAGCGGCCGCGTTCACCGCGGAGTCCGTCCCCTTCCACGCGCTCTTGTCGTTCTCGCGATCAATCACCCAGTCGGCATCGCCGTTCATGATCCGCACCGCGCAATCCGGTGCTGGCAACGAGGCAAACTCGCTCCACGTCAAATGTTCGCGCATGCGTTGATTGGGCAACTTCGTGCAATACTTGGTACGCAGACCGATGTCGTCGTAGGCCCAACCAGACACGATCGCCAAGCGGATACGGGGTTCCACGGCGGCCATCCAACTTGCCTTGGCACCGCCCAGCGAATTGCCCGCCACGCCGATTCTTTTCGCGTCGATATCGTCACGAGCCAGCAGAAAATCAATGCCCCGCATGGTGTCGAAGACCAGCTTGCCCATGATCAGGCGACCGGCCTCGTCGGCGCGCTCACTCACGGACCTCGGATCATGCGCCCGCGATCCAATCCTCCCTTTCACATGACGTTCATCTTCCCCCAACGGATCAATCGCCAGGCAGGCCAAGCCCATCCGGGCATAGAGTTGACCTCCATAGTTGTATTGCCACTGACTCTTGCTGCCACCATGTCCAAAGGTGAGAACAATCGCCGGCATCCTGCCGGACACCCCCTTGGGACGATACAGAACTGCCGGCACACGCGAACCCGGTTCAGATGTGAACACCCACTTCTCGATCATGATTCCGTCCCATTCAATCTCACCCCGTTTCTGCGCTGCCAATGGCACGCGCGATTCGGGAACACCAAGCATTTTCCGCAACTCCCGGCGCTTGGCGTCACGCCAGGCGATGAACAATTCCCGATCTTTCGGTCTTGAAGTGACGGATGCTGTGCGATCGGCGCGTTTTGGAAGACGCCGCCAGACCGCCGTATTGATCGCGAAATACTTGTTGGTGAAAGGCGGTGACATCCGACTCGCATACCACATTCGCAGACCACCATCAGGCAACCGCAGGATTGATTGGCTGGTCGTGTAGTGGGATTCCCATGGGCGTTCCGGGTCCGGTTTGAACACCGGATTACCGGGATGTTTGTGCCATTTCAATCCGTCGATGCTCACAGCGAATCCGAGCGCCGTCGTATTTCGGCGCCCGGTCCAATAGCTGCCGTACCACATCAGATACACGCCATCAATGTAACGAACCGTCGGGTAGAACAGGCGCTGCTTCTCCCAGTCTTGATCGATCACCACCGAAGGTTCGTGCGTCACATACCATTTGATTCCGTCGCGACTCCACGCGTGGCGAACGATCCAGGGGGAGCCGGATACATCCGTGAACCACATCTGATAGAGATCGCCAATCCGCAGCACGCTTGGCGCGTAGACACCCTTCAACAGCGCGGTCGATGGATTGCTCCAATTCACCCCATCCGCGCTGGTTGTCTGATGCAGCGTATGCTTCCCTGACTTGTCATGAAACGAAGTTGTGGAGAACCACATCCGCAGCCGGCCATCCTCACGTAGAACCGTTCCATCTCCATGACGTAAAAGGCTTGGCGTCAGCACGGAATTCGTTCCCGCTCCAAACCCGAAAACCGGACTCTCTGGATGCGCCGTAAACGCCCGTCCATCCCGCCCCTCAACCAATCCCATCCGAAATACCCGATCCGCCACCGAGCCTCGCGAACCGCAATACCAGAGACGGAACACTCCATCCTCCCGGGCCACCATCGGAGCAAAGACGTGCGTGTCATCAAAACTCCCGACCTGGCCAAGCGACACCACCGGGCCGTCAACGTCGCGTTCCCACGCCTGAGATGAATCCAACCACTTGTGCAATTCAGCGGGAGCTGCAGACAATTCCGCCGCGCCGAACACCAGCAGGAGCAGCATACTCAAAAGTTGGGAATTCATTGACCGCGGATTATGCCGTATAAGTCCGGCCACACCAGCCCATGATGAATGCCGCAATTCTTGGCCTTGT
>JAYPXF010000313.1:3425-7020 GCA_038154405.1 Verrucomicrobiales bacterium | reverse complement strand
CTCCTGAGCCTGCGCGGTGGCTGGCAAAAACGCCACCATTCCCAGCAAAACCAGGCCGATTCTGCTCCTCAACCCCGAAAGCACCGCCGCAGCGGAGCTCGGATGCATCAATTTTATTGTGGGCATGAATTTTTTCTATAAATGAAATCAAGCGCAACAAACCAACAAAAGTTGTTAACAATCCGACGATTTCCGGTCCATTGGACCTAATCGCAGCTTCATGCTTGCGTTTTACCGGTGTCACTGACTTGAATCCTGAGCTGCATGGAAACTTTCATCATGGTCTTACTGTTGGTCACTTCGATCGTCAGCTTTGCATTCATACTCGAGCGTGGATTCGCGTTGCGCTGGAACCGCGTGATCCCACCCGCTGTCGAATCCGCCGTGGAAACCTGCCGGGAAAAAGGGCACCTGCCAGCCTTGCGCAAGGCGTGTGAGAGCAACCCAAGCCCCATCGGGCGACTGATCCTCGTCGCAGCGAATCACTTGGACTGTCCCAAGCCCGAGAACATCGATGCGTTGCAGACCAAGGCCCGTCATGAGGTCGCGGGAATGGAACGCGGATTGGTTGTACTCGAAATCATCACCGGCATCGCCCCGCTGCTCGGATTGGTCGGCACCATCTTCGGTTTGATCCTGCTCTTCAACAGCCTTGGCGCCGACGGCACAGCCGAGAATCAGGCGCAGTTTGCCGGCGGCATTGCCTTGGCACTGCGGGCCACATTGATGGGCCTGCTTGTGGCCATTCCCTCGCTGATCTTTTGGAGCTACTTCAACAAGAAGGTGGATACGCTCGCCGTGGAAATGGAGACCATCTGCGACGAATTCCTGCAGCGCTACTACCGCACGAACAGCTAAATGCAGTTCACCACCCGCAAACGCCGCCAAGCCCCGGCTGTCATCATCGTGTCGTTGATCGACGTGCTGATTGTCGTACTGATCTTCCTGGTGAGCTCAACCACGTTCAAGAAGCAGCCGGCGGTGGAACTGACCCTGCCAGAATCAGCCCAGGGCGCGCCCGGCGATCCCTCGCAACCACGCCCGTTCGTCATCGAGGTGACCAAGGCTTCTCCTCATCTGCATTTCAAAGGCAAACCGGTCACGGCCACAAATCTGCAGGCGCAGTTGAAAGCGATTGCACTCACCAACAAGCAACCGGGTCTCGCAATCCGTGCGGATGACAAGGCCCCGTTCGGAGAGATCATCAAGGCGATGGACGCCGCCAAGGCAGCCGGGTTCAAGGGCTTGAGCGCCTACACCAAGACGCCGGCCGAGTAATCTCATGTTGGAGAACGATGGCAGCGTAAGCACCCAGATCCGCCGGGAAAAGCTGCGCCCCATCATTCTGTGGTCGGTCACCACCCTCGTCTGCTATGCCTTCTCAGTGGTGGTCGATCATGTTTCGGACGATTGGTATTTCGCTTTGGCCGCCGGCACCAATCTGGCCAACGGACTCGACCTCAGTTTCACACCTGATGAGCGGGTGAACGCCTTCACGTCCCCGTTCAACACCCTGCTCACATCCCTGCTTGTCGGAATGGTTGGTCCGGAGCAACCGACCACCGCGTTGTGGCTGCATCGCCTACTGGCAGCCAGCAGCCTGGGAGTTGCCGTGATTGCCCTCAACAGCATTACCCGCCGCTACCGTTTTCCCGGCTGGGCCGGTGCGTTCGTGTGTTTCGGGCTTATGGCGGACGGGCGTGTCTTGTCCGCCGTCACCTCGGGCGATTCAACCGGATTCACAATTCTCTTCATCGCACTGATCATTCGCGTTTACGTCGTGCCGCACTATCGACCGGCAATTTGGCTCGGCGCAGCCGGCGGTGCACTGTTTCTGGCCCAGCCGATCGTGGCTGCATATGCCGTCATCCTAAACGTCGGGTTTCTGCTTTTCATGCCGGGAGCTGCGATGGGAATCAATCGCACGGCAGTGTTCCGGAATCAGTTCCGCGCCGCTCTGATTGCGGTGGCCATTGCCGGACCATGGCTTGTCTGGGCCTCGTTTAATCTTGGTAGCGCTCTTCCGTTGGTCGAGATCACTGCAGCGACTCAGCAATTGGTAAACATCGATCCACTGGAGTGGGCCCGGCAGGCAATCACATTCCCCTTGGACTGTTTGGCTGGCGGCACGATCGCCGACTTCTTATTCGCGCCGGCCTCCGTATTTGCGACAGATAGATGGCCGTCCCAAGCCACGGTTCTGGGACGGATCTTCTCACTACTTGCCAGCTTCTATTGGCTCAATCCTTATGGCAGCCGGTTCGGACGCGCCCTGTCGCTGACGACCTGCGCGGCTTTGTTCGTTGCCCAACAAGCGGGGCCAACGATTCCGCAGCCGCTTTTCACCGTCGTCCTCACCGCCACGTGGATATCGCTCGGCGCGTTGTTCAGCGACAGTCTGAAGATGGCACCGCGGGAACTCGACCGTGCCCCGGCCCATTCTTGGAGAGTCGGGATCCAGGGAGCAATCGTGGTTGTGATGCTGCTGTCGTTGGGCGTCAGCGTTCTTTCATCACGTGGTTTGCAAGCACGCCAACTCTTCATCAATCAGGGCACGGTGAATGCCGTCGGCCACTGGCTGCGAGACAACGTCAGCAGTGAAAGCACCTTGTTGATTTCTCAATCCGGGCAGATCGGCTACCTTTCAAAACTGGATCTCCATGACTATCCCGGATTGAGTTCAAGGAAGGTTTGGATGCATCGGCAAAAGCTGAACCCGACGATCGGCCCGTTCGGGGGGTGGGAGGAATTGACACCGGCTCAGATTGTCGCCCTCGGCCGGGAACTTGAGCCGGATTGGATCGTGCTTCGGCCCTCGACCGCCGTCAGACTACATCTTCACGACAACTCGTTCCTCGGAGGCTATGAACAGGCCGCCGTGTTCTCCCGTCGACCGGAGATTGAAAACGCCGCCTGGGTACCAGGGCGTAAGGCGCTGGTGCAAGACGCATCCAGGATCATCTATCGACGTCTCCCGAAGGAAACTGAAAGCCAATCATCCTCCGAATAAGCGACTAAAGAACCCCTTCTTCTTCGGGGAATTCTGCTGCATCACCTTCACCTGTCCCAACACCGCCTGCCAGGCTAGGAACACCTTGTGCCAGTTGTTCTCCAACGTGCGGCGGGCAGATTCACTCAGTCCTTTCACGTAATCCAGCGAAGGTGCGGACGAAACCAGCTCCTGCAACTCCCCCCGCTGCGGCGCTCCTTCCTGAATCGTACCCAGGAGGATCTCCAGCTCCTGTGCGAGGTTGCTCTTCACCTCCAGAAAATGCATCTCGTCCTCGGGTGAGCAACTCCCGGATCCGGCTTGAGAGACAAAACCGTTGAACTGTTTCAAACCCTCGATGTGGTTCTCCAACTGCGGGAGCAACTCATCGACCGACAGCTTCTTCACCGCCCCCTTCAACTGTCCGACCACGCCTTGCCACTCGACGTAGAGCTTGTGCCAATTGTTTTCAATCGTGCGCAGGGAGTTGTCGCCCAGCTCACTCATGTATTCGATCGAGGGGGCATCGGAAATCAGCGTGTGAATCTCTTCGCGACTAGGAGCACCATCCTCGATCGCGCCAAGAATGATCTCCAGTTCCTGCAC
>JAYPXF010000313.1:0-3393 GCA_038154405.1 Verrucomicrobiales bacterium | reverse complement strand
GTGATACTGCTTCCAGAATTCGAGATGGTTCTCCAACTGGGCCTGCAATTCGGGAACCCCAAGCTCCCTGTCACCCGCCTTGATCTGGCCCATCACCATCTGCCAACCGACAAAGATCTTGTGCCAGTTGTTCTCCAGCGTACGTAGCCCGGTTTCGGAAAGTTCATTGATGGCCTGGATCGACGGAGCACTTCCCATCAGGTCGAGAATGTCGTCCTTGGACGGACCGCCTTCGAGAATGAATGTGCGGATGATCTCCAATTGCTGAATCAGACTGCTTTTGATCTCTAGAAACTCGTTTTCTTCGTCCGGATTGAAATCCTTGGCCTTGGCCTTGGCGACAAAACCACTGAACTGGCGCCAGCACTCAAGGTGCGTCTCCAAGTGGGTGATCAGTTCTTCAAGCTGGGCTTTCGTCATAGCCGCGTCGTCGCCAGTTTTCGAAGCTCAGCGAACCGGGGCAAGGAAAATCATGGCACCCGACCGTTGCTCACGGCCGGTGATCTTGAGTCCGCCAAAATGAAATTGCATCTCCGAGACGGGTATGTTCGCCTGCCGGGCCTCGGCGAAGGAGTTCAGTACAGCGTCCCCGATATCCTTCACGACGATCTCTGGAAACGATTGCGGCAGGGTTGAGGTGAGAATCTTGCCCTTTGAATCCACTGTAAAACTGCCCGTCGGCAGCCGGTCGATCTTGGCAGCCTCGAGCTTCGGTTTGCCCCCGCCAAAAATCTTTTTCAGGAAACCCATTGAACGACGACTTTCTTGGTGGCATCGAGCACTTGCTCGGTCTTCATTCGGGAATTCATTCCGATACAGATCACTTCGCCTTCGTTGCTGGCCATGCCGGCGTTCCGTTGCGGTCCGAGTGCGACCACGTGGTTCAGTTTCCCCGCCTTCAGCATTTCACCCATGCTGGAAAACTTGTTGAAGGTGTCGCGTGCCCACTTGGCAACCTGATCTGCGTTTTCACAGGCATGATGTTCGAATTCCTTCTTCTCCGCGAGGTTGGCGGTCAGCACGAACTCCACCCCGGGTGCCTGCTTGGCCAACCGCGAAAGAGGCGACCCACCGTCTTCCTTTTCACCTCCTGAGCCGGGAATTTCGCCCGCCGCGATCTCATCCAGCATCTGCGCGGAATCGAGCAGCAGACCCTGCACAGAATTGAAGATGCCACGCTCGCGCGTTTCATCAGGCGGTAGATTTTCAAACGTCCCCGATCGCCAGCTCATGATCTGTTTGAAAGCCTCCTCGCCTTTCACGTCGCCCGCTTCGGCGTCGATCAGATCACCACCGATCAGCCAGATCTTCCCGATCAACGGTCCGTTGGTGACCTTGAGAGTCGTGGAGGTCTGCGACATGCTCTCCATCTGCACCAGATCTGCAAGGCTCTTGCTTTGCACTCCGCGAAACCCGCCTTGCTGTTCCCGGTCCAGCATGGATTCCACGCAGTCGACGAAAATCTTGATCTCGTTCGAGGTTTTCGGCTTCTCCACAAACAGGTCGATGCCGATCGCGTAGGCCCGGGAGCGGAAGTTCTCGTCTCCCTCCCCCGTCATCACGATCGTCCGCAGATTCGGGAATCGACGACGCACCACCGACAAGACCTGAAAACCGTCCATCGACGGCATTTTGAGATCCGTCATCAACAGCGAAAACGGCTCGGCCTCCAGCATCGCAATCGCGTGCGCGCCGGTCGAAGCCGTGCTGATCTCCGGCTCAGAGCTGAGCGTTGCCAGAAGTTCCTGACAGAGCTCGCGAAAGTCGGGATCGTCGTCCAGGACGAGAATTTTGTGACGGTTGCCCATCGCAGCGAAATAGTGCCGCGTTTTTAATTGCTACTTCAAGTGATTTAGGCCAAAAACCGGGCACGCTTTTCGGCGTTGCCCCGATGACTCGCCGCTTCGCAAACACTTGTCTCTCAAGTGGTAACAAAACCACAAGCTCCCCGCTGTAGACCTCATGGAAGCGACCGAATCCCAGCCCATCGGATCCGTCACCGTGACATTGGAAGGCGTCATCAAGGGACTGCCTGATCAACTCAAGTCATTCATTGCCAAGATCCCCTCCGCCGACGACACACTGGAGTTTCCGCAGGATCGCATTCTCCCTCAACTGACCAAAGGCTCGGTCAAGGTCACCTTCGGCGAAATCATCAAGGCGGCTCCGCCTGGCACTTTCGAGGGCATGGCCGGCAAAGAGGGAGATGAAGTTCCCCTGCCATTGGGTGAAATACTCCCACAGATTGGTCCCGGGGCCATGAAACGGCAGTCCGCAACGCAGGCGCCATCGGTGGAACCACAGGCATTCTTCACCCCCACCGTCCAAGCCGTAACTACGCCACCGCCCACGCGAGCCCCGGTTCCCTTACCATCAAGTGTCCCGTCGGAGGTTCCAACCAATCTGTTCTCCCCCACCCCAAGCGCGGCTCCGGCACCCACACCCGCTCCCGCAGCAGCGCCAACAACCGCGGCCAATCTCTTTTCCCCGGTCACACCGGAAGCTACCACAACTCCGAGCCCGGCTCCCCCACCTGCTTCTCCTCCGGCACCCGCAGACGGCGATGCCGCAATCTCCCTCGCTCCCATCATCGAGGCGCTGCCAAACGAGTTAAAGGCCCTCATCGCCTCTCCACCGGATGTCTCTGCAGCTATCGAACTCCCGGTCGCGAAACTAATACCGCAGCTGGCCAAGGGCAAAATCATCATCAGTTTCAGCGAACTGGTCGCGGCTGCTCCGTCCGGTACGTTCAGCGGAACCGGCGGTCGGGACAGTGACGACGTACAGCTCCCACTCGCGGAGGTGCTTTCGAAAGTCGGTCCCGGTGCATTCAAACGCTCCGCTCCGGTGAAGAAACTTGAAGGCCTGGAACAGGACTTTTTCGGATCCAGCAAGCCTGCACCGGCTCCAGAACCGGTAGCCACCCCGGCACCGCCCCCGACTGCACCAGTAGGATCCGCGTTGTTCAACCCAGCCCCTCCTGCGGCAGCTGCAGCTACCCCATCGCAATTCTTCAAACCCGCTCTTCAACCGCCCGCCGAAGCGACACCGCCTGAACCGGAAGCGGTCGAGACTGACTCCAAAGACGATGACGCGGACGTCAAAGAGATCGCGATCCCAATCGTCAAACTCGTCGAGCGATGGCCCAATGGATTGAAGGCCGAGGTGGCTAAATTCCCTGAAGATTCGGTTGTGGTGTTTCCGGCAGAAGAACTTGGCAACTGCCTCAAGACCGGAAAGGTCGCATTCACTTGGGCCCGGATCCGCGGCTGGCTGCATCCGAAAACTCAATATGGCGCCAACGCCTGGGAATCCTCCACCCTTGATATCCCCTTGAAGTCGCTGGTCGCGCCGTTCATGGCCGCCATGCGCGGCAAGCCAATGACGCCGTTG